>CAZTCQ010000071.1:0-6755 GCA_964612525.1 uncultured Chitinophagaceae bacterium | reverse complement strand
TCTAACTTTTCTTCACCCTTAGCCGTCTTCACAGTCGCAACTACGCCATCCCCGCTTGTATCCACACTTTCCACGCTAGCGTTAGTCATGATTTTCATTTTACGCTTACGAAACTGTTTACTTAACTCTTTTGAAATTTCTTCATCTTCTACTGGTACAATGCGCGGCATGTACTCAACAATGGTTACCTCCGTACCAACGCTATTATAAAAATCTGCAAATTCTACTCCGATCGCACCACTCCCCACAACAATCATTTTCTTAGGCATGGTGGGCAAGGTCATGGCTTCACGATAACCAATTACTTTTTGACCATCCAATGGCAAATTAGGTAGTTCTCTTGCTCGACCACCTGTTGCTACGATTATGTGCTTTGCTTCATACAGCTCAGCTTTGCCATCGGTGCTCGTTACCTCCACTTGACCTTTGGCTTTGATTTTACCATAGCCCATCACAACGTCAATCTTATTTTTTTTCATGAGGAATTGAACACCTTTACTCATATTACCTGCTACTCCTCGGCTACGTTTTACCATACCGCTAAAGTCCGCTTTTGGGTTTTCTAGAATTACACCATAATCGGCTGCATGTTTGGCATACTCAAAAACCTGTGCACTTTTCAACAGGGCTTTGGTTGGGATACATCCCCAATTTAAACAAACGCCTCCAAGACTTTCTTTTTCTATTACGGCTGTTTTAAAACCAAGCTGAGAAGCTCTGATTGCCGCTACGTATCCACCTGGTCCGCTACCGATAACTATTACATCGTAGTTCATATAATTCTTATTAAAAATTTGAAATGCAAAAGTAGCACCTAAGCAAGGATTTGTGAAATGCTATTGGGCAGTATTTGACAGACTACCAAACTTGCTTAGTTTTTTATTAAAACTGGCGGCTCCGTTAAAAACATAATAGCGCTTTTTGGGAGTGAAAATACTTCCTCGCTTTGCTATTTTACAGGGCGTAAATCGCAATTTACCCAGCACAGGTTCGAACTCAGGTGTATTTAAGATAATGCCAATTCCAAAACGATTCTCTGGTTCCTCCTCAAATATTTCTGTTTGATCTTTGACCACTTTGTTTAACTCTCTGGGAAAAAAACTAATATTTGCTAGCTGGTAATTTTGAATATCATTTCCTAACTGCACTGGAGAAAGGTTATGGTCTACAAATTTTACCTTATCCCATTTTTTATTTTTAACCTCTTCGTAATCATCGCTACTAAAAAAATAAACTGGACAAAAAGTGAACTCATTTCTAAATCCTTTCAAGATTGCGTTTTTAATTTGATTGTCCGAACGCTTGTATACGTCAACCGTTTTTTGATCCCCCGCTTTTTTAGCAGCCGCAATTTGCGCTGACGACGTTGGATATTGGAATAGAATTACATCTTGGGCCGTTACTTTTTGAGAAAAGGCCATTGCCATAAATAAAAGCCAAGCTAATAAATAATTCCTCTTTTTCATTCAGATTTGTTATGAATCAAAGATAAATTACAATCTAGTAAATAATGGTTTTGCCTACTCTTTTAAGTAAATATTACAATAGCTGTATTGTAATAGCAGTGTCACATTACAGGGAACATAGGTCCTTGAGAAAATTACTTTTTGACTCTTTGGGTAAAAAACATTTTCTTTCGTTTGGAATTACCTTCTCAAAGAATAAATTACATTTACAAAGCTTAATACGTTAGTGTGGATTTAGTAGAATTAAAAAAAGAGAACATCTCTGAACGGCATCCTTGGGAGACAGTCCGAATCAAAATTGTGGCGGATAAAATTTCAGATTTTCTTAGTCAAGAATTAGGTGAGAATAAGGAAATCAATGTACTGGATGTAGGCTCTGGTGATGCTTACGTTATTGACCAGCTATCGAATCAATTTCCACAGCTCCGTTTTCATGGAATTGATATTTTTTACAACGAAGAACTTCTTAGCAAAGTAAGAAATCGATTAACGAACCCTAAGGACATTACGCTCTTTTCAGATTGGAACGATCCAGAATTAGTCAACACAAAAATAGATGTAGTGTTGTTTCTTGATGTGCTTGAACATATTGAAGATGACATCGCCATGATGAAAAACGTAAGCGAACTTCTCCCTTATGATTTTAAGTTTATCATTACCGTGCCAGCTTATCAGTTCTTGTTTGCCAGCCATGATGAGTTTTTGGTTCATTATAGAAGGTATAGTAATAAATTATTAAAAAAGCATATTAACCTTGCGGGTTGGCAAGAAGTGCAATCGGGATATTTTTATTCTTCTTTAGTCCTTCCACGTTTGCTTATTAAAATAAAAGAATTCTTTTTCAAACCAAAAAAAGAAGCGGATGGCATCTCAGAATGGACACACGCTCCTTGGATAACAAAATTGGTTTCTTCCGTTTTCTGGTTGGATTATAAAATAGGAAAAGCGTTTCGAAAACTAGGTATTAAAATCCCAGGGCTTTCAAATTATATGATTGGGAAAAGAACGCTATCATGAGACAATTAGGCTTCATCATCCCTGCCTATAACGAGGCTCAGCGCTTTCCGATGGAAGAAGTTGAGGCATTTCTAAACGATCCAAATCGTTTTGATCCAGAAATTTACAAGCTCATTTTTGTGAATGATGGAAGTACGGATAACACTGCTAACATATTAGCATCCCTCAGTGATAAATTTCCACAACAAGTGGAATTAATCAACTTAGAAAAAAACAAAGGCAAAGCCGAAGCCGTCCGTCACGCTTTCTTGGAAAAGAAAAATGAGTACACGCTATTAGGTTATTTAGATTGCGACCTAGCTACTCCTTTATCCGAATTTTATACTATGGGCTTAGATGCTCTTAAAAGAAATAAAAAAATATACTTTGGGTCTCGGATTCAAAAATTGGGAAGTCACATTGAACGAAAAACAATGCGCCATTACCTAGGCAGAATCTTTGCCACTTTGGCGGGCATGATATTAAAAACACCAATTTATGATACACAATGCGGTGCAAAATATTTCCATAATGAATTAATTGCTAATATATTTGAGGAAGAATTTATTAGCAAATGGCTTTTCGACATTGAACTAATCGCACGCTTAATTAGTAAATACGGTTATGACTATTTTACAGAAAATGCTTTTGAAGCACCACTAAATCAATGGCTAGAAAAAGGTGGAAGCAAAATAAAATTATCGGACACAATCCAATTCCCTTTGGAACTTTTGCGAATAAACAAAACCTATCAAAGAGGATTAAAAAAACAAAGAAAAAATAATGCAGTTTCTTAAAGAAAGTAAAATCGTATACCGAATCACCTTAGCCATTGTGGCGCTCCTAATGGTAATAATGAGTTTTAATCATGGCATTACAGGCGATGAAGATGACGCCAGTGCCTATGGAAAAGCTATTATTAGTTACATTACATCTTGGGGCGAAGATACCACGGCCCTCCATATGCCGAAATCATTAGACCAAGATCAAATTTTGCATCTCTATGGAGGAGCGTTTGACATGATGGCCGCTGTGGTTCACAAGGTACTTCCCTTTATTAATGAGTTCACGCTGCGACACATCTTGAACGCACTAATGGGCTTCTTAGGAATATTTTTTGCATCACGAATCGTTTTACTATTTTCAAATTATCGAGCGGCGGTGATTGTGGTGTTGCTCATGTTTTTATTCCCATTTTATCTAGGACATAGCATGAACAATCCTAAAGATGTTCCTTTTGCGGCTGCCTATGCAATGAGCATCTACTTTATCATACGTTTTTGGCAGCGATACCCAAAATTAAAAATCACAGATTACGTGTACGTCATTTTGAGTGTAGCTCTAGCACTTAATATACGTATTGCCGCCTTGCTACTTTTTGCCTATTCCGGTCTCTGGTTAGTAATGTCAATTCTACCTGAGTACAAAAAAAATCTATCCCGCATTTTAAATCTTAAAACCATTCTAACATTCGCCGGAATTAGTTTGGCTTCTTATTTACTCGCCGTTTTATTTTGGCCCTATGGTTTGCAAGCACCTTTCACCAATCCATTTATTGCCTTAGAAACCTTTTCTAATTTACAAATTTCTCTAGCCCAAACATGGGAGGGCGTTCGCGTTCTCTCTGCAGAACTCCCTTGGTACTACACTCCAAAGTCAGTTCTTATGACTTCGACCTATGTGTTCTTATTGGGATTGGTGTTAGCCATTATTTTTTTATACGGCTATCGAAAAAATAAAAATTTCTGGCTGCTGGTTTTTGTAGGTATCACAGGTTTTTTTCCAATATTTTACGTAGTTTACAAAGATTCAAATGTTTTTCACCTTTGGCGTCATATTCTTTTTTCCTTTCCAAGCATGGCTATCGTTGCCACATTTGGTTGGGAAAAACTGATGGAGTACACCGAAACAAAATCAATCAAACCAATTCAATGGGCTGCTCCTATTTTATTAGTTGTTATGCTTTTTGATCCGCTTATTTTTATTGCAAAAAATCAACCGAACGAAGTAAACTATTACAATGCCATAGTTGGAGGCCCCGAAGAAGCTTATAAAAATTATGAATTTGACTACTACTACAACGGCCTAAAACCCAGTGTAGAATACTTTAAAAATGAGGTAATCGCAAATCTAAAAAGTAGTGACACCGTTACGCTAACAACCAATGCCTACCATTTAATGATTAAATATTTGGAAGACTATCCAAATGTAAAAATTAAATATAATCGCTATTACGAACTAAATGAATCCGAATGGGATTACAACATTTTGCATAAAGCCTTAGTACCGCAAGCAAAGTTGGTATCAAAAAGTTGGCTACCAAGCAGGCACACTCTTTTTATAAATCAGATGGGCGACTTGGCCCTTAGCGCCGTCATTAAACGACCCAGTAGAGAGAACATTGTGGCATCCAACTTCTTAAAAGAGGGCAAAACGGATGAGGCTTTAATAGCTTATGAAAAATATTTAAGAGAAGACCCAAACAATATGGATATTCAAAAAAAGGTAGCTCAAATCTATCTTCAGAAAAATGAAATCCCGAAAGCAACAACGGCTATTACTAAAGTCTACCAGGCAGAACCCGATGATTTAGAAACCAAACAAGTTATGGGCATGATTGCGCTGAGAAATAATGACCCTTCTACTGCCCTAAGATTATACAATGAAATCTTAACGGCTCAGCCTCAATACATGGCGGCCTATTTCTACATAGCTCAGGCCCAACAAGCACTAGGCCAGAAGGAACAAGCATTAAACAGTTACAATACTGCTGCTCAAATACCGCAATTCACAGCGGCCTGTTATAAAGCTATGGGTGATATCTACAGGCAACAAGGCAATCAAGAGCAAGCTCAAAAATTGTACAACCTCGCTCAACAAAGAAGCCAGTAAAATTATTTGTTGTTTATCTTAGTCCCGGTGACGCTTCGGTAAGATTACTACTTACTGTTCGTCACTTAGTTAGTTTTTAATTTAAAAAATATGTCAAAAATAAAAGTTGAAAATCCAATCGTTGAAATCGATGGCGATGAAATGACTAGAATAATCTGGAAGTTCATAAAAGAAAAATTGATCCTGCCCTACTTAGATATCCCAATAGAATACTATGACTTGAGTATTCAAAAAAGAGATGAAACTGAAGATCAAATTACCATTGACTGCGCGAACGCGATCAAGAAACATGGAGTTGGCATCAAATGCGCCACCATCACTCCCGATGAAGATAGGGTTAAAGAATTTGGTTTAAAAAAAATGTGGCGTTCGCCTAATGGTACCATTCGAAATATTTTAGACGGTACCGTTTTTAGAGAGCCCATTGTAATGAAAAATGTACCTAGATTAGTTCCTAATTGGACAGCCCCAATCACTATTGGACGTCACGCCTATGGTGACCAATACAAGGCAACTGATACCGTAATTAAAGGAAAAGGGAAATTAACAATGACCTTTACGCCAGAAGATGGAAGTGAACCGCAAGAATTTGAAGTTTACAACTTTGAGGGTGATGGTGTGGCGATGAGCATGTACAATACAGATAAAAGTATCTACGGTTTTGCTCGTTCATGTTTCAATATGGCTGTGAGTAAAAAATGGCCCCTCTACCTCTCTACAAAGAATACCATCCTGAAAAAATACGATGGGCGCTTCAAGGATATTTTTGAAGAAGTATATCAAAACGAATATAAAAATAAATTCAACGAACTAAACATTCAGTATGAACATCGCTTGATTGATGATATGGTAGCAGCCGCTCTTAAATGGAATGGAGAGTTCGTATGGGCATGTAAAAACTATGATGGAGATGTACAAAGTGATACGCTTGCCCAAGGTTTTGGTTCACTCGGTCTAATGACTTCCGCGCTAACAACACCTGATGGTAAAATAATGGAAGCTGAAGCCGCACATGGTACTGTAACTCGTCATTATCGTCGTCATCTAAAAGGAGAACCTACCAGCACAAATCCTATAGCATCAATTTTTGCCTGGACACGAGGGCTCGCATTCAGAGGAAAATTAGATGGCAATCAAGCACTTATCGATTTCACAACTACCCTAGAAACTGTTTGCATCGAAACCGTTGAAAGTGGAACTATGACAAAAGATTTGGCAATTTGTATTCATGGAAAAAATGTTACACCCGGTAAAGATTATGTATTCACAGAACAATTTCTCGAAGCCTTAGACAACAACCTCCAATCAAAAATGTCCTAGGTAGTAGATTAAGTTTTCTACTATCCTTCCCCATCAAAAAAAGCCCCATGCCATAGCATGGGGCTTAGTAATTTTATTGGT
>CAZTCQ010000070.1:0-14605 GCA_964612525.1 uncultured Chitinophagaceae bacterium | reverse complement strand
ACACCAAACTGAGCATATAATTGCTCACCTACGGTACGTACACGACGATTACTTAAGTGATCGATATCATCAACTTCTGCTTTTGAGTTAGTCAAACGCACCAAATATTTAATAATCTCGATTATGTCCTCACGACGCAATACTTTTTTATCAACGTCTAAGTCGAAGCCAAGCTTACGATTAATTTTATAACGTCCTACTTCACCTAAATCATATCTTCTATCAGAGAAGAATAATTTATCAATAATACCACGAGCCGTATCATTATCCGGAGCGTCTGTACTACGCAGCTGACGATAGATATGCTGTACCGCTTCTATCTCAGAGTTACTAGTATCTTTGTTTAGTGTATTATAGATAATAGTATAGTCTCCACCCGCATCTTCTTTTTGTAAAAAGATAGTTTCAACTTCTAATTCTGTAATAGTTTCAATATCATCTTCCGTTAACTCTGTATCACGATCCAACAATACTTCATTACGCTCGATAGATACAACCTCACCCGTATCCTCATCCACAAAATCCTCTGTCCAAGAACGGATAACACGAGCCGCTAGTTTACGACCAACCGCATTTTTCAAATTACGCTTGTCAGCTTTCACCTCATCTGCCATTCCGAATAAATTCAAAATGTCATTATCAGTTTCAAAACCAATAGCACGTAACAACATCGTTACAGGGAACTTTTTCTTACGATCGATATACGCATACATTACGTTATTGATATCTGTAGCAAATTCCATCCATGCTCCTTTAAAAGGAATCACACGAGCAGAATATATTTTAGTTCCATTGGGATGCAAGCTTTGACCAAAGAATACACCCGGCGAACGGTGCAACTGAGAAACGATCACTCGCTCAGCACCATTGATTACAAACGTACCCTTGGGTGTCATGTAAGGAATATTCCCTAGGAATACATCCTGAACAATAGTTTCAAAATCGATGTGCTCTTCATCATTACAGCTCAAACGGAGTTTAGCTTTTAAAGGAACCGAATAGGTTAACCCTCTTTCCATACATTCTTCAATAGAATATCGAGGAGGATCCACGAAGTAATCCAAAAACTCTAACAAGAAAATGTTTCGAGTATCAGAGACTGGGTAATTCTCCATGAACACACGATACAAACCTTCGTTGTTTCGTTTGTCCGGAGTCGTTTCTAGTTGAATAAATTCGTTGAATGATTCTAGCTGAATGTCCAGTAAATCTGGTGTTTCGCCGTGATTTGTTACTTTTCCGAAATTTATGCGTTCGGTTTTAACTGTTGCCATAAGTACTTTTTCGCGTTTTAAGGTTTATTATATATAATAAAAACCCAACAAGGTCAAGACCTTCTAGTTATAAAACTATCAGTTTTTTAATAAGAAATGTGCACGTGCCTACCCAATTGGACGTGCAAATTTACAGCGAAAGCGCCAACTTATCAAAAAATATTCCAAATTGTTACTATTGAAAAAGATTGTTTTGTAACAGGTTGATTTACAAACATTTAATCTGTGAATTTTTTTTCAACATAGATTTTTTTTCATTTTTTTGATGAGACCATTCATCCACTACGGCGACAATTTTAGAAAAACCCAAAGCAAAAAGGACTTAGACCAACCCGCACTGCAAAAAAATCGCCAGCTAAAACCCAAAAACGACTATCTAATCTTTTGCTTATGATTTAGACCCTAAAAATTCTATCGCTTGCTCATAATCTTCCGGAGTATCAATAGCCATTGGTGGCGCGCTAACTTCTGCTACCCCAACATAAAAACCATGCTCAATCATTCTTAAATTCTCAAGCCTTTCGGATAATTCAAGAGCAGATGGCCCCAGCTTACTAAGCTTCATCAAAACTGAACGCCGGTAACCATAAACTCCAATATGTCGATAACTCTCTAATCCTTGATTCTCGTCCCTAAAAAAAGGAATGGGACTACGAGAAAAAAACAAGGCTCGCCCATTTTCATTACAAACTACTTTGACAACATTCGGATTCTCATAGTCACGCTTTGAATTAATTTTATACTTTAATGTAGACACTTCAACTTCTTTATTATCAAATAGTTCTACTAAATTTATTAAATTGCTTTTTTCTATAAAAGGTTCATCGCCTTGAACATTAACCACCACCTCATACGGAAATTGATTCAACTCATTGGCTATCCGATCCGTGCCACTTTCGAAGTGAGTATCATTATAAATATAGTCGCAATTATGCTCTTCTAATACTGCTGCAATTTTTGAATGATTGCAAATTACAACAACCTTATGAAATAAATCTGTAGCCAAAACAGCACGATACGTTCTTACAATTATGGGTGCGCCACCCAGCGACAAAAGCAACTTTTCGGGCAAGCGTTGACTTTCCAATCTTGCTGGTATGAGAGCCACTCTATTTGCTTTTGTATTCATCATGTTTTAGAACGATTTGTCAATCCTTTAATAAAATTCCAAGTTCTAAAATACCATTCTTTACTCATTACCGGAGCATCATTATTGGCTTTTACTAATAGAAAGACGGCCAATAAACTAAGGACCGCCGAGGATAACCACATTCCTTGCCATGGTTCAAGCACTTGATTCCCAGCCATTTTTTCTCCAATAGTATTCAGAATATGCAGGATAGCGAAGAATATTACAGCCACAATAAAGGGCATACCCAGTCCTCCTTTTCGAATAATGGCTCCCAAAGCAGCACCAATCGTAAAAAGAAGTAAACAGGCAAACGGAATGGTAAATCTTCTATGCCACTCAATTTTATGATCCGCTAGGTTTTTAATATACAGCTTCCGATTTTGAATATTAATCTCTATTGCATTTTTTACACTTCTTGCGTTTACCTCAGCCGAATTGGCCGCCAAAGCGTAAATTGAATCATTATCAATCCATTTTTTCAAGGCAGAGGGCTTTACTTTTGTCAGGATCAGGTTTGAATCGGGCTGAGCAAGATAGGTGCCCATTATTTTTTGAATATAATCTCCGCTCTTATTTAGTTTGATAGAAGCGGTATCAATCTCATCGCCAATCCGCGCTACGCTCATGGTTCGTCGCATGTTTTTAAAATAATCTTCGCTGGTCACCTGCAAGTCAAACTCCCCTAGATCAAATACTTTTTTGTAATACTTAAACCCTAATCTAATTTGCTCATTGCTTTCACTTTCAGGCTTATAGACTTCTTCATATCGCCAGCCATCAAAAAGTTCAAATATCAAAGCTGAGTTATCATCCGTAACATACATTTTGCCTTTGTCTGCCAATATCACGCGCTGCTGCTCATAACCTACGGAGTTATCATAAATTTTCACTCCACGAATTGTGCTATTATCACCATCTTTATTTTTTACATAAATTACGTGTTTCGGAATTTCAGTATAAAACTCCCCTGCCTTAATATTCAGGGCTGGTTTTTTATTAGAAATTTCATAGTAAGTTTTTATCGCCTTGATTTGAGCCCGTGGGATAATTTTATCATTGAAGAAAAAACTGCCGATTGCTAGAATAAAAACGAAGACAAAAAGCGGTTTTAAAAACTGAAATAACGAAATCCCCGAAGATTTTAAAGCAGTTAACTCAGAGCTCTCGCCAAGCTCACCGAAATATATAATAGATGAAAACAACACACTCAGCGGTAAGGCAATAGGAACCAATGGCAACGTTTGTAGCCCCAGCGTATTTAGAATGGTCCAGGCATCTAGACCTTTCCCGATATAATCATCAATGTACAACCAAAGATACCAAATAATAAAAGCAAACCATACCACAAAAAAGGCCGCTATTAACTTGGGCAAAAAACCTTTAATGGAGAATTGTGCTAGGGTGCGCATGTTAGTTTTAAGTAGAACGTCGAAAGCTCTTAATCGTAGATATTATAAAATCCAAAAGTAAGGATTAGTACTAATTACTAAGAATTTAGACTCTAGTAGTTATGCTAAAAACGCATTGCTAGGAATAAAAAAAGAAGCCGCCCGGCTTCTTAAAATTTCTTATTACTAGTGCCTGTTACAAAGTACCATTAAGCCCCCATTCGTTGCTTCAATTCCTTTACTTGGCTTTCCCAAAGAGTGATTTGATCGTCCACTTCTCCCTTTTCGGCAAAGTCAGTAATATGCAAAATGTTCTCCTTAGTAATGTCGCTGCTAGCGATTCTGAATTCGAAATATTCATTATCATCCTGCCATTCCCATTGATAACGGATAAATTCATTTTCATTGCTATCAATTATTTCAGCGCTGTCCGGTGCCCCTCCGTCCCACGAAAAGTGGTATACATTATCTACAGCATCTACTTTGTCAGCAAACCATTCGCTCAATCCGTCGCTCGTGGCCAATAAATTATAAAGCACACTTGTGCTACATTTTATAGGAAATTCTATAGAGTATTCTTCTTTCTTTGCCATAATCTTGAAAGTGTACAATAATAAGCTAATCGGGTTTAAAACAAAATTTTCCGCTTGAATATTTACTATTGAATTGTGAATTGCGTAAAAGTATTTTTGGGAAGTATTAAGGAATAATTTACATTTAGATGACAATCGAAGAAATCATATTTTTTTTTATTGATTGTATCCTATTATGAAACCCTTTAAAACTGTTTGTTTATGTCCATGCGCCAATTAAAAATTACAAAATCTATAACCAATCGCGAGAGTCAATCACTAGAAAAGTATTTGCAAGAAATCGGAAAAGTGAGTCTGATAACTCCTGAAGAGGAAGTAAGACTAGCCAAAAAAATTAAACAAGGCGACCAATATGCCTTGGATAAAATGACGAAGGCCAACCTCAGATTTGTAGTTTCTGTGGCCAAACAATATCAAAATCAAGGATTATCATTGAGTGATTTAATCAATGAGGGTAACGTAGGTCTTATCAAGGCGGCCAAACGATTTGATGAGACGCGAGGGTTCAAGTTTATCTCTTATGCAGTATGGTGGATCCGACAAAGTATTTTGCAAGCCTTAGCTGAGCAAAGTAGGATTGTAAGACTTCCACTCAACAAGGTAGGACTAACCAATCGGATCAACAAAGCCGTTTCTCAGCTTGAGCAAGAGTTAGGCCGCCAGCCGAGCACAGATGAACTAGCTACCCTATTAGAAATGAATCGAGAAGAAATCGAATCGACCCTTTCCTCTTCTGCTCGGCACGTGAGTATGGATGCGCCGTTTAGTGGTGGCGATGACAATAATAAACTGTTGGACATCATGATTGACCCCAACGCAAGTTCTACTGATTTAAAACTCGTTCACAATGAAAGTTTAAGCTGCGAATTGAAAAGAAGCCTAAGTGCTTTGACGGATCGTCAACAAAACGTTTTACAATTATTCTACGGGATTGGTGAAGATCACCCATTAAGCCTAGAGGACATCGGTGAGAGGTTTAGCTTAACGCGTGAAAGAGTGCGCCAAATAAAAGACAAGGCTATTTTAAAACTCAGAAATGCTTCTCGAAGTAAACAACTGAAGCACTATCTCGGTGCCTAGTTCCTAGTTTCTATTTCTGTATTATTACTTCACCTACTGATCCATTGGGCGCAGCTATGCCGAGTAGATTAGACAATGTTGGTGCAATGTCGGTCATATAAACTTTTCGACTGCTTTTTTGAGGCGATAAACCTCCACCAAAAAAGACAAGCGGTATATGAGAATCGTAAGCACTCCAAGCCCCATGAGAGGTGCCGGTAGTCGAATAGGCATCTAGCACACCAGGGTAAAATAAGAGTGACAAGTCTCCTGAACGATTCGGGAAGAAACTGTTTTGATAATATTGTTTCAAAAAATGAGGCAAGGGCAGATTAGCAATTTTATCTGAAACAAAAGCTAGCTGAACGAGTTGGTGCTTCTTAAAATAATCTATAACTGATTTTTGAATTTTCTCTTTCTCTGTTTCATTTTTGATGATACTATGGTTCAGATAAACTTGACAATTCATGAGGCGAAGACACAAATCTTTTTTACCGAATTGTTTTTCCAAAGATTCATTCAAACCAAGTTGTTCTTTTTGATCAAAAAAGTAAGCTGCCGGAATTTTTTTACTTTTTAAATAATTCGGATTATGCGCTGCACCATGATCGGCTGTTAAAAAAAGCAAGTAACCATCTTTGCCATATTGTAGATTTAAAAATTGGATAAAACGAGCCAAATCTCTATCCAAACGAGCATAGGTGTCCTCTACTTCAAAACTATTGGGACCAAAAATATGACCTATGTAATCAGTAGCAGAAAAACTTAGAGCTAAGAAATCCGTGTGACCACGTTTGCCAATATTTTCATTCAGGATTGCCTCTATGGCAAAGTCAAATAAAATACTATTTCCGTAGGGAGTTCGCTTTATATATCCTCCTTTTTGACTTTTAAAATCATGAGGGAAGCTTGTATTTTTTGCATCACCAAAACGACCTTCAAATTCGTTTTCATCCGAAGCTGCGTATAAATATTTTGATTTATTGTAAAGCGGATTCCAAGTTTGATTTAAGTATTCTCTTACTTTCTCTCTTCTATTAAACTGACTAACCCAATTTGGTAATTTTTGTGAATAGTAGCTACTCGTCATAAAGTGACCGTTCTCATCTTCCATCCAATAAGCTGCGTTGGCACTATGCCCTCCAGGCAGAACGGCCCCCCTATCTTTTAGTGAAACTGAAAAAGTACGAGAATTAAAATTATTGGATAAACGAAGTTCATCTGTTACGGTGGTCACTTTCAAGTTTCGTGGACTAATTTTTCCAAGGGCTAATAATCCACCCGTTGCAGACACGTCATTGTCCTGGACGCAATAAATATTTTTTCCTGAGCTCGCATCGTACCAATTATTCCCCACGATTCCATTTATTCCGGGCACACTCCCCGTATAGATACTAGCATGACCTGGGCCAGTGTAAGCTGGCAGGTAATTAATGTAGCAATTCGTAAACCAAGCCCCTTTCTTTTTTAAAAGATTAAAACCTCCTTTGCCATAAAGGTGATTGAAATTAGTCAAATAATCAGCCCTCATTTGATCAATCACAATCCCGACAACCACCTTTGTTTTTTGCACAGCTTGAGCCTGAGAAAAAACAGAAAGAAACACCGCTAACACTATAATACAGACACTTTTACCCATTATCCACTTTTTATAATTTGTTAGCAAAAATGGGAATATTAAACTACAAATCAGGATTCTAATGTCGTAATTTTGCCATGACTTAATTATTAGAGATTGAGTTTAAAATTATATTATGGCAGATTTATTTGATAAATTTAAAAACAGAGGATCCTTAGGACAATATCAACAGAACGCCGAAGGCTATTACATATTTCCCAAATTAGAAGGAGAGCTTTCGAATCGAATGATGTTTCAAGGAAAGGAAAGAATCGTGTGGAGTTTAAACAACTACCTTGGTTTGGGAAATCATCCGGAAGTAAGAAAAGTGGATGAAGAAGCGGCTCGAGATTATGGGTTGGCTTACCCAATGGGTGCTAGAATGATGAGTGGACATACAGATTTGCATGAAACTCTAGAAGAACAGTTAGCTGAATTTGTTTCTAAAGAAGAATCTTACTTATTGAACTTTGGGTACCAAGGAATGGTTTCCATAGTGGATTCATTATTGAGTCGTCATGATGTGGCAGTATATGATGCTGAATGTCACGCTTGCATTATTGACGGGTTGCGAATGAGTACGGCTCACCGATACGTATTTAAGCATAACGATATTTCTGATTTAGAAAAGCAAATTAAGCGAGCTATCGAAAAAGTAGGTGATACGAATGGAGGTGTACTAGTAATCACGGAAGGTGTTTACGGCATGTCAGGAGATCAAGGTAAACTTAAAGAGATTTGCGAACTTCGAAAAAAATATAACTTTAGATTACTAGTAGACGATGCACATGGCTTTGGTACGCTGGGTGAAACAGGTGCTGGTGCGGGTGAAGAGCAAGGTTGTCAAGATGAAATTGATGTTTACTTTTCAACTTTTGCAAAAAGCATGGGCAGCATTGGTGCTTTTGTAGCTGGTGATAAAGCTATTATCGATTACTTAAAATACACCATGCGCTCACAGATATTTGCAAAATCGTTACCTATGCCCTTAGTGGTTGGAAACATAAAAAGATTAGAAATGTTGCGCACGCAACCTGAGCATAAAGAGAGACTTTGGAAAAATGTAAACAAGCTTCAAAGTGGACTTAAAGAAGCAGGTTTGGATATTGGGAAGACAGATTCACCAGTGACTCCTGTCTTTATGCATGGAGGAATTAATGAAGCAACAAATCTTACAAGAGACCTAAGAGAGAACTTTAATATATTTTGTTCGCTTGTTACCTATCCGGTTATCCCTCGTGGTCAAATCATTCTAAGATTGATTCCTACAGCGGTTCATACTTTCGAGGATATTGACACTACGATTGCTGCCTTTAAGGAAGTAAAAAGAAAATTGGATGCTCAGGAGTATCCAAATGAATTTGCTGTAGAAACGGCTTAATCCTAAATTTTTAAAATGTTTACAAAGTCTACCGGAAAAATTCGGTAGACTTTTTTTTACGTAAGAAACAATCTAAAGTTTATTGGCAAATAAGAAAAGCTCACCGAAGTGGTGAGCTTTTCTCTTCAAAACTTATCAATAAATTATCGCAGGGTAATTGTTTGCGACTTCATTTTTCCATCATTGAGTTTTAGAACGGCTATATAAATCCCTTTCGGCAGATCAGACAAATCAATAGCAGAACTACTTTTTAGTCTTTTCACAATTCTACCATTCATCCCCACAACACTAATTTCTGTCACCCTTTCACTTTCACTAAGCGTCAGTTTCCCGCTAGAAGGATTCGGGTATAAGTTGATGTTTTCTAGAGTTACATCATTTGTACTTAAAGCAAACTGTCGGCTAATCGTAATCACTGCACTACCCGATACATTCGAACCATCGGTTGCAGTGGCTTGAACAATGACAGTTCCATTCGCCAAAGCCGTCATAAGTCCACCAGCCGTCAAAGAAGCTGAGCCGGTCCCTCCGGGTAACATATTCCAAACTACATTATTACTTATAACATTGGTTGGATATAAATCCGCTATAATTTGAAGCTGTCCTCCAGGTGTAGTAATTACAAATATTCTTCCTTGTCCATACACATCAATAGAATCCGTGAGTGAAGGCGTTTGATTAGAAAGTGTAATTACGGTACTTCCGCTCACATTACTACCGTCAGTAGAAGTTGCAGTCACAGTTACCGTTCCGTCAGAAACAGCGGTTAGCAAACCGGTAGGGTTTATGGTTGCTGATCCTGTACCATTCGCCACACTCCAAGAAACTGTTGGATTCGTAGCATTCGTTGGTAAAACTGTTGCTACCATTTGCAATGATCCACCTTGTGTAGTAATTGTGCTTACATTTCCCTGGCCGGCTACTGATATAGATGCCACCGGTACATTCACTGCTGCATTCAAAGAATTTGAGTAATACATCCCTCTACCATGTGTAGATGCAATCATTTCCTTATTGCTATTGATTTTAATCATATCCACTCGCACATTCGCTAAGCCAGTATTCGTCGCTCCCCAATTGGTACTACCGCCATTCAAATCGTCCGTGCTCCACACACCCAATTCAGTTGCCAAGAAAGCTTGGTCAGCGTTATTAGGATTAAATACGGCCCAACGCACAGGCATATTAGGAAGATTCCCTTCTACCGAAGTCCAACTACTTCCATTGTTAGTAGACTCCCAAACACTGTTGGTAGAATAATTTGAATAGACTGCTAGTAAATGATTTTCATTACCTGTTTCAACCGCCACACAACTAACATATTTATTATTAGGCAATCCCGTGGAAATAGACGTTACATTGGGCGCGTTCGTATTAGCATTATCCACGCGATAAACGTTACCATCATCGTCTCCAAAATACACTCGATTATTTACGTTAGGCGAAACCGTTACAGCTGACACTTTTCCTGAAAAACCAGCATTTACATTATCATCATCACTACCTGTTTGTGGATCGTTCCAACGAAGATACCGTCCATTGCCACGAGCGGCGTACAATATATTGTTGACATCATCATAATCACTCGGATTAATAAAACGCCCTTGCGAACTACTCAGATTCACGCTGCTAAAAGTATTACCGCCATTCGTACTTCGGCGATATTGATTATAAACGTATTGAGTAAACTGAAATTGAGGTTGATTTTGATCAATATTACAATAGGCTCCGTCTCCGCCTGTAACCTCCGTTGTCGCTTGAAGCGAGTTAGAAGTATATTGATGCGAGCCATTATCTTGTGTTCCTCCTAAATAATAAGCATTCGTTGGATGAGCATCGCAACCGTATATTTGAAGCGTAATCATATTTCTGCCTCTACTAGTAATATTTGGCACACCAGCACTACCATTATTAGTGCTGTAAATTCCACCATCATTGCAGAAGTAAACTATATCTGAACTAGAAGTAGGATACATAATAAAATGTTGATCCGCATGAACTTCTTGGTATCCAAACCCTCCATACCAGTGACTTACTTGTGTCCAGCTAATTCCACCATTCGTTGTTTTAAATAAATCAATCCCCCCTACATAAACTACATTTTCGTTGTTAGGATCAACGGCCACACATAAGTCATACCATGCTTGATTTCTTGTAAAATCATTAGCAGGAATTCCCGGATCATCATCGTCAGGCAAAGCTAAATTTGTCCAAGTGATTCCACCATCGGTGCTTTTTACAATCCGATCGGCTTTGTTCCCTGCCTCTGTTACAAGGTATAAAGAATTCGCACTGCTCGGTGCACAAGCTATCTCGATTCGTTCTGTGTTAAAACCAATGTTCAGTGCATTCCACGTAAATCCATTGTCAGTACTTTTATGAAGAGAGCCATCTAGAGAAGCGTAAATATCACCATTAGTTGCTTGTTTCACATCATGACCTCTATTGCTAGATGCGCCAGCAGAACTCGCAGAGAGTACTCTTGTAAAAGTCGCACCACCATCGTTCGATAAAAAGATTCCTCTTGTGGTAGCTACATACACATCACTATTTGAAACAATGGTGAGCTTTGCACATTGGTAAAAATCAGTTCCTGAGGTGGAAGGTAATGGGTTCCAACTGGCTCCGCCATCCGTACTTTTAAAAACTCCCATTCCTCGAATAGAAGAAGCACTTCCATAAGGCTCACCCGTACTCGCATACATTATGCTAGAATTATTAGGATCCTGTCCTAAAGAGGTGATGGATATATTTTGCATAAAATCATTTACCGGAGCCCAATTAGGACTATTAGAACTAATGTTGGTAGTTTTCCAAATTCCACCACCTACACTCCCACAAAAAACGGTTTCTCCCGAAGCATCATTCGCATCAACCATCATAGTTTTTGATCGTCCTGCTTGGTTCGTAGGACCTAAGTTATTCCATGTAATATTGGTTATAGCAGATGCTACTTTATTGCTAGAATTAATTTGCTCAATGCCTTTTAGCAATTCTTGTTTGGGTACGTTACCGAATTCGTCTTTGGTCATTTCTAGCTCCTGCTCCATAGCCAAATCCATTCTATCTTTCTTAGAAAGTTTAGCGTCTTGAGTTTCACAGGCAGTGAAAAACAAAGAACTGAGTAATACAATCGCCGGTAGTAATAATCTTGTTTTCATAAAAAATTGATTCCTTTTACCAAATATAAGACCGAATAGCAAGCTAATGTTAAGAGCTCCTTATTAAATTTCAACAAGCGAAAACATTACTTTTCTATGATACTTCTTGAATTAGTATCTAGTGTTTTTAGGGGAAGGAGAAACAGTGAATCTTAAAACGGTAGGAGCATTTTCTCAAAGAAAAAGCTCATTCGACTGAATGAGCTCTTTTTATATTTCTTAGTTAGATATTATTTAGAATCACTTACCCTTCTTGGGCAACGTCCTTGTTTATGTTTGTACGGATTACCAAAAGAATCAAAATAAATTGATAAACTTACACCACCAAACCAATACCAATCGTTGCGGCTTGGGTCTCCACGTTGGAATCCTTCATCAGGATAATTCCCATCCCAGTTGGCTAGCTCATCTGTCCGAAAAGAATAATCCACCGTTTTTTGACCATTCAAAAATAAGGCGTCAAAATTCACATAGCTCTTACTTACATCATCCAAGTAATCTGTGGACGTATATCGAAAACCCATTTCTACATTCAAAAAAACTTTCTTTCCTAGTAAAAATTTAAGACCACCGCCAAAAGGGAAAGCTACGTTCACAAGGCTGTATGGATTGCGTTCTGGATATTGATCTAGGCCTTGGCCTTCTGTTCCTAATGGACGCAGATAGAGCTTATCCGTGTTCTCATCAATGATGTAGGGATTGAAATAGAATAATCCAATTTGAGCAAAAACATAAGGCGAGACTTTATACTCATCAACATCAACAGGCAATAAGTTAGCCTCAAAGCCTGCGGCTACTTCTAAAACATTTGTTTCAAAATCTAAATTTCTTTGTTGGATGGCTGGAATGCTTGATAAGCTATCCGAACCAAATAAGCTAGCATAATTTATGGAGGTACGAAAACCTATGTTGGGGTGCACAAAATATTTGTAGACCAATCCACCCGCAGCTCGGTAACCCTCGCTAGGAAACAAATTTTGTTGGAGGTCACCATAATAGGAAGACGTCCCACCAAAAATTCCAATCTCGTGATGCTTTCGTTGTGCCTGCACGACGCAAGGCAAAATCAATAGAATAATTAAAATCTTCTTAAACATAAATTTGGTCTATTTCTTCTATAATCTTACTGTAATATTACTAATAGTTTGCTAATTATCATCGTGAATTAACTAAAAATAGCCAGCTGCGTTTTACTCCGGGTGCAAACTCTTTAGCAAGGCAAATTTTAGACAGTGGTTCAAACTTTTATTTATAAAAAAAAGCTGCTCATATCGGAGCAGCTCTCAACTATCATTTTCAAAAAAAATTAGTTCACTTTTTGTACTTGCATATAATTTAATTCTACCGGAGTATCACGACCGAAGATTTTTACTACTGCTTTTATTTTCTTTTTATCCTCATCAATTTCTTGAATGGTTCCATTAAAGTCGTTAAACGGACCATCAATAATTTTGATAGTCTCTCCCACTATATACGGTTCCAATAATTGGATATCATCATCCGCCATATCGTCCAGGTTACCAAACATTTTGTTCACCTCTGATTTTCTTAACGAATCGGGATGCTCTTTGCCTAAAAAATGAATCACACCCGGAACAGAACGTATGTTAGAGATCATTTCCCCGCTTAACGAGCCTGTTTTTGATTCAATGAGCATGTAACCCGGGAAAAGGATTTTTTCGCGCATTACCTTTTTACCCTTCTGTACTTTATACACTTTTTCGATAGGACATAATACCTGACTGATTACATTATCCCAACCGGAACGTTTAATTTCTTTATCAAGATATTCTTTGATTTTGCGCTCCTTTCCTCCGATCACACGAAGCACGAACCATTTAGAATCCTGCTCCTGCTTTTTTTCAGTGCTCTTTACTTCTTCTGCCATTTTGTAGCTTATTTAAAAAGTCCGTAGAATGTTTCAAAAACAAATTCCGCAGCGCCATCCATAGCAAATAAAATTAAGGTTATGATTAAAAAACCTATCAATACAACAATCGTAGATTGCTGTAACTCAGGCCAACTAGGCCAAGTTACCTTATGCATTAATTCGTTGTATGAATTTTCGAATACTTTAGTGAATTTGCTCATTTTCAGTGTTTTATAAGTTTTTACTTCCCGATAGCTATCGGGACTATTCATTTAGGTTGCACGGGTACTAGGATTCGAACCCAGATCAAAGGTTTTGGAGACCTCTATACTAGCCATTGTACTATACCCGTGTATAGTAATTAGTAGTTAGTAGCGAGTAGTTAGATTATACAATTTTATCGCTATTTGTTTCTGCTATTAAAGAAAACAAAGTACCACGAAAATTTCGAGGTACTTTGCATGTTTTATTTCTACTAATAGCAGTCTAAATACTAAGTACTTAGTACTACAGTACTATTTTATGATCTCAGTTACCTGACCAGCACCTACTGTACGGCCACCCTCACGGATTGCAAACTTAAGACCTTTGTCCATCGCTATCGGAGCAATCAACTTAACTGTAAGACTTACATTATCACCAGGCATAACCATTTCAGTTCCTGCTGCTAATTCAACCTCACCTGTTACGTCAGTTGTTCTGAAGTAAAACTGTGGACGATATTTGTTGAAAAATGGAGTGTGACGTCCACCTTCTTCTTTAGCCAATACGTAAACCTCACCTTTAAATTCAGTGTGTGGAGTAATAGAACCTGGCTTACAGATTACCATACCACGTTTGATATCAGTTTTTTCAATACCTCTTAAAAGGATACCCGCATTATCACCAGCTTGTCCTTCGTTCAATATCTTACGGAACATCTCAACACCCGTACAAGTAGAACTTAACGCTTCATCATTGAAACCAACGATTTCCACATTCTCACCTGTTTTGATTACACCACGCTCGATACGACCGGTAGCAACCGTTCCACGACCTGTAATAGAGAATACATCCTCAACAGACATCAAGAAGTCTTGATCTACAGGACGAGGAGGTAAAGGAATGTAATCATCCACTGCCGCCATTA
>CAZTCQ010000069.1:5901-14779 GCA_964612525.1 uncultured Chitinophagaceae bacterium | reverse complement strand
TCTTGAAAACAAGCGTACTTCACGGTACCGGGGGTTCGAATCCCTCTTTCACCGCCAAAGAAACCCGTCACGCAGAGCGTGTCGGGTTTTGTGTTTTCAAGGGCGTTGCTGGCTCCCTTGCAAAAGGCATTGGACGCACAAAATAAACGAACAGAGTTTGTGTGGGTTTTATGCTTGTTCGGGTTTTTATTTTGGGAGCATGAAATAATCCCACTTTCACCACCAAAGAAACGCTTCTTATTTCATGGTAAAAACCTTTACTTACCTCTATTTCGCATTTTAGTTGGGTAATTAAGTTACTTTTGTGATAGTATCAAATGATACTATCACAAAATGAAGCCGCCTTATCAAATAACAGAGACTATATTACAATTCATTGTTGCTATTTCAGAGAAGCTAGGAGAGGTGAATGCTGCGCACTTGCACAAACCTGCCACTGAGTTGCGAAAAAAAAATCGAATAAAAACAATTCAATCTTCCTTGGAAATTGAGGGCAATACGCTTAGTGAAGAACAGATAACTTCATTGTTGAATAATAAAAGAATAGTAGCACCGAAGAAAGATATATTGGAAGTTCAAAATGCAATTAAAGTTTACAAGCAGCTTTCCTCTTTCAACCCGAATCAATTAAAAAGTCTTGAAAAAGCACATTCTATTTTAATGAAAGGCTTACTCGGAGATGCGGGTAAATTGCGAATTAAAAATGTAGGAATTGTAAAAGGAGCAAAAGTTGCGCATATAGCTCCAGGCGGGGATAGAGTAAAGGGCTTGATGAATAATTTATTTAGCTATCTCAAAAAAGATAAAGATATTTTACTTATCAAAAGTTGTGTGTTTCATTATGAGTTTGAATTTATACACCCGTTTATGGATGGCAATGGACGTATGGGAAGATTGTGGCAAACCTTACTCCTCATGCAGCAATATCCCGTATTTGAATTTTTACCCGTAGAAAGTTTAATTAAAGAAAATCAAACGGCTTATTATAAAGCACTTTCTCAGTCCGATAAGTTAGGAGCCTCCACCCCCTTCATAGAATATATGCTAGGCCTTATTTTACAATCATTGGAAGTGCTTTTACAATCTCAAAACGTAAACCTAAATGTAGAGGATAGGATACAATTATTTAAAGATAAAGTAGGCAAAGCGCAATTTAGCCGAAAGGATTATTTAATCAACTTTAAAAATATTAGCCAGGCAACGGCAAGTAGAGATTTGAAATGGGCGGTGGGTGAAGGAATGCTTAATAAGCAAGGTGAGCAACGGTTGACTAAATATAAATTCCTAGATTAATTTAAAAGAATCCTGAGCTATTATTATTATTATTATCCCGTAACTTAGCATAGTATATGAAAAACATACCCTTAATCCTACTATCAATTATCCTATTTGCCACGGCTTGTAAAAAGGATGATCCTGAGCCCATACCATTACCGTCGCCTGTAGTCAATTCGGTCGTAAAATCAACTTTTGATAAAAAAACTATTTACTCAACGCATCTGTACGAAAGGAAAGTAGATAGTACACGGTTAGAATTTAGCAGTTTTCCTAATTACATTGATTCGGTTATCTTTTATGGTGCAGTGCCTACAGACACTTTTTTTAATTCAGCTGTAAGTGGTTCTTCGAAAATAAATTTTATAGATCAATACAAGTTTAACCTTAACGGGGAAATTTATTTATTAACTGGAGTATATAGTGATTCAACTTATTGGGTGTTTTCTCGTTCTAATTTATCGGATACGTTTAGCTCGAATATTGACATTCTTAATAATTTGCAATCCCTTCAACCCATAATTAGCTATACTAAAGGGAGCACTAATATTAATTATGGTTTTTATTTTCCAAGTTTTACTAAGCATTATTATGAAGGATTTACTCTTAATAGTACTCAGATTCATCTACCTATAAATAATTCAGATTCAGTATTTATTTTGAATACTAATAAATATTTATCTGGTGATCCAGGTAAAACATATTATTACTTAGATTATGACGAGAATGATTTTATAAGCAATGTTCTCTGGAGTTCGAACTTGCTTATTGATCCAGATTGGTGTAGTGGACATAGTGCTTATCATTTAAAAAAATACTATGCAGAGTATCGTGAAATATTTACTGCTGGAACATTTGTTTCTACTGGGTTCATACAATAAATCACCTATTCGTAAGCTCCGCCTACGGATTATGAATAAGTAAGCAACTCTGTTGCGCCGTAAACACCCCAAAAATCCACTTTTCCCAAAACGCCCATTTGCAAACACTCCAAAAAATACCAAACCACCCTTATTTCGCATTTTAAGTGGGTAAATTTCGATTTTTGGGGAAATCTTAGTTTTTCAAATTGAGCTTTCTAGAGGGCAATTTCGTAAATTCGCACCACTACCAAAATTGGATAAAGTTTTTTCACAGTAGGAGGCTCGCCTTCTCCCCTCTTAGCTTGTCCCGTCTTTAGCGGGAGGAGGGGAAAAGAAAGGAGGTTCAAAATGAAGCAATGCATTCAAAGGGTGGGTTAAAATAATAAAATGGCTGACGAAGAAGATTTAGGAAACCCAGAGCACGATAAAATCATTCCTGTAAATATTGAGGAACAGATGAAAACCGCCTACATAGATTATTCTATGTCGGTGATTGTGGGTCGGGCCTTACCCGATGTAAGAGATGGATTAAAACCCGTTCACCGAAGAGTACTTTACGGTATGAGCGAATTGGGCAATACATATAATAAAGCACACAAAAAATCAGCCCGTATCGTAGGGGAGGTTTTGGGTAAGTATCACCCGCATGGTGATAGTAGTGTGTATGATACCATGGTACGTATGGCGCAGCCGTGGAGTTTGCGTTATATGTTGATTGATGGTCAAGGTAACTTTGGTAGTGTGGATGGAGATAGCCCGGCAGCGATGCGTTATACTGAGGTGCGTTTAAGTAAAATTGCTGACGCGATTTTGAATGACCTTGATAAAGAAACGGTTGATTTTCAAGATAACTTTGATGATACTTTGAAAGAGCCTACGGTGATGCCAACGAAGTTGCCTCATTTAATTATTAATGGAGCGTCGGGAATTGCGGTTGGTATGGCAACGAATATGTTGCCACATAATTTAAGCGAAGCTTGCGATGCGATTGCCGCTTATATTAACAATCCAGAAATTACTACGGCTGAAATTATGCAGCATATCAAGGCTCCAGATTTTCCTACGGGAGGAACCATTTATGGTGTAGAAGGTGTTAAGCAAGCGTTTGAAACAGGCCGCGGAAGGGTAGTGGTCCGAGGAAAGTATAATGTAGACACGGATAAAAAAGGTAAGGAGCAAATCGTAATTTATGAATTGCCTTATCAGGTAAATAAAGCCTTACTGCATAAAAAAATAGCCAACCTTGTCAACGAAAAGGTGATTGAAGGCGTTAGCGATGTGCGTGATGAAAGTGACCGGAAAGGAATGCGATTGGTCGTTGACCTCAAACGTGATGCTATGGCACAAGTTATCATCAATCAGCTGTTTAAATATACCGAGCTACAATCTAGCTATGGGGTAAACAATGTGGCTTTGGTAGGCGGTCGTCCGCGTCAGCTTTCTATGTTGGATATGATTCGTGAGTTTGTAAAATTCCGTCTTGAAGTGATTCAGCGCCGGGCGAAATACGAATTACGCAAAGCAGAGGAGCGCGCTCATATTTTAGAAGGCTATTTAATCGCCTTAGATAACCTCGACGCGATTATTAAACTGATACGAGAATCTAAAAATCCAGAAGAAGCAAAAGCTGGTTTGATTGCTAATTTTAATCTTACTGAAATTCAAGCGAAAGCAATTTTAGAAATGCGCTTGCAACGCCTTACAGGCATGGAGCGTGATAAAATCAAAGCAGAGTATGATGAAATCATGGCGAAGATTTCTGGTTTAAAAGAATTATTAGCAACAGAAAGTTTACAGTACGCATTAATCTTGGAAGAAACGGCTGACATGAAAGAGCGTTTTGGAGATGAGCGAAGAACGGATATTGAGTTTTCGAGTAGTGATGTTTCTATAGAAGATTTGATTGAAGAGGAGCAGGTGTTTATTAGTGTTTCTAATTTAGGTTACATCAAAAGAACGTCGGCTGATGAATATCGCGCACAGCGCAGAGGAGGTCGTGGAGCAAGAGGGAGTAAAGCAAGAGAGGAAGATTATATAGCTGATATTTTTGTAGCTTCTACCCATGCTACTCTATTATTCTTTACGGATAGCGGGCGCGTGTATTGGTTAAAAGTACATCAAATTCCTGAAGGGGATAAGACGGCCAAAGGACGAGCGATTCAAAATTTATTGCAAGTACCCAAGGATGATAAAATCCGTACGATTATAAATATCCGTAATTTCAAAGATGAAGAATATGTAGACAGTCATTACATAATGCTTTGCACGAAAAAAGGAATTATTAAAAAAACAAAGCTGAAAGATTTCAGCCGACCAAGATCAAGCGGTGTGAATGCAATCACGATTAATGAAGGGGATCAATTATTAGATGTAGCGGTTACTGACGGAGAGTCGTTTATCATGATGGCTAAAAAAACGGGTTACGCTGTTCGTTTCCCTGAGGAAAAAGTGAGACCAACCGGTCGTGGAGCAATTGGAGTTTCGGGTATAAAAATTGATGAAGGTGATGAGGTGGTGTCGATGCTAAAAATCAATAAAGAAGATCAAGAAGCCGGCACGAAAACGATATTAGTGGTGAGTGAAAAAGGATTGGGTAAGCGAACGTCTTATGAAGAATATCGTGTGACTAACCGGGGTGGTAAAGGAGTCAAAACAATTAATGTGACCGCCAAGACAGGTGGGCTTGCCGGAATGTTGTTAGTTGAGGATACAGATAATATGTTTATCACTTGCGTGTCGGGTGTGACCATTCGAATGAATGTTTCTGATATTCGAGAAGCGGGGAGAGCTACGCAAGGAGTTAAACTCATTAATATAGACGAAGGGGATAAAATTGCTGCTTTGGCTAAGATTCAAGCAGAGGATGAAGATGAGGACGAAGAAGGCGAGGAAGATGTTTCCGATGAAAAGGTACCTGAGACATCTGAGGAGTCATCAGAAGGCACTGAAGAAGCGTCATCAGAATCTCCTGACGATGTTAATGATAATGAAAATAACGATTCGGAAACGGATACTGAAGAAGAATAATTTTATTTTAGAAAACAAATAACGAACATGAAAAGAGGAATTATGATTTTAATCGCTTGCGTTTTAAGCGTGAGCCTTCAAGCACAAAAACTAAACATTACCAATGCAATCGACGCCATTAAGGATAATGATATTGCTAAAGCGAAAACATTAATTGACAAAGCCGTAAAAGATGAGTCTACGAAGAAGAATGGGACCGCTTGGTTGGTAAGAGCATTTGTCTATCAAGCTATTGGTACAGATGAAGTAAAAGGAAAAGATGGAAGACAAGTGCCTTTTGTGGCAGTGATTAATGGAAAAGCGCGTACTATTGATTTAGGTAAAGCAAAATCGTTGCGTCCAACCACAGATGCTCCTTTGAAAAATGCTTTAAAGTCTTTTAATCGGTATCTTGTTTACACAAAAAAGCCAGACAATAGCTTAGTCGCCAGAGCGTCATCCATGATTCTCTTAAACGGTTATGGTCAAGGTGTAACTTTATACAAGGCTGAGCAATATGACAAAGCTTTTGAAAAATTTGCCTTGGTGGATCGAATTGCCAATTTGAAAAAAGGAAAATTTATTCCTGAATTACCAGCGCAATACAATCCGTTTAAAGCGCAAATCAAAGATGTGCAAGCCAACATTTTAAAATTAAAAGCATCGGCTCTTTATAATAAGGGGGATGATGACGCGACTTTGCCGGTTTTGCTAGAGGCAATGAAAAATCCTAAATCGGCAACGGCTGATATGTATTTGATGGTAGCAGATATTTATCAAAAGAAAGGTCAGACGGCTAAGTATGAATCCATATTGAAAGAAGGAATTAGTAAATACCCAAAGAGTAAGGCTCTTGAAAATGAGGAACTCAATTACTTAATTAGAACTGGTAAAGTAGCAGATGCTTTGAAAAAGTTTGAAGCAGCTATCGCAAAAGACCCTACCAATGCAGAGTATCACATGAATGCTGGCGCTATGTATGCTAAATTGGCTAAAACAGGTGATGCGGCAACAAAAGCTAGTTATTTTAAGAAATCAGAAGCATCTTATAAAAAAGCAATTGAGTTAGACGCTAGTAAGCCCGACTATCAGTTTAACCTGGGAGCTCTTTATTATAACCAAGCAAAGGAAGTAGGTGATGTGATGAACAACACTGCTGACAATGCAAAGTATAAAGTAATGAAGAAAGAGTATGATGCTATTTTAGCGAAAGCGGTTCCGATTTTAGAGAAAACAAAATCCACTTTAGAAGGAAAGGATTTGACAAAAGCTAGAAATCGAAGCACCTATACCTCAACCTTAGGAGCCTTGAAAGACGCCTATCTAAGTTTGAATCAGTTGGAAAAAGCAAAGGCCTTAAATGCAATCATTAAAAAGTACAAATAGTCTTTAACAATCTATTAATCATTATTGGCACATTGCCACTTAAATATTTCTCAAATATCAATCTTTGAGCTACATTTGCACTCCCGAAAAAAGCGGGAGTCATTTTTTTATGGGTAAACAACCACTAATAAAGCAAGACGGAGAGGTCGTAGAAGCATTGAGTAACGCTATGTTTCGTGTACGTTTAGAAAACGGACATGAGCTAGTGGCTACTATCTCTGGAAAAATGAGAATGTATTACATTAAAATTCTTCCCGGTGACAAAGTAGGTC
The DNA here is from genome assembly GCA_964612525.1 of uncultured Chitinophagaceae bacterium. Taxonomy (GTDB): domain Bacteria; phylum Bacteroidota; class Bacteroidia; order Chitinophagales; family Chitinophagaceae; genus JAGNRR01. Next base: position 7,977 of record CAZTCQ010000069.1, on the reverse strand, counting down.
TTGAAATGAGCCCCTATGATTTGGACAGAGGAAGAATAACCATTCGATATAAAACGAATCACAAGAGATAAGTTATGAAAGTAAGAGCATCAATTAAAAAACGCAGTGCGGACTGCAAAATCGTACGCCGTAAAGGTAAATTGTACATTATAAATAAGAAGAACCCAAGATTTAAACAACGTCAAGGATAAAATATGGCACGTATAGCTGGAATAGACTTACCTAAAAATAAAAGAGGTGAAATAGGATTAACTTATATCTATGGTATAGGAAAATCAACTGCGCAACAAATACTCGATAGAACGGGTATTGATCGTAATAAGAAAGTAGAAGAATGGTCTGACGACGAACAGTCAGCAATTCGTACGATAATCACTAGCGAAATGCAAGTGGAAGGTGCGTTGCGTTCTGAAACAAAGAATAATATAAAACGTTTAATGGATATCGTGAGCTACAGAGGTTTACGTCATCGTAAAGGTTTGCCTGTGCGCGGTCAAAGCACTAAGACGAATGCTCGTACTCGTAAGGGTAAAAAGAAAACGGTTGCAGGTAAGAAAAAAGTAACGAAATAGTAAATAAGTAAAGACATGGCAAAAGCGACAGGAAAAGCAGCAGCAGCTAGAAAAAGAAAAGTAAAAGTAGATACTCACGGAGACGTGCATGTAACCGCTAGCTTTAATAATATAATTATCGCATACACAAACAAGCAAGGCCAAGTAATTTCTTGGAGTAGTGCTGGTAAAATGGGCTTCAGAGGTTCTAAGAAAAATACACCTTACGCGGCTCAACTAGCATCTTCTGATGCTGGTAAAGTAGCACACGATGCGGGCATGAAAAAAGCAGACGTATTTGTGAAAGGACCCGGTAATGGACGTGAAAGCGCAATACGTGCAATTTCACAATCTGGTATTGAGGTAAATACAATCAATGATGTGACACCCATGCCGCACAACGGTTGTCGACCTCCTAAGAAAAGAAGAGTTTAATTAATCATTTATTTAATAACGAGTCTCCAAAATCGAATTTAAGGATTTTGATGAGTTTGGAGCTTAAAACAAGAAAATCCTATAATTATGGCAAGATATACAGGCCCAAAAACAAAAATCAACAGAAAGTTTGGTGAACCAATCCTTGGTGGAAAGGGACTACCAAAAAACAGTAATCCTCCCGGGCAACACGGAGGTAACCGACGCAGAAAGCAAAAAAGTGAGTACGGTATTCAGTTAGCCGAAAAGCAAAAAGCAAAATACACGTATGGCGTGTTAGAGCGCCGATTTAGAAATACCTTTAAAGAAGCTTCTCGACTAAAAGGAGTAACAGGTGAAAACTTGATGCAGCTTTTAGAAAGTCGTTTAGATAATGTAGTATACCGCATGGGAATGTGTGTTTCACGTCCTGGGGCGCGTCAGCTAGTTTCCCACAAGCATATTGAAGTCAATGGTCAAATTTGTAACATTCCTTCTTATCGAGTCAAGCCGGGAGATGTAATTTCTGTTAAAGAGAAGAGTGCGGTAAACGGACCCTTGGTTCAAGACTTTAGAGATAAGGACCCTAAGATTTCTTGGATAGATTACAATGCAGAGAAAATGACAGGTACTTATATTGCTGATCCTGAGCGTGATTCAATTCCTGAAAACATTAAAGAGCAACTAATCGTTGAGCTTTACTCTAAATAAACCTTCATAACTAATTAAAAATAAACATATTATATGTCAATATTAAGTTTTCAAAAACCAGATAAAATTGTTCTTCAGAAAGCGAATGACTTTGAAGGAACCTTCGAATTTCGTCCTTTAGAGCCTGGCTACGGAGTAACGATCGGTAATGCTCTTCGAAGAGTATTGCTCAGCTCATTGGAAGGGTACGCAATTTGTGGTGTAAAAATAGATGGCGTCGATCATGAGTTTAGCACAATTAAAGGTGTTAAGGATGACGTTACTGATATAATCTTAAATTTAAAGCAGGTTCGTTTTCGCAAGAAATTGGACACTGACTTAAATACTGAAAAAATAGAAATCAATATTAAAGGTAAAGACACTTTTACAGCTGGAATGTTGGGTGACGCTACTAATAATT
>CAZTCQ010000069.1:0-5801 GCA_964612525.1 uncultured Chitinophagaceae bacterium | reverse complement strand
ATTAAAGGTAAAGACACTTTTACAGCTGGAATGTTGGGTGACGCTACTAATAATTTTGAGGTAATGAATCCAGATTTAGTGATTTGCAGTATGAACTCAAGTACGAATTTGCGTATGGAAGTTGATATTGTAAAAGGTCGTGGATATGTGCCAGCGAATGACAGCGTAATCGCTGAAAAAGCATTGGGTTATATTCCTACGGATTCAATCTTTACGCCAATTAAAAACGTGAAGTATACAATTGAAAATACTCGTGTGGAAGGTCGTACTGATTTTGAGAAGTTGATTCTTGATGTAAAGACAGACGGCACGATCCACCCAGAGGAAGCTGTAAAGCAAGCGTCTCGTATTTTGATTCAGCACCTTATGCTAATCACGGATGAGAATATCACATTTGATACGGGAATTGCTGAAAAGCACGATGTAGTGGATGAGCAAACTTTGAAGCTACGTCAAATTTTGAAAACACCTCTTGAAGATTTAGATCTTTCAGTACGTGCATTCAACTGTTTGAAAGCAGCTAAAATCAACTCATTGAGTGAATTAGTTCAATATGAGCAGGAAGAATTAATGAAATTCAGAAACTTTGGTCAAAAATCTCTTTCTGAGATTGAGCAAGTATTGATTGACAGAGGTCTTGGATTTGGAATGGATTTATCAAAATTACAAATGGACGAGTAATCGTTTTTTAAAAAGAATATAAAATGAGACACGGAGTTAAATTAAACCCACTAGGAAGAAAGAAGGCGCACAGAAAAGCTTTGATGCGCAACTTTACTCGTCAATTGGTTGAGCATAAACGCATAGTTACCACTTTAGCCAAAGCCAAAGCGTTGCGTGTACATGTTGAGCCGATCCTTACAAAATGTAAAAAGGATACAACGCACAACCGTCGTGTTGTGTTTAGCTATGTTCAGGATAAAGAAACTATCAAAGAAATGTTTGGAGTGATTAGTCAGAAAATTGCTGACCGTCCAGGTGGTTATACTCGAATAATCAAATTGGATCAACGTACTGGTGACAAAGCCGAAATGGCTATGATCGAGCTTGTTGATTTCAATGATGTTTATGACACTTCTACGGAAGTAGGGACTAAGAAAAAACGTACTCGTCGTACGCGTAAGAAAAAAACAACGACTCCTGCTGCTGAAACAGCAGCGACAGAGGAGGCTCCAGTTGCAGAAGAGGCTGCGCCAGAAGCTCCGGCTACGGAAGCTGTGGCTGAAACTCCTGAGGTTGAAGCTCCGGAAGAAGCAGTTGCTGAAGCGAAGGAAGAGGCACCAGCGGAAGAGACTAGAGACGATGCTGAAGAAGAAAAAGAAGCGTAGAATTTTTTAAACAATTTTTAAACTCCTCGTCAAGCATTTGCATGACGAGGTTTTTTTATGCAAGTCAATGACAGTACATACCGCTGACATATCAATTGACTTTGACTAATTTTAATACTATCTTATTTATGTCAATAACCTCCAATACCATAGAAGCAGCAGAAAAGGACTACTTGTATATTCAAGAGTCTTTATTGCTCAATGCCGGCAAAGGGCTATTCACAGCCATAACGATTTACAAAGGTGAAACTATAGCAATTTTTGAAGGAGAAATCCTGGACCAAAAAGAGACCAGTCGAAGAGCTAAGTTAGGGCAAGATCAGTATTTTTTAATGATGTTAGACGGTACAACCTTGGATTCAAAGAAAACGTTTTGTTATGCCAAATATGCAAATGACGTCAAGGGTTCTGCTAAGAGTCTTCACTATAAAAACAATGCTAAGCTGCGCTTAGATGAAAACGATAAAGTTTGTCTTCAAGCCAAAACTAAAATTGAATCGGGGAGTGAAATATTTGTTTCTTACGGAAAGCAATATTGGACCAAGCACTCACAAGTATTCAAATAGTGAAATTATTTGGTAACATTTAATTTACATTAAGTTTGACATTTCAACTTCTAGTACCCATTTTTAAGTAGAAAGACGATTTGATTGTTAATTTTTTGTTCATTCGAGTCTTGGTATTTACTTTCGACCATTCACACTAAACCCTTATTTATGCTCAAAAATTTTATTTTTCTATTTTGTTTATGCTTTTCGACAAGCGGTTTTGCCCAAAGCATTGCGCCAAGCACCTTAAACGCCGCGGGTGGATCACAAGTAGTATCAGGCACAACGGTTGAATGGTCCATCGGCGAAATGGTAGCGGTGAACACCGCAACAACCAATACTGTGATAGTAACGCAGGGCCTTTTACAGCCCTCTGAAATTAAAAGACCTGATGGTGTTGTAAATACAACCTTCTTGCAAGATAAAATAAGTGTTTATCCCAATCCGAGCAGTGATGTCCTTACAATAGGAACTAAGAACCTCACCGATGGCACCTTAGAATATATTCTTACTGATATTCAAGGGAAGGTCATTATAAAAAATGACTTCAACGTGAATCAACAAAAATCAAATCAAGAAATTAATATATCATCATTAGCAGCAAGCAATTATCTACTAAAGATTGGATATCTGAAAAAAAATAATTTAGTTAGTCAAACCCTTTTTAAAATTCAAAAAAATAAATAACCCCTTTTTAAATTACGAATATCATGAAAAAAATAAGTTTACTTTTTACAATCGTATTCCTAAGTTTTGGAATCCTTTTGGCACAATCCCCTGCAAAATTTAATTACCAAGGTGTAGCAAGAGATGCCAGTGGTCAAGCGCTGGCAAATCAAAATATTGGCATTAAAGTTAGTATCCTTGAAGGGGCCACAAGCGGACCGGTCACGTACAGTGAGAGTCATACCGTTAGCACGAATTCTTTTGGTTTGTTTACAGCAACTATTGGTGATGGAACTCCCATTACAGGAACAATATCAGGCCTTAATTGGTCAACAGCTGATAAGTACATTAAAATAGAACTGGACGTAAATGGCGGAACTTCTTACACAGATTTAGGTACTACGCAATTATTGAGCGTGCCCTATGCAATGTATGCGGCATCGGGAGTTGGCAATCCTGGTCCGCAAGGCCCAGCAGGTCCTCCGGGAGCTGCAGGAGCTGCTGGAGCTATTGGTCCTGCGGGGCCACAAGGCGTTGCAGGTGTACCGGGTCCTGTGGGACCGCAAGGTGCTACAGGAGCTACCGGTCCGGCCGGACCACAAGGAATGCAAGGTGTGGCAGGACCCACGGGTCCGCAAGGCCCTCCAGGTTCTGGTACTTATTCCGCGGGTAGTGGTATAACCATAACGGGTTCGGTTATTAACGCGGTTGATAATTCTGCTACTAATGAAATACAAACTTTATCTATTGCGGGAAATACCTTGACCATAAGTAATGGTAATAATGTGACCTTGCCTGGAGGAGGAAGTGGCGGTTCAGTCAATGGAACCGTCAATCGGATGGCTAAGTTTACTTCTGCCAACGCAGTAGGTGACGGAACCTTGATTGATGATAATGGTAAAGTAGGAAATGACTTAACCGGTAGCGACGGATTGTTTACCATTCAAGGTGGAACCACGGCCGATACAGCTGCTTATTTTACTGCTTCTGGCGCCAACACCGATGGGATTGTAAGAGTTTACTACGATGGAACTTCCTTGGCAACGAATCCTACGGGGATCATCAGTCAAGTGAAATGGAATACGGCTGACTCAGCGGGTATCGGAGGAATTGGCGCTGGTGGTAATGTTGGTTTTATTGGGAACTGTCAAAACACAAGTACAACCGCCGCTAATTTTGGAATCGGTCTTTCTGGAGTTTCATTTACAGCCGGTGGTTCTATTGGATTATTAGCAACTGCTGGTTCTGTAGGTACAACACCCAACCAATCAACCATTGGGGTATGGGGCAGAACTGATGGGACTGGTACGGTAAATGACCTGGCAGGTCTTTTTCAAGGGGATGTGGTAATTCAAGGAAATTTGTCTAAGGCCAGCGGAACTTTCAAAATTGATCATCCTATTGATCCTGAGAACAAATACTTGATTCACAGTTTTGTAGAAAGCCCAGATATGATGAATGTATATAATGGGAATATCACAACTGATGCAAATGGTTTTGCAACGGTTTCGTTACCTGACTATTTCATGGCTGAGAATATTGATTTTCGTTATCAACTTACCGTAATTAGTGGTGGTTTTGCGCAAGCGATTGTTAGTGAAAAAATACAGAATAACGAGTTCGTTCTTCAAACCAATAAACCTAATATAGAAGTAAGTTGGCAGGTGACTGGTATCCGAAACGACAAATGGGCTCAGCACCATAGAATAGTAGATGTGGTAGAAAAAGAAGAGATTTACAAAGGCAAGTATCTACATGCCAAAGAGTGGGGCAAAGGGAAAGACAAGCAATTAGAAATTGCTACGCTACCGGAAGCTAAACCAATGAGAGGAAATTCAGTGAAAGCTAGGAGATAAGGATTCTCCAAGATCCAATTTTTTTAAAGGCTACCTATTCGGGTAGCCTTTGCCTTGTCAACTTAGCTGGTTAATAATTGTACTGAACTTTTTTTATGAGCTTGTTACAAATATTTAAATGCTCAAAACAAATTTTGAATTTATCTCTTCCGGTGCTTCCGTCTTTTTTTAGGTTCAAACAGCTTGGACATTTCTTCCGTCAAAGACTCATAAGCTGGAATTTGTTTTGTTTTACAAAGCCGTTTGATATCTAAAAAATGATTGTAATGTATGTTTTCAATAGTTTGTTGAGCAAGGCTGATCTCATTTTTTAAAGAGTCTAAAACTATAGTGTTTTGCTCTTTCATTTTTAGTTGAGTATACAAGGCTTGCTTTGCAGATCGTATGGACTTTCTACTCTTTTTGATATTCGCTTTGTGCACCTTAATCAGTTCATCATAGCTTTCAGTTTGCTCCACTGAAAAAGCTAGCTTTTCAATAATGACTTCTCTTGGGCTTTTTCTTTTTTTAGTTTTCTTAAAAAAAATAAAGCTAAGCAGTGCCAAATTCAATATGGCCAAGGCCACAACGAGTCCTTTATAAAGAGTGAGTTTATTCATACAATTGATGGTTTTCTTCTTGGATAAGGGTTTCAATATTCTGAATATTCTCTGACTGATTAGACTTTACGATTATTATAAACTCTGCGCATACTACAAAGGCCATAATCACAGCCGCGGCTGCTAACCATTTTTTAGATACGGTCAATACCCCTGCACTAGTTTGGGACAAGATACTGTCATACAGGTGGGCAGGCGGTTCTAGTCGCCCCAGTGATTGTAATATGTCGAACTCGCGTTCCATCATATCTTTTGACGTTGAATTATTCATTTTCCTTTGATTGGTTTAATAGTTTCTTTAAATTGACCTTGGAACGCTGAAAAAGGGATTCCACCGCCTTAGGTGTAATTTCTAAAATTGCGGCTACTTCTTTTTGTGATTTTTGCTCTATTTTCAATAGAACCAATGCCTGCTGCTGATTATCAGGAAGCTGATAAATACAATTCAGTAGGTTTTTAATTCCTTGGTCGCTTTCTAAAATTTGGGCGGGATTTCTGTTTTGACTAGCCAGGCTGAGTGTTATTTCATTATTGGTTCGGTGTACTTGGTTTTTTTGTCGTTTTTTAGTCCGCAAAAAGTCAATGGATTTATTGACCGTGATTCTGTATATCCATGTTTCTAGTTTGGCTTCATTCCGAAACTCCTCAATTTTGGAATGTACTTTTAGAAAAACGTCTTGTGTAACTTCTTCGGCATCTTCTGCATTGAGCGTGTACTTATAAGCCATAGTATAAACTAGGGAAGCGTGCTTTTTATATATTTCGGAAAAGGTCAAGCTTCGACAAATCTAATTAAATCTCACC
>CAZTCQ010000068.1:7158-14845 GCA_964612525.1 uncultured Chitinophagaceae bacterium | reverse complement strand
AGTACTTTAATGAAAGGCAGGGTAAGCTTATTATTTTGGATGAGATACAACGCCGTCCAGATTTATTTCCATTGCTACGTTCGGTAATAGATAAGAAAAAAGTACCGGCACGTTTTATTCTTTTAGGCTCAGCCTCGCCTGAATTATTGGCTAAGAGTTCCGAGACATTGGCAGGGCGAGTTGCGTATAAAGAAATGCATCCGTTTTGTTACACAGAAATAAAAGAACAGCATTCCTTTCAAAAATTATGGTTGCGCGGTGGTTTTCCTGAATTTTTTTTACAGGAAGATGATGACATTAGTTTTGAAATGAGACAGCAGTTTATACAAACGTATCTTGAACGAGAGTTACCCCTTTTGGGCTTATCGGTATCGCCTGTTTTATTACGCAATCTATTACGTATGCTAGCAGCTATACACGGACAAGCCGTTAATTATTCTAAGTTGGGATCGGCACTTGGGGTACAGGTCAATACTATAAAGCGCTATTTAGATTATTTTGAAAATGCATTTTTAATCCGACGGCTTTATCCATTTTATGTCAATGTAAAAAAGCGATTAGTCAAGGCGCCTAAAATATATATTAGAGATACCGGCTTGTTACACACGCTAAGTGGTATGCATAATTATGAGGACATGGAAGCTAATATAGATAAAGGAAACTCTTGGGAAAGTTTTGTGCTGCAACAAATTATCCCTGTATTAAAATCAACGATTGAATATTATTACTATCGCACACATGATGGTACGGAACTAGATGTCGTATTTGTAAGAGGCGGTGTGCCTTTTTTGGGCTTAGAAATTAAACTTTCTAATGCACACAATATAACAAAAGGGACCACTATAGCTTCGCAAGACTTAGGCGATATACCTGTTTTAGTCATCACACATTCAGTACAAGAAGATTATATGCACAATGCTAAAGTTCGGGTAACAAGTTTTGAGCGAATGTTTTTTTGGTTGGGTGAATATGGCGTGGTTGAGTGATAAATTTCTTGATTGGACTGGCGGTTGTGTTCTACTCAATAATTAAAGTTTGCCCAACTGGAAATAATTTGTAAGTTGGGGAGAAGGGTTTAAATTGGTTGGGCGAAGTAGGGGTATTCTGACTAGTTTTTAATATCCTCATTTTTTTAGTATCTTAGAAATATGAAAAATTTATTTCTCTGCTTACTATTATTTTTTTCAGTTCATGTAAATGCTCAATTTGTAAAGTTTGAGCAGATTTCTCAGCCATTATATGTCGACTATAGTTTTCAAGAAATTAATGGAAAAATATTGTTTGGAGGGAGTTCTATCTATTCATTTCCTGTCCAAGGAACACCAGTTCCGATGTATGAGACAGATGGAACTCTAAATGGTACTGGGATACTTAACACGTCTCAAACTGTTAAAATGCCTGATGGCTTTGCCGATGGCATTGTTTCCGGGGTGCTAAATGGAGAGGTATACTTCAATGGATTTGATAGTGCTAACGGAACGGCTCTTTGGAAAACAGATGGAACGTATTTTGGTACATCTATGGTGAAGAATATTAATCAAACAAAAAGTATTACCGGAGGGAGTCGATATTTTACGCCGATTCAGAATAAACTAATTTTTACTAGTTATGATCCATCATTTGGTCATGAGATTTATGTGACAGATGGTACGAACGTAGGAACTTTTATTTTGAAAGATATTGATACAACGGGCTCCTCCCATCCCGTTAATCTGTTGGCTTATAAAAACAAAGTATATTTCACAGCATTGGATCATAACAATAAAAGAGATATATGGGTAACTGACGGGACAGTCAATGGCACTCAAAAATTTATTGATTTGAATACCACATTTGGGATTCAATCCTACACGGGGTCTTTCAATGGTACCGTTTTCAATAATGAATTGTACTTTATATCAGGAGCTTATTTGTTTAAAACCGATGGTACGGCGAGTGGGACCAGCATGCTAATGACTAATAACAATTCCGCAGCAAATTCTGGAAGATTTATCATTTTGGATCAAGGAAATCCTAAACGTTTTCTAACGGGTTATTTTTTACCCATGAATGGAAAACTGTATTTTCAATACGAAACTTCTCATGGCGTTGGTGCAGAACTTTGGGTTACTGATGGAACGCAAACTGGTACGCATATGGTGAAAGATATTACACCGGGTAGTAAAGGTCGCGTTCAACCGGAGATGGCTGTTTTGAATGATTCTAAAATTGTTTTCACTACTTCTGAGTATTTAGAAGGTGCTAGCAATGATAACGGATTGGAACTTTGGGTTACTGATGGGACTGCGCAAGGAACTCAATTTTTAAAAGAATTAGATAGTAATAAAAATGGTCTAAGGGGTTGGCCTCATTCTTCATTCCACATTCCTAGGTATTTTGTTGAATATAATGGCAAACTCTATTTTAGGGGGTTGAACAATTCGCTTCTCAACTTTTATTTATGGGAAACGGATGGCACAACTGCTGGAACCAAAGTCGTTTTAGATTCTCCTTTGAATATTCATTCACATCCTATATTGTATAATAATCGAATGTATTGGATTGATAATATCGGACCCGGTACGAAGAGTGTTTTATGGCAAAGTGAAGGTACTTCAACTAGTACTAAAATGATTCAGCCCATCGGCGATACCAATTCTTCCGTTGAAATTAGTGCCTCTAGTGGCCAATATGTTGTCGTAAATAATTCTTTAGTCTTTCGTGCCTCGTATGGCGATTGGCAACAAGAGTTATGGTCTTTGACTACTACACCTTTGAAAGTAAACTCCTATAAAAAACATGAGTTAGACTTTACAATTTATCCTAATCCTTGCCATAAGAATCTCATGATTGAATCAGATGAAATCCTTGAATATATAGAACTATTCGATCTCAGTGGCAGACGATTGCTGCAGACGCAAGATAAAAATATTGATGTGAGTCAATTATCCAATGGAACTTATGTTCTCAATGTATATTCAAGTACTGGCTTAGGTAGTAGCCTTTTTCAAGTAAGACGCTAATTACTCAAACACCTCTTCAGCCAACTTCAAACGCTCGGGGTTCCCAACATCCATTAGTATTTTACCACTATGGTCATACGCCATAATTTTTTGTGTTGCGGCAATATCAAGATAAGTATCTATGATAGAAAATTTGCCTCTTTGATTGATTAATGGGAATATCTTAGAACTTAAAACTTGGATGCCACTGAAAGCAAAGTCAGTCAAATTTTCTTTTGGGTGAACGATTTTTTCTTCTCCTGTCTTTTTATTATGCCATCCGCTTAATTGCAATTCAGAATCAAATAGTAAACCTCGTGAACTTTCTCGATTGCTCACGGCGAGTGTCGCCAAAGCATTGTTTTCATTATGATGTTTTATTAATTTATTGATATCAATATCAGTGAGAATATCAACATTCATGATGAGGATATCTTCGGCATCTTCTAGGAGTGGGCGAGCATTTAATAAGCCACCACCGGTTTCTAAAACCTCATCTGTTTCATCCGAAATAATGGTTTTTACACCGAAGTCATTTTCAGCTAAAAACGAAATAATTTGATCTGCAAAGTGATGCACGTTCACTACAATTTCTTCAATCCCAAAAGAGGCTAGGTACTCAATATTACGTTGTAAAAGAGGTTTGCCATTTACAGGCGCCATGGCCTTGGGCGCATTCAGCGTAAATGGTTTTAGACGCGTGCCGAGTCCTGCGGCAAAAATCATGGCTTTTTTCATTCTTCGATTATTTTTAAACTGATGGTTTCGATACGCGTTTTGCTTACTTGCAAAATTTTATATTCGTAAGAGTCAATAATTATTTTTTCATCTTTTTCAGGAATCTCATTATGTACTTCTATGATATAACCCGAAAGCGTTTCGGCAGATTCAGTAGGGATTTCCAGGTCAAATTTATCATTAATGTATTCAACTTCTAGTCGACCCGAAAGTATAAATTCCTGCGCTGAAATTTGTTGTTCAATGTATTCACTTTGATCGTGTTCGTCTTCTATTTCACCAAAAAGTTCTTCTAATAAATCTTCGGTAGTTAGGATGCCAGCCGTTCCTCCAAATTCGTCTACCACCCAAGCAATACTCTTTTGTTTTTTCTTAAAGAAAGTCAACATTTCAACGGCAAACATGGTTTCGGGTACAGCCGGTATTTCACTCACTAGTTCGGAGAGGTCGGTTTTTTCTTCGTAAAAATCTGAGTGGTGCAAATAGCCAATAATGTTATCAATATCATTTTCATAAACAATCAGTTTTGAATGCTTACTTTCTACAAACGTATTTTTTATGCTTTCAAAACTCTCCGATAATTCTACTGCTACAATTTCGTTTCGAGGGATTAAACATTCTCTGATTTCAATGCCAAAGAGACCAATGGCATTTTCTAAGAGCTCGGCATTTTCTTTGGCCGCTTGACTGTTAAGTCCCAAATATTCTAAACCTGCATTGTTGTCCACATGAAGAGGATTGGAAGTTTCTGCCACTAATTCTCTAAATACAAAGCGCGTTTGACCGATAGATTTATTAGGAAAAATATGGTAGGCAAAAAGTAAGAGTCCGTAAAGTAGGCCGCCACAAATTAAGAGAGCCGCCAGCATATATAGACCAAAATACCGCGATGGGAAATAAGCGTTACCCAATTTTAAAACGGAAAAGACCCAAACAATTATGCTAATAAGGAGCCCAATGTTCACAAACAAAAAGATGGAGGAGCGAGGAGTGATACTGTTTCTTTCACTAAGTTGATTCAGTTGCAAATTCATCTGCACCCCTGCTAAAAGGAAGAAACCAAGAATACTTATGATTAGGTAGATGAGCATCTGATCCTAATTTTTAGAAATGAATTTTTCAATAGAAGTTTGGCAAGTGGCAACGGCTTCTTCCAGAACATCGTTGACTACGGTTTGGTCAAACTTATCTTTCAGCACTAGTTCGTGTTTTGCTTTCTCTACTCGCTCGGCTATCATTTCAGCCGAGTCTGTACCTCTGTTTTTTAATCGTTGCGCGAGTTCTTCCAAGCTCGGTGCTTGAATAAAAATACTCAAGGCGTTTTCTTGATATTGATTTTTTATTTTTTGCGCTCCTTGCACATCAATATCCACTAGAGGGATTTTGCCGCTTTGCCAGATCTCATTCAGCTTTGCTTTGAGCGTACCGTAAAATTTGTTTTGATACACCATTTCATATTCAGCAAAAGCGTCTTCTTCAATCTTTTGCTCAAATTCTTTTACGCTCAAAAAATGATAATCTCTACCGTCCACTTCGTTCTTTCTTGGTGGACGAGTGGTGGCGCTTATGCTAAAAGTAAGATTGCTTATTTTTTCTAATAAAGCCTTTACGATGGTTGTCTTACCACTGCCCGAAGGCGCGGTGATAATAATTAATTTTGGGGGGAGTGGTTCGTCCGTCATTTTTAGTTGGCAAGAAGTTTTTTCAAATCAGCTTCACTCGCTTCTGGGCTATTGTATTTACCAATAATGGTTCCGTTCCCATCAATCAAAAAGCATTGCGGTACAAATTGAACTCCATAAATTTTACCAGGTTTACTAGCCCAACCGCCCAAATCACTCATGTGATAGGGCCATGATAGATTATCTTTTTTAATTGCGTTTACCCAATTGGCTTGTTTTTTATCCAAGCTTACACTGAGCACAGTAAATCCTTTACGTGCCTTTTTAAACTTTTGGTCTTTATACTTTTTGTAAAATTTTACGAGTCCCGGGTTTGCTCTTCGGCATGGTCCGCACCAACTTGCCCAAAAGTCGATTAATACGATTCGTTTTTTATTTATTTTAGAAAGAGAAATTACTTCCCCTTCTGGATTTTTAAATTCTAACTCAGGGGCCGCTTGACCTACCTGAATTTTTTTATTCTGATACTGAGCCTGCGCTCCCAAAGAGATAAGAAGTACACACGCTGTAAAAAGTAATTGTTTCATTTTCATTGTAAATATATTAAAAATTATTGGAGGCCTTGTTTCATTTTTAGGATTCTAGCATAGCTTTCATCAATTCGGTTCATGGGTACGATTCCTGATAACACCATTTTTTTGATGGTAGCGTGCACGTTTTTGGCAGAGTACTGATTCGCACCCGGAATATTGTTGCTAAACATTAGGATGTCTACACCCGCTAGCAAGGCTTTACGAATGCTTTCTTTAAAGCCATAATACTTGGCGATAGCACCCATTTGCATATCGTCTGTGATGACTACGCCGTCATAGCCAAGCTCATTTCTTAATTTATCAGTTATGATTTTTTTAGATAAAGTCGCTGGTAATTTGCTGGGCTCTAATTGCGTATTAATAATATGGGCAGTCATAATTGCATCAACTTTATCCTGTGCAATTAGTTTCTGGTATGGGATTAGCTCATTGGGCTTCCAATGGCGACTCACGTCCGCAATGCCTTTGTGAGAATCTGTTCGGCTGTTTCCATGACCTGGAAAATGCTTGAGTACCGTAAGCACACTTTCTTTTCGGTGGGCATCTATATAGGTTTCGCCGATTCGGGCTACGGTGTTTGGGTTGCTAGAAAAGCATCTTTTTATTTTTCCGAGTACCGGACAGTTTGGATTGTGCAAGTCCATGACAGGAGCATAATTTACATTGATTCCAATTTGACGGAGTGTGCGCGCAATGCGGCTCGCAATTTTGATTGTGTAATTTGGGTCGTCTTTTTGCCCCACAGAATAGGCCGATGGCATCGGCTCAAAACCGTATTTTGTTTTCAGTCGGTTGACTTTACCCCCTTCTTGATCAATAGAAATTAACAACGGAATCTGAGCGCCCTCTTGTAGCCGCTTTGTTAGCGCTTGCATTTTTGACTTGGCCTGTGTTTTGTGCACGTTGTACTCGTACAATAAAACACCACCTACTTTTCCTTGCGCTACATATTTATAGATGCTGCTATTGGGCGTTACGCTGGTACCTTTCATACCAATCATAATCATTTGTCCAATCTTAATATCTAAGCTATCGGCAAAAGAAAATGTAGTGATAAAAAGTGCAGTAAGTATTAAATATACCTTCTTCATGGCGCCAAAGGTATTACGGTTAAGAACATATTGTTATTTTTTATTTGTTATTTAGAATCCATTGATTGTGTATGGTTTAGTCAATGAATCTTATTACTCTGTTATCATATTAAAATGAGTCTCATCCACTATTTAAGGAGGTGCTCAATTTTCACAGACTACATAGGCCTTGTTTTAAAGAACAAGAAATACTTTTGCCAACGAAATGAGCGAAGAACAGAAAAAATCTTTTGGTACGGCCTGTATTCATGCTGGTCAGAAAAAAGACGAGCATAGAGCCCACTTAACTCCCATCTATGCTACTAGCACATACACAATGGATGATGCTCAATATGGTACAGATTTATTTACGGGTAAAAAAGAAGGTTATGTATATGGACGATTTGGAAACCCAAATACAAATGAAGTAGAAGATAAAATTGCTGCTCTTGAAGCACATGGATTAAATCTTGATACTAAAGCAATTTTGCATGCTTCTGGTATGGCAGCCATCACAACAGCTATTTTAGCAAATATCAAATCAGGTCAAAAAGTGATTTCTCATTATTCGTTGTATGGCGGCACGCAAGAGTTAGTTGACAAAGTGCTGCCTCCATTAGGCATAGATTCTATTCTCATTGATTTTCAAAATTTGCAGAAAGTAGAAGATGCGCTGAAAAAGG
>CAZTCQ010000068.1:2480-7058 GCA_964612525.1 uncultured Chitinophagaceae bacterium | reverse complement strand
TCTATTCTCATTGATTTTCAAAATTTGCAGAAAGTAGAAGATGCGCTGAAAAAGGATAGTGGGATTGCAATTATGTATATTGAGACACCGGCTAATCCAACCTTACGATGTGTAGATCTAAAATCGCTGTGCGAATTGGCGAAAAAGTATAAAGTAAAAACTATTTGTGATAACACTTTTGCCACTCCCTACTTGCAGCAGCCTTTTGCTTTTGGGGCTGATTTTATTATTCATTCTACTACCAAATATTTAAACGGCCATGGTACGGCGATTGGCGGAATTTTATTGGGTCATGATTTAGCATTTATGAATTCAAAAGCCACTAAGTTTCATCGCTTATTAGGAGCCAATGGAAATCCTTTTGATGCTTTTTTATTGACTATTGGAGTCAAAACGTTATCACTACGAATGGAAAAGCATTGCAGTAATGCGGAGAAATTAGCCACATTTTTAGAATCGCATGCCGCGGTAGAAAAAGTAAATTACCTAGGCTTAGAGAGCCACGCTGATTTTACCTTAGCTAAAAAACAAATGAAACATGCCGGTGGCATGATGAGTTTTGAAGTCAAGGGCGGATTCGAAAACGGAAAGCGCTTTATTGATAATCTGAAACTTTGCACACATGCTGTTTCGCTAGGCACATTGGATACTTTAGTGTCTCACCCGTCCAGCACAACTCATTTTGGCGTGACGGCAGAAATAAAAAAGAAATCGGAAATTACGGAAGGGCTCATCCGAGTGAGTGTGGGCCTTGAAGATATAGAAGACATTATTTATGATTTTAATCAAGCACTGAATCAATGCACGCCATAGAGCCTTATTATAATTGGCGACATTTATACACGCCTGAGGAAGACGAGTACTCTCCTTTTTATGGGAAGGAGCACAGCGAGTTTGAGTATTCTCAAACGGTTTATAATTATTACATCCATCCGCAATGGGATGCTTTTGGTAGTGAGAATATTTATATGAAGTTTCAGTTCATTGATTATGAAGAGGGCTTTGCCATTATAGAATTACTGGGTGAATGGAACGATGCCATCGCCAATGATATAATGCACTTAAAGAGAAATATTATCGATGTTCTTTTGCTGCGCGGTGTAAAAAAATATCTTTTTATCGCCGAGAATGTTTTAAGCTTTTATGCCGATGATGAAAGTTACTACGAAGAGTGGCACGAAGAGCTCGGCGAATACGGTTGGATTGTGGTGATGAATTTACCCGATCAAAGCATGGAAGAATTCATGAACTCTAGGGTACGGGATTACTTATTTTTTGAAGAGATAAATAATTGGAGAACCTATCAACCTCAAGCATTATACGAGCTTATTGACAATAAGCAACTTCGTCGCATCAATTAAATAGTTGACTGTTATCCACTCCTGGCTCTATTATAATGTGGCTTACATTTGATGTATGTTTAGCTATTGGGAAAAGAAAAAATTCTCTACCTACGATACCATAATCGTTGGTGCGGGTTTAGCGGGATTGTTCACATCTCTTTTCTTAAAACAGAAATATCCAACTGAGCGAATCTTAGTGTTGGATAAAGAAATGTTTCCGGCAGCGAGTACCAAAAATGCAGGCTTTGCCTGTATGGGTTCAATTACCGAGTTAGAAGATGATTTGAAAACATCTTCTTTGACTGAGGTGATTTCTCTTGTCGAAGAACGGTATAAAGGACTAGAAATTTTACGAGAAGAATTGGGAGATCCCGAGATAGCCTACCAATCTAATGGAAGTTTTGAACTTTTGGAAAAGGGACAGGATGAGGTGGTATCAAAAATTTCGGATTGGAATCAAGCTTTTTTTTCTATCGCCCATCGAGAGGCTTTTTCTTTATCTTCCATTTCGAATACGGATTTTAAGGGCTTTGTTGGAATGATAAAAAATGAGTGGGAAGGCGAAATAGATACCGGAAAAATGTACGAAAGATTGCTACAGAAAAATCGGGAGCACCATGTAGAAATCAGAATGAATACTACGGTAGTAACATTTGAAAAAAAATTAGGAGTCTTTGAAGTAGAGTTAGAAAATGGTTTTATTTTGAAGAGTACTCGGCTTATAATTTGTAATAATGCTTTTACCAATAGGTTACTTCCTGCCGTGAAAATAACTCCTGCTCGGGGATTAGTTCTCATAACAAAACCGGTTGTATCAATACCCTTTAGAGGGATTTATCATTTTGAGAAGGGGTACTATTATTTTAGGGAGATTGATAATCGGGTATTATTTGGAGGGGGGAGACACCTAAATATTGCTGTGGAAACTACGGACGAGCTTGGTGTGAATGATTTAATATATGCGGATTTGAAGAAGAAATTACAAGAAAAAATATTGCCCAACACTCCTTACGAAATAGACTACGCCTGGAGCGGCATTATGGGGAGGTCCAAGACTAAAAACCCCATTTGTAAACAACTTGATGAAGGTCTTTTTCTGCTGGCTGGCTTCGGGGGTATGGGGGTTGCGCTAGCACCGTATAAGGCAAAATTACTGCTTAGTTTGATTTGATTCTATAAGGGTTTCATAGATTCTAATTTCAACTTTTGTTCCCACTATTTTGCCGTTTGCTACTCTGTCTTCAATCGTGACGCTTAAAGTTTTATCTAAAATTTTCGAAAGCTTATCAAATCGGTTTTTAATGTTTTCTATGCCAATGGCATTGCTAGTTTTTTTACTTTCGGATAGCGAGTAGCCAATTCCATTATCTAAGACTATAATAGAAATATAGTCATTCATTTCTTCGATTTTTAATTGGATGAATCCATTTCGCTCAGTGAGCGGGAAGATGCCATGTTTTACACAGTTTTCGATTATGGGTTGAATAGTCAGTGGGGGAATTAGTATTTCCTCAAGATCAAGATCCTGGTCAATAGTAGTGGAATAACTCAGTCGATCAGTCATTCTCATTTTTTCAAGAGATAGATAATTTAAAACTAGCGTAACTTCTTTGTCAAGACCGATAAGCCCTTGTTTTACATTATGCATGTTTTGACGAATCAACTGAGAAAAAATTTCGAGATAATCATTGGCTTTTCGTTTTTCATCTGAGTTGATAAAGCCTTGAATATTATTCAGCGAATTAAAAATAAAGTGTGGGTTCATAAGGGCATTGAGCGACTTAAACTCAGCTTGCAAGAATTTTTTCTCATCTTCTTTTTCTTCTAAGGCTCGCTCGCGTTTTCGATTTTGAATTCGTTTGGTTAGTAAATAAGTGAGCAAGACAGCTAAGAGAAGTACTAAAATGATAAATAACCATGTGGCATAGAATGGCTTTTTAATGAGAAGGTTCGTCGCAACAATATTTGACTTTTTTAGTGTGCTATTTATGGTGCGCGTTAAAATTTTATATTCTCCCCAAGTAGGATTGATGAACTGTATTTGAGGTACGGTCGTAGTTTGCCATACCGTATCTCTGCTATTTTTAAGAAAAGCATATTCATAGATTAAATTAGTTTCCTTAAAGTTAGAGATGGTTTGATAATTTAACTTCAAATTGATTTCTCCGGAATAATTCACTTTGTATAAACTGTTCGAAGGCAAAATCATTTCTTGATTACAGATTACATTTTTTAAATATAGCTTGGTTCGATAAAGTGGTCCAAGAATATCGTTAATGGGAATTTTGGTGCTGTTACTTTTATTGTTGACATATAAAAACACAGAATCACTATGAATGTCTGCAAGTTTTATTTTCTGAAGACTACTGATTACATTATTGAGTTTGATGCCACCGTTGGGAGCGTGTAGGGCAAAATTCTTATTTTCCCATGTTCTATAAAGTGCCATCGAGTGGCTAATTACCTTAGTAGATTTTATTTCACTGTCTGTCTGTATCATTTGAATATTTATGGTACGTTCATTGTCATAATTACTAATGAGGACCATCTGGTTTTTTTGAGTAAGCCCAAGTAGCTTATCTCCAAACGCTTGAATTTTGTAAAGCTGTAAAGGGCTCAGTTTTTTTATTTCATAGCTTTCGTTTTTTACAATCTTATAGAAGCCTTTTGTGGAAGAATATACAATTTCACCTTTCGTTGTTCTACAAAGGCTCAAGATTCTTGATGCATCAGAATTACTTTTATTTGACGCCAGCACTAGATATTGAAAAGAGTTCAATCCGCTATCAATGAGAATCAAATTAGAATTGTCGGCTAAAAATATTCTTCCATTTTTATCAATCGCGCTTTGTGTTACATTAGAAACAAATGTGTTGGGAAAAATAAAATTTGAATATTGGGTACTTTCGAAACTGGACTGCTGAGTTGAGAAAACATTTGGTTTGTTTTGTAATCGAACTAAAGCAAGATTTTTATAAACTAAAAATACTGAGTTGTTGTTTTTTATAATATTCTCAATGGGGGCTTGTATTCTGCCTTTTCGTTTGACTCCTTGCCATTTATTATTTTCAAAGTAAAGAATTTTATTCTCCTCGTTAGCAAATAGGGTTGTGGCATTCAGTTTTTGAATATTTCGTATCGAAAAGGGGATGATGGAGTGCGATGATTTATTTTCTTTTAGTCTTCTGACGTAAACTCCATTTTTACTAGTACTAAAGTAGTAGTTTCCATAAAG
>CAZTCQ010000068.1:0-2380 GCA_964612525.1 uncultured Chitinophagaceae bacterium | reverse complement strand
CCATTTGAAAGAAAAGCAAAGGGCAATTTGAAATTCTTTAATCTTTTAAGATTTATGGTTTTGCTTCCTATATTACCATAGGCTTGTTGGGTACTTTTTTCCACAGAAAGTGAGATATAAAAGTCATCTTGTACGTAGTAAATTTTATTTATGAAAAGAGAGGTATCGTACTTAGCTTGGAGAGTAATTTTTTTTATACTTTTCAGTCCTATTTCCAAGTAGCTCATTCCCAACTTAGCCTTAAATAGATTAAAACTTTTTTTGTTCTTGTTCTGAACAAAAAAGTTAATAATACCATCATTCCCGGATTGTTTTAACCATGAAGTGTTACTCGCGTTATAGAATTTTTCATTCTCAAAAAAACTGAGTTCGCCATTGTTGGTAGCAAACCAAATACGCCCCCATTTGTCTTCAAAACAATTGAAAACGTCGTTATCAGCAAGTCCGTCTTGTGTTGAAAACGTTTCTATTTTAGAACCATTATAACGACAAACACCAAGGTCAGTACAAAACCAAATAAATCCTTTTGAGTCCTTGAAGACAAAATAGACTCGATTGCTCGGTAGTCCATCTTCCATTGTCAGGTTTTCGAAAGTATACTCCTGCGCAACAGTCGAAATGCTGATGAGAACAAATAAAACAATGAGTTTTATGAGCTTCATGAAAGGATAGATTTAACCGAAGATAATCGTCTGCGAGAAATGGGCACTAATTCTTCGTTCGTCATTAGACAAAAGGGAGCGTTTTCAAGCGAGGTGATTTGCTTTACTAATTTGGCGTTTACAAGAAATGATTTATGTGTACGTATAAAAAGATCATCAGGTAAAATTTCTTCAAAATGGGCTAGGTTGTATCCGCTAGTTACATTTTTATGATCTTGAATGAAGAATGTTGTGTAAGACCCAGATGCATGTAGATGACTAATCTCGTTAAAACCAAAACGCTTCCGACCGTTGTTCATTTTGATTACTATTGTTTCAGGATTTGTTTCTTTCTGAGTAAATCGTTCATCAAGGGTCGTGCCCGAATCATTTTTTTTATCCGCAATCAAAGTACTAGCGCGCGACATACTCTCTTGCAGGTATGAAATATTAATAGGTTTTAAAATGTAATCCAACGCATTCAATTTAAAAACCTTGAGCGCGTATTCATCATAGGCTGTTATAAAAACAACTTCGAATGTGATAGGCCAAATTCGTTTAATAAATTCTATCCCTGTTTCATTGGGCATTTGAATATCTAGAAAAACTAATTCAGGATTCGTAGTCTTAATAAGTTGCTCTGCTTCCTGAGTGTTGCCGGCATAGCCGCAAACTTCTATGTTCGGACAATAAGAGGATAGCAACTCTTTTAGGTTGAGGTAAGCCCCTTTTTCATCATCAATTATAATTGCTTTTACAGTATCCATGGGTTTTTCAAAAATACAAAACAATCTTTGTATTAAATCTTAGTAGAATATTTCTTCTAGTTTTTTGAATTGGGCTTTGGCTCGTTTTTTATTATGCAAAATTTGATAAACGGCTTCCGCTATTGGCATGCTTGTTTTTTGTTTTTTGTTAGCCTCAAAAATTCCTTTACTAGCAAAATATCCTTCTGCCTCCATGTTCATTTCTAGCTTAGTAGTTTGTACAGAATATCCTTTGCCAATATAATTACCGAAAGCTCGGTTTCGGCTGTGTAGCGAATAGCATGTTACCAATAAATCACCAAGATAAGCGCTTGTATTGTAGTGGTGTTGTTGTTCTGTGGCCATCACGTCCATGAAATTTTGTAATTCAGCAAAACAGTTAGTCACGTAGACACTTTGAAAATTATCACCATAATCTAAGCCATGAGCAATGCCCGCTCCTAAGGCATAAATATTCTTTAGCACAGCGGCGTACTGAATGCCTTTTACATCTTTACTACAAACAGTGTGCAAGTAATGTGAGGTGAAACAGGCAGCAATTTTTTCAGTAGTTTCTTCGTTATAACCTCCGAAGGTTAAATAAGATAATTTTTCTGAAGCCACCTCCTCGGCATGACAAGGTCCGGTTATACAGAAGTAGTTTTCCTTCTCTAGGGAATATTTGTTTCTGAGATAATGATTCATTAATTCATGGTCCTCGCCAATGAGTCCTTTCGTCGCTGAAAGTACTTTTTTATCTGCGAATGCTTTTGAATCCAAGGGTTCAAAAACTTGAGGAACATAAGCAGAAGGAATACCGATCAGAATGATTTCACTAGCCTCAATAGACTTTGAAAGGTTGGTAGTAGGTTGAACGAAGTTCATGTCATACTCAACCGATGTAAGATAATTTGGGTTGTGAGCATGTTTTACAAGGTGCTCAACGGCATCGTCGCTGCGCATCCACCAGCATACATTGATTTTATTTTCGGT
>CAZTCQ010000067.1:10343-15316 GCA_964612525.1 uncultured Chitinophagaceae bacterium | reverse complement strand
TGGAAAACTAATTGCTTTTGATCAGGATAAAGATGCGGTGCAGAATATACCCCAAAATGAAAACTTAATTTTCGTTGGCGAAAATTTTAAGTATGCATCGCGTTTTGCGCGGCTGCATAATTGCTTACCACTTGATGGAGTGTTGGCAGATTTAGGGGTGAGTTCACATCAATTTGATACGGCTGATCGAGGTTTTTCTATCCGTTTTGACGGAGACCTGGATATGCGCATGGATACTCGGCAGCCTTTTACGGCAGCACATGTAATAAACAATTATGATGAGGAGCGACTTCACAAGCTCTTTGAACTATATGGTCAGGTGACAAACGCCAAAACGCTAGCGCGAAAAATTTCGCAGGAACGTAAAACAGCGTCGCTTAAAACAACCCAAGATTTGGTGCGTATGATTACGCCCATTATTCGGGGTAAGCAAAATACATATTTAGCTAAAGTATTTCAGGCAATTCGTATTGAAGTAAATGATGAGCTAGGAGTAATTAAAGAGTTGCTTCGCGGAGTGATTCCTCAACTAGCCGTTGGTGGTCGAGTTTGTATTATCACTTTTCATTCCTTAGAAGATCAAGCGGTGAAAGAGGTGTTTAGAGAATTTGCTGAAGAAGAGATGACACCAGAAGAAAAGTTATTGGGTAGAAAAATTTCTAAGAATGAAAATGCATTTAAGCTAAAAGTATTCAAACCGATAAAACCTAAAACCATAGAGCTCAAAGAAAATAACAGATCAAGAAGTGCAAAGATTAGATATGCGGAACGGATTAATTGATGGAAAGATAGATTGAAGAAGAAAAGATAAAAAACGAGTAACCCTAAATGAACAAAACTAAAAAAATATCAAACTGGCAGAAAAAACTAGAAGAGCTAGGCATGCAAGGTTTGGTAAATAACATTCCGCTCATTCTTGTGGTAATGGGCTTTTTTATTCTGAACATTTTTATTGTTCATTATACTGAAAATACGATTCGTGATTTGAATAAAAAAAGCGCTAAGCTTGAGCAGCTTCGTTGGCATCATATTGATCAGAAATCTAAGCTAATGAAAATGACCAAAGAAAGTGAACTAGCCAAACATGCTGTAGGACAAGGTTTGGATGTATTAACCTCACCACCTAGCAAGATTGAAGTAACTCCTAAAAATGCTACTAACTAAATGAGCGCTGATAAAATAATAAGACTTCGGGTGTATTTATGTTTTATGGGAATGTGTCTTTTTGCGCTTGCTATATTGGTGAAGGGTAGCATGGTCATTTTTAAAGAAGGTCCACAGTTAAAAGCTTATGCTGATAGTTTGTATACCGATGTTCAGGTATTGCAGCCTGAGCGTGGAAATATTTATACAGAGGATGGAAGTTTATTATCTAGTTCTATTCCAGAATTTGACATAAGATTGGACTTGGTAACGGTACCTAAGGATACTTTTAATAAGTATATAAATTCTTTGTCCAAGGGGCTGGCCACTATTTTATCGGAGCGCGGAAAATCTGCCACAGACTATAAACTCACCTTACAAAAGCAGCAGAAAAAAGGAAACCAATATTATTTATTGGCAAGAAAAGTAAGCTACTCACAATACATAAAAATTAAAAAATTACAGCCCTTCGTTAAGGGGGCTAACAAGGGTGGATTTATGACTGAGTCGCATATAAAGCGAATTAATCCATTTGGCATTTTGGCGAATCGTACAGTAGGCATTCATCGTCAAAATGCACAGAATGTAGGTTTGGAAGATTCTTTTAATGAGCATTTAAAAGGAGAAGAGGGAAGACGAATTGTACGAAAGATCGCGGGAGGCGCTTTTATGCCGATTGATGGTAGCGAGGTTGACCCTGTGAATGGAAAAGATGTAGTGACTACCTTGGATATGAATATTCAAGACGTTGCAGAAAACGCTTTGATGAAGCAGCTAAAAATAGATCAAGCTGCTTTTGGAACCTGTGTGGTTATGGAAACTAAAACAGGCAAAATTAAGGCTATGGCAAATTTGGGGCGTCAGGCTGACGGCTCATACTATGAAGATAAAAACTATGCACTTCTCGGTATTGAGCCGGGTTCAACTTGCAAGGTGATTTCTTTAATATCCCTTTTGAATGATGAAAAAACTAAAATTGATAAAAGAATTAATTGTAGTAATACAGCTTCTTATCGAATCGGTAAGCGACGTATTACGGACAGTCATCCAGTGGGGACTGTCTCGGTTGAAAATGCGTTAGCGCAGTCGTCTAATATTGGTTTCTTTAAAATGATTTATCATAACTATAAAAATGATAAAGATGCTTATATCAACAATTTAAAGAAGTTGAACTTGCATAAGCCGACGGGCATTGAAATTAATGGAGAAAGTAAAACGAACTTAAACGAAAGTAGAGTGCACGATGAAGAATATTTAATTGGGTCAATGGGCTACGGTTATGGTATTAAGTTGACACCTATGCACTTGTGCATGGTTTACAATGCAATCGCTAATAATGGTAAAATGATGAAGCCATACTTGGTAAAAGAGGTAAAAGAGTATGGTAACACGCTTCACTCTTTCGAGCCTCAGGTGTTGAATGCAACTGCCGTGAAGCAAAACGCCGTGGAGGATATTAAAAATGCAATGCACGCAGTGGTTGAGAGAGGAACAGGAAAAAAATTGCGAAACCCTTATTATAATATTTGTGGTAAGACGGGAACAGCGCGCGTCGTAGATAAAGGGATTAAATACTCTGATCGAGTTTACCATGCTTCTTTTATTGGATTTTTTCCCAAAGAAGATCCGCAGTATACGATTGCCGTGGTGGTACGAACCAGCAAAAATTCCAAGAATTATTATGGAGGTCTTTTGGCGTTGCCTGTTTTTCAGGAGGTGGCCAATCGTTTATATGCCACGCACGTAAAAACGCCTAAAACCTACGTTACCACTGATTCAATGCATAGAACACCGGAGTTAAAAAAGCTGCATGCCACGCAGTTTTCTACTATCGCCAGTGCATTAGGCATGAAAACACGACGAACTATGGAGAGTGGTTGGATTCAATCGGCGAAAGAAGCGAGTGATAAAAAGTGGGATGCCGAAGTAATAAAATTTGGCTCAACATCTGTACCGAATGTGAGAGGGATGGGATTGCGTAATGCGATGACAGTTTTGGAGAGTCGAGGTCTTCGTGTCATCCCTGTCGGGAAAGGAAAAGTAGCCCGACAATCGTTAGAAGCGGGAGCATCAATAATTAAAGGTCAAACTATAACGATTCATCTAGGCTAGTGAAAAAACTGAATGACATACTAAAAGGTGTATCGACACTTTCACTATTGGGAGAGGTAGATGTTTTCGTCTCAGCGTTGCAGCTTGATTCGCGGGAGTGTCAATCAGGTGATATGTTTTTTGCTATCAAAGGATTTGAAACCGATGGTCATCGCTTTATTGATAAAGCAGCTGCACAAGGTGCAAAAATCATAGTTTGTGAAGTGTTACCTTCTAAGATAGATGATTCTCTTACTTATATACAAGTAGAAAATTCTG
The DNA here is from genome assembly GCA_964612525.1 of uncultured Chitinophagaceae bacterium. GTDB lineage: Bacteria > Bacteroidota > Bacteroidia > Chitinophagales > Chitinophagaceae > JAGNRR01. The sequence continues at coordinate 11,803 of CAZTCQ010000067.1, read as the reverse complement.
CAACGGCTTGTGGCCAAATGGCAGCCAATTTTTACGACAACCCGAGCCGGCAACTAAAACTGATTGGCATAACTGGGACGAATGGTAAATCAACTTGCGTGCATTTACTCTATCGTTTGTTTACGAGTATGGGCATGAAGGCCGGGCAAATTTCTACCATAGAAAATTGTATTGCGGGCACTGTTATTAAAAGTACACACACGACGCCGAATCCAATAGCGCTGCAAAAGTTATTGGCACAAATGATAGAGGCCGGATGTGAGTACGCTTTTATGGAAGTAAGTTCTCATGCTATTCATCAAGATAGAATTGCAGGAGTAAATTTTGCGGGTGGTCTCTTTACAAATATTTCTCATGATCATTTAGATTATCACGAAACCTTTGATGAATACATAGCTGTTAAGAAGAAATTCTTTGATGACATGCCCAAGGGAGCTTTTGCTATTAGTAATCTCGATGATAAGCGAGGTGGAGTGATGCTTCAAAATACGAAAGCGACTAAGCATACTTTTAGTTTAAAAACATTAGCTGATTTCAAAGCAAAAATTCTGGAAAATAATTTGAGCGGTTTGGTTCTTTCGATTGATAATGAAGAAGTGCATTGCAAATTAATTGGGGAGTTTAATGCTTACAATTTATTGTCAGTATACGCGATTGCTCGTTGTCTTGATTTTGATAAAATAGAAATTTTACAAACCCTCAGTGCCTTAAATGGAGCGCAAGGAAGATTTGAAACCGTCTCTTCAATAAACGAAAATATCATGGGCATCGTGGACTATGCTCACACGCCTGATGCCTTAATTAATGTTTTGGCTACTATAAATAAATTGCGCACTGGCGGTGAAACTTTGCACTCTATCGTAGGTTGCGGTGGGGATCGAGATAAAACGAAGCGTCCATTAATGGCTCATGTTGCTTGTGAGCATTCGGACAAAGTAATTTTCACTTCGGATAATCCACGCACTGAAAATCCGGAGGAAATTTTAGCAGATATGGAAGCCGGAGTACCCGTAAACTTAAAGAAAAAATATTTAACCATAACCAATAGAAAAGAAGCGATTAAAACGGCTTGTGGCTTAGCCCAAGAAGGAGACATTATTTTAATCGCTGGCAAAGGGCATGAAAATTATCAAGAAATTAATGGTGAGCGTTTTGACTTTGATGATAAAAAAATACTACAAGACTGTTTTAACCTATTAGAAAAATAAAATGCTTTACTACTTATTTCAATATCTTCAAGATCTAGACTTACCCGGAGCAGGTGTGTTTCAGTTTATCTCTTTTCGCGTGGCGCTGGCTTTGATTTTTTCTTTGTTGATTTCATTATTTTATGGAAAGCGAATTATTCGTTTGTTGCAACGCAAGCAAATGGGAGAGCAGATACGTGATTTGGGACTCGCTGGTGAAAAAATAAAAGTAGGGACTCCAACCATGGGAGGAATCATAATTATTTTGGCTAT
>CAZTCQ010000067.1:0-10243 GCA_964612525.1 uncultured Chitinophagaceae bacterium | reverse complement strand
GACGAAAAAATTGGTGAAGATTATTATCATGGAGAAGATTCGACGGCTACGTACACAAAGGTACGTTCGGCTGTAACTACGATTCCTTTTCGTAAAAATCATGAGTTGAGCTACGCCAAAATTGCCGCAGTATTTGGGGAGGGTGCCGTAAAATATTTGACGCCTTTATTGTACATATTGCTGGTTACATTCATTTTGATTGCTGTTTCCAATGGTGCAAATCTTACTGACGGAATTGATGGTTTAGCAGCTGGAACTAGTGCAATTATGGGGATTTGCCTGGGTGTATTTGCTTATGTCTCGGGGAATAATTTTTTCTCTGATTATCTAAACATCATGTACATTCCTCATTTGGGAGAAGTATCCATTTTTATAGCAGCCTTTGTAGGTGCGTGTATTGGTTTCTTATGGTACAATAGTTTTCCGGCCCAGGTATTTATGGGCGACACCGGAAGTTTAGCTCTAGGTGGAATCATCGCCACGCTTGCTATTATTGTTCGGAAAGAATTGTTGTTGCCTATCATTTGTGGAATTTTCTTGATAGAAAATTTAAGTGTGATGATTCAAGTTGGCTTTTTTAAATACACAAAGAAAAAATATGGTGAAGGTAGGCGTGTGTTTTTGATGACGCCGCTGCATCACCATTATCAGAAATTAGGTTATCACGAAAGTAAAATATCAACTCGTTTTTGGATAGTAGGTATTCTGCTAGCCGTATTAAGCATAGTAACATTAAAACTACAGTAAGAAGAAATTGAACTATGATATCGTCATATTAGGAAGTGGAGAAAGCGGCACGGGTGCTGCACTCTTGGCGCATCAGCAAGGATTAAAAACCTTTGTCAGTGATGGCGGTAAAATTCCTACGTGCTATAAGGACGAGTTGGTAAAAGCCAATATTTCTTTTGAAGAAGAGGGGCATGATCTTGAAAAAATTCTATCGGCAAAAGAGGTCGTAAAGAGTCCGGGTATTCCTGATTCTGCACCTGTAATGCAGGAGGTGAAAAAAAATAATATTCCGGTGATGAGCGAAATAGAATTTGCTTATCGCTATAAAGGTGATAGTAAGATTGTGGCCATAACGGGCACAAATGGTAAAACCACTACGGCCACACTTACGGATCACTTATTTCGAAAAGCAGATTATGATGTTTCTCTGGTAGGGAATGTTGGCTTCAGCTTTGCGCGACAAATTGCTACCCAGCCGACTGCGTGGTATGTGATGGAAATTAGCAGTTTTCAGTTAGACGATATTAAAATTTTCAGACCCGATGTGGCTGTGATTTTAAATATTACAGCCGATCATTTAGACAGATACGACTACAAATTGGATAATTATATACAAGCCAAATTTAAGATAACTACAGCACAAACTAATGAGGATGTTTTGATACTCAACTTTGATGATCAAAATATAATGAACAATACAAACTATATAAAAACCAACCCAAAAATTCAATACATTTCAATGGAAGAACAAAAGAGTAAATCAGGAGCATTTATAAGCGAAAACGAAATGGTGCTATCGCAGGAAAGTGAGCGCGTAACAATTTCAAAAGACAAAATTTCCCTCAATGGAAAGCATAATCAGTATAATACTATGGCAGCTTGCATATCAGCAAGAGTAGCAGAGGTGCGTGCTGAAAAAATCAGAGAGAGCCTTCAATCCTTTCAGTCTTTGGAGCATCGTATGGAAACGGTTGTGAGCATACGCGGTGTAGAATTTATTAACGACAGTAAAGCGACCAACTTGAACAGTGTCTGGTATGCTTTAGAAAGTATGCATAAAAAGACAGTGTTGATTCTCGGCGGTGTTGACAAAGGGAATGACTATAGCGAAATTGCAGAATTGGTTCAAGATAAAGTAAAAGCAATTGTTGCTTTGGGCACTGATACGAAGGCAATTCAAGAGCATTTTAGAACCATGGTTCCTGTCATAGAATCTACTTCTATGGCTGAAGCAGTGGCGGCTTCTTATGAGCTAGCCGTTAAGGGCGAATGTGTTTTGCTTTCGCCTGCTTGTGCCAGTTTTGATTTATTTAAAAATTACGAAGACCGGGGTGATCAATTTAAGATTGCTGTAAAAAATCTATAAGAAATGAGCTTGCTACAAAAAATAAATATCAAACCATTTTTTACGGACCGTCTTAAAGGCGATGCTATAATATGGGCTATTGTCATTGTGTTGGCGTTGATTAGTTTGATAGCGATTTACAGTAGCACTGGATCATTGGCTTACCGAATGAAAGACGGTCATGCGGAAGTGTACCTGCTCAAGCGATTATTTATTGTCGCCATTGGTTTGCTCATCATGTTTGTGGCACATAATATCAACTACACATTATATAAGAAATACGCCTTCGTTGCTCTCATGGTAGGAATTGCCTTATTGCTTTACACTATTATAAGCGGCGGAGTAAATCTGAATAACGCCTCGCGTTGGATAGCGGTACCGATTGTCAATGTCACTTTCCAAGCATCTGATTTTGCTAAACTAGCTCTCTTTGTTTTTTTAGCAGCACAGCTTTCCAAAATGCAAAGCGTGCAAGGAGATTTTAAAAAGATAGTTCTAAGAATATTTTTGCCGGTAGGAATTGTCTGCCTATTGATTGCTAGAGATAATATGTCCACGGCTTTATTAATAGGCGTGAGTTGTGGCATTATGTTTTTCATAGGAAGAATTCAATGGAAATATATTTTTGGTTTAATAGGAGTATTAGTTCTTGTCGTTGGTTTGGCAGTAATGTTTTCGCCAAGAGCTACTACTTGGAAAAATCGTTTGACGAACTTTGCTGGCGGAGAAAATACGGAAGTGAGTTATCAAACCATGCAATCAAAAATTGCCATAGCGAAAGGAGGGTTGGTAGGAAAAGGTCCTGGGAGCAGCACGCAAAGAAATTTTTTACCACACTCTTATTCTGATTTTATATATAGCATCATTATAGAGGAGTATGGTTTAATTATCGGCGGTATGGGTATGATATTTCTATATCTCCTTTTCCTTTGGCGCAGTATTATAATTTTTAGAAAATGCCCTTACGCTTTTGGTTCTTTCTTGGCGGTTGGTTTAAGTTTTTCATTAGTATTTCAAGCATTTGTGAACATGGCTGTGAATGTCAATTTGCTTCCTGTAACGGGTTTGACCTTGCCTCTGGTCAGTAAGGGAGGGTCGTCGGTTTGGTTTACTTGTTTGACGATTGGCATCATATTAAGTGTAAGCAAGTTTGTAGAAGAAAATCATAAAAATAAAACTCCGAAACAAGTTCAGGGTAACATGTATTAAAATGAGTAAAAGAATTATCATAGCAGGTGGCGGTACAGGCGGGCATATTTTCCCGGCCGTGGCTATTGCGAATGCGCTCAAGAAATTGAGTCCTGCTGTTGAGATTCTATTTGTGGGAGCGAACGGTAAAATGGAAATGGAAAAAGTTCCAAAAGAAGGCTATGAAATAATTGGCCTAGATATTGCCGGCATGAATCGAAGTAATATGCTTAAAAATATTTCATTGCCCTACAAGCTTATCAAAAGTGCTACGCAAGCAAAAAAAGTGATTCAAGATTTTAAGCCCGATTTGTGCGTGGGTGTAGGGGGCTATGCAAGTTTCCCAATTTTGCGTGCCGCACAAAAACGAAATATTCCGACGGTTTTGCAAGAGCAAAATTCGTTTGCGGGAAAAAGCAATAAGATTTTGGGGAAAAAAGCGAAAGCAATTTTTACGGGTTATGAAGGGATGGAAAAATTCTTTCCTGCTGATAAAATAGTTTATACGGGCAATCCAGTTCGCTCAGTGATTCAGGACATGAATGTAGACAAAGCCGCGGCTTATAAGTTCTTTGGATTGGATGCGACTAAGAAAACGCTCTTTGTTTTCGGTGGAAGTTTAGGCGCGCAAAGCATCAACCAAGCACTATTATCCTGCATCGAAAAAATTGCAGAACAAGATATTCAAATTATATGGCAGACAGGTAAAACGTTTGCTAAGGAAGCAAAAGAAGCCACTAGTTCATTGCAAAATGTGAAAGTGTTTGACTTTTTACGCGAGATGGAAATGGCCTACACCCTTGCCGATGTAATTGTAAGTAGAGCGGGGGCTTTGTCTATCGCTGAGCTAAGCATAGTAGGCAAGTCAGTCATTTTCGTGCCGTACCCCCATGCTGCAGAAGATCATCAGACGCATAATGCTATGGCGTTGGTAAGCAAACAAGCTGCAGAAATGATTACAGATAGTGAGGTGTCAGATAAATTATTAAAGGAAGTACAATCTCTCTTTGGCAACGAAAGTCGTCAAAAAGAATTGGCTCAAAATATAAAACCTTTTGCTCGTAAAAATGCGGATAAGGAAATTGCAAAACAAATTTTACAACTAGCGAAATGATAAGCTTAAACAACATATCGCGAGTCTATCTCATAGGAATTGGCGGCATCGGGATGAGTGCCTTAGCTCGATATTTTAAATCATTAGGTTGTACGGTAAATGGTTATGATAAAACACCATCCCGATTAACGAAGGAGCTGGAGTCGGAAGGAATTATAATACACTTTGAAGAAAATATAAAAGTGATTGACAAAGAAGCTCAACTTGTCATTTATACGCCAGCCATTCCAGAGCAGCATGCTGAACTAGTTTGGTATAAAGAAAATAGTTTTAATCTACTCAAGCGTAGTGATGTTCTAAAATTAATCACAGAGAATCAACGCGCAATTTGCGTAGCAGGCACTCATGGTAAAACCACTGTGAGTTCCATGATAGCGCATTTGCTGACGCAAGAAGGGTTTGGTGCTAATGCTTTCTTGGGCGGCATTGCGGCTAACTATGACACGAATTATATTAAAAGTGAGAATGACTGTGTAGTGGTGGAGGCCGATGAGTATGACAGAAGTTTCTTGAAACTATTTCCAGATATTTCTGTAGTGACTTCTATGGACGCAGATCATTTAGATATTTATGGTACGGCCGAAGAAATGGAAAAAGCCTACTATCAATTTGTAAATAGTAGCACCGAGGTTGTGTTCTATAAACACGGTTTAAAGCAAGCTAGCAACTTTACGGTAAAAGAAGAAATTACTTATAGCGCACAGAACGATGCTGCTACCTATTACGCGCAAAATGTAACAACAAAAAACGGTAGCTATCAATTTGAAATTTGTACTGCCGGCGAGGTGTTAACTGAGGTGACGTTGAATATGGGGGGTATGCACAATGTAGAAAATTGTATTGCTGCTTTTGGAGTGGCGCATTATATCGGATTGGATATTCAAAAGTTAGCAGCAGCAATAGAAAATTTTAAAGGGGTGCGTCGTCGTTTCGAATATGTAATCAAAAATGAAAACCAGGTTTATATTGATGACTATGCGCATCACCCCGAGGAGTTGACACAATTGATTAAAAGCACAAATTCTCTTTTTAGAAATAAAAAAGTTTCGGTTGTGTTCCAACCACATTTGTTCTCTAGAACCAAAGATCATGCCGAAGGCTTTGCTCGTGCTTTGGATTTAGCCGACGAAGTCATCTTACTGGATGTTTATCCAGCCAGAGAGCTTCCGTTAGACGGGGTGAGTAGCCAAATGATTTTAGATAAAATGGGTATAGAAAACAAGCATATTTTATCAAAGGAAGGGTCAGTAGAATGGGCGAAAAATAAAAAGCCGCAGGTGTTGATCACCGCTGGGGCCGGTGATATTGATCAATTAGTGGAACCTATAAAAAAAGTATTGTCATGAGTTTAAAAACTAAAAACCTACTACGGAATATCGGATTTTTATTGTCAGTGCCTATCCTGATAGGAGCTTTTGTGTTCTCTGTAAATTATGATAAGGGAGCGCCCGTTGATTCTGTTGAGGTCTCTATTTCAAATCCGGAATTGGGCTTCGTATCTAATCAGGATATACAACGTTCGTTACAAAATGAGGATATTATTTTAAAACATACACCTTTAGATCAACTAGATGTTACGGCTTTAGAAGAAAAAATTAATTCAAATCCATGGGTGAAACATGCTGATGTTTTTGTGAGTTCCGACCGAAAGATTAAAGTGAATCTTGCGCAGGTTGTTCCTAAAGTGCGTGTGCAAAGAACGGATAGCACAGCCAACGGATATTATCTAGATGAGTCAGGCACTATGATTCCGTTGAATGCCAATTTTGCTGCAGATTTACCAATTGTAACGATTGAGAAACGAGTTTCAGATTTAAAGCAAAGACAGGAGCTTGTGCAATTTGCCCAATATATTGAAAAGGATACATTTTGGCAGGCGGCCATTTCACAAATTAATTTGGATAAAAATAATGAACTTGAGTTAGTGAGTTTAATTGGAAACGCTAATATTCGTTTTGGCACCACTGAAAATAAAGAAGATAAATTCTTTCGATTATTTCAGTTTTATAAAAAAGGAATCAACAGAATTAATTGGAACAATGTGAAAGAGCTAGACCTGCGTTTTGATAAGCAATTGGTTTGCAGAAGGTATCATAAAGAGAAACACATAGAAGAGCGTAAAGCACCAAGTTTGTATGTAAAAACCAAACGACAAACACCCCCAAAGCCCATTGAAAAAATAGCAAAACGTCCTAAGAAGCCAGTAGCGGAAAAGAGGGTAGCCAAGCAGTCTGTTGATGTGCCCGTCCGAAGGAAAGTTGTAAAGAAAAATGTGTGGAAACATGATGAAGAAACAGGAGATCGACTCCAGGCTAGAACAACCAAAAAGAAAAAAACAAAACGAAAGAAAGCAGTAGTGAGTAGTAGCAACACTTCAAAAAAAAGGACGTCAAAAAGTTCGACTAGAAAAAAGGCTACGAAAAAGAAGGTTGTCAAAAAAACTACTACTAAAGCAAAGAAAGCAGTGAAGAGAACCGTTGCCAAAAAGAAATCAACACCGGCTAAGGCAAGAACAAAAAATAAAAGAAAAAGAGAAATCATAATTAACACAGAACCCGTCACAAAAAAATAAGCAGCACAAAATGAAAGAAAATAACAACCCAATCATTGTCGGTCTAGACATAGGAACTACTAAAATTGTAGCCATTGCTGGTCGCAAAAATGAATTTGACAAAATTGAAATCCTGGGAAGTGGATTTAGTAATAGTAGTGGTGTGAATCACGGTATGGTACTCAATATAGAGGAGTGCAACAAATGTATTGAAGCAGCATTGTTGGATTGTCAAACGAATAATCCCAATTTAGAAATAAAAGAAGTTTACGTTGGGGTCGCCGGGCATCATATCAAAAGCATTCAGACGCAAGGAAAACGTGTGATACAAAGTGAAGACGATGTGGTGTCGCGCAAAGATGTGGAAATGCTTATCAAAGAGCAGTTTAAAACTTCGATTCACCCGGGTGATCAAATCATTGATGTGATTCCACAAGAGTTTATGGTGGATAGTCATGGTCCGTTCTTGCGAGAAAATGTAGTTGGGATGAGTGCCAATAATTTGCGGGCTAATTTTCATATTATCACTGCTGACAAAGACGCGATTAAAAATATCAATCGTGCTGTGACTCGTTCTGATCTAAAAATTAAAGATTTTGAATTACAACCACTAGCTTCAGCTGCTGCCGTCATGAGTCCAGAAGATATTGAAATGGGTGTGGCTATAATTGACATTGGCGGTGGGACGACTGACCTAGCTGTTTTTCATGATGGAATCATTAAGCATACCGCGGTTATACCTCGTGCGGGTGTAAATATTACACAGGATATCAAAAGTGGTTTGGGTGTCTTGAAATCTCAAGCAGAGCAGATGAAAAAGAAATTTGGTGTAGCACTTTCTGACGAAGTGAGTAGCAATACGTTTATTTCTATTCCCAGTATTCGTGGGCACAAGCCCAAAGAAATTTCTGCTAAGAATTTGGCAAAAATTATTCAATCACGAATGGAAGAAATTTTGGATCATGTCTTGCATCATTTGCGACAGTTGAACTTAGAGGATAAGTTGCATGGTGGAGTTATTTTAACCGGTGGGGGTTCACAGTTGAAACACTTAAAACAGTTAACAGAGTTTAAGCTTGGCCTGCCGGCAAGAATAGGGTTTCCCAATCAGCACATTGGGGGCGCTAACGCTACTAAATTGAATCAGCCCATGTTTGCTACTTGTATTGGTTTGATTTTACGTGGATATGATGATGTTGAAAACAGACGATTTGACGAATTTGATGCCAACACTATTTATGAGGAGTTTGTACCAACTGAAAACATTGAAACTAATGAAAATCAGCAAAATGTTGAGAGTGAATTAGCCACACTTTTTCCTATAACTGAAGAAAGAACAGAGGCAGAAGAAACAGTAGTACCCTCGCAAACAGAAGAAGTGAGCGAAGAGCCATTGGTTGATGACAATAATGATCACTTGGCGCAGGACTTGGAAAACTTTTTTACCCTAGGCGATGATATTCCTGAAGATCAGGAGGCCAAACCCTTGGAGGTAGAAGTGCCTCGTGAGAAAAGAACCAATGGGTTGAAAAAAGTTTTTAATGCGATTGGTAAAAACATCATGCAAATATTTGATGACGAAGAAGACGAAAAACTAAACTAAACCTAAGATAAAAAACATAAAATTTAAAAAATAAAACATCCATAAAATTCAAAAACCACTAATCATGATAGAATTCGAATTACCCCAGAACAATGAAAGTATAATAAAAGTCATCGGCGTAGGTGGCGGCGGTGGGAACGCTGTAAATCACATGTACTCTCTCGGTATAGATGACGTAGATTTCATCTTATGTAATACTGATATGAAAGCATTAAGTCAAAGTCCAGTGCCAACGAAAGTTCAATTAGGACCACAATTAACCAAGGGCCTTGGAGCTGGAGCAAAGCCTGAAGTAGGTCGGGATGCTAGCGAAGAGAGCTTGGAAGAGATCAAAAAAGCATTTGGAGAAAATACACAAATGGTTTTCGTGACTGCTGGCATGGGCGGAGGTACCGGAACAGGTGCGGCACCTATCGTAGCGAAGCTGGCTAAAGAAAGCGGAGCATTGACAGTAGGAATTGTCACCACCCCTTTCTCGTATGAAGGTAGAAAAAGAAAGCTGTACGCCGAAGAAGGAATCAAAGAGTTGCAAGAAAATGTGGACACGCTTTTGGTGATTTCTAATGATAAAGTGCGTCAGCATTTTGGAAACGTGGCTATCTCAGAAGCCTTTGCCAAAGCAGATGATATTTTAGCAACGGCTGCAAAATGTATCACGGATGTGATTTCTTCTAAGGGACATATCGTTGTGGATTTTGCGGATGTGTGCACGGTAATGCGTGATGGAGGAAGTGCTATTTTGGGAAGTGCGAATGCTAGCGGTGAAGATCGTGCGGCGGTTGCCGTACAAGAGGCGCTGAGTTCACCTTTATTAAATGACAGAGATATCAAAGGAGCGCAGTGGATTTTATTGAATGTAAACTCTAGCCAAGGAGAGCATGAGCATACTCTTGATGAAATGGAAATGATACAGGCTTTTGTGCAAGATCAAGCAGGTGAAGATTGTGATTTGATTTTAGGAATGGGTTATGATGAAGATCTTGGTGATGAAATTAGCATAACTGTAATTGCTACTGGTTTTAAAACAAATGATACGAAAACGTCTTTCACGGATTTACAAAAAGAGAAAAATAAAGTAGTGGTTGCTTTGGATACACCGGCTGCGGCGGCTCCTTCGGAGGATGAAGTTCGTCAAGAACGAAATAAAGCTGCGGCTAATCGTGCAGGAGGGATAGTTGAAAAACTAGATATGACACCGACATCTTTTGAAATGGAGGAACCCGCTATCCCGCAAGCGTCTGCTGTGAAGCATGGTTTTGGCGGACTGCGAACGGAGACTCCTTCTTTAAATGAAGAGAAAGAAATACTTGAACTTTCGTCAGACTTTGTGCAGGAAGAGGCGATCAGCCATGAGCCTTTGCTAGAAGAAATGACAATGGATTTGAGAGAAACCGAAGATCAGCTTGAGAACGAAATGGAGGAGGTAAGTGAGACGATTTCAGTTTCAAACGTTGATTCTGAAGTGACGCAAGCAGAAAATCAAAGTGAAGAAAAAGTAGAAGAAGAGTTTGTGGTGTTCGACAAGAAAACTGAGGAGGATGAAATTCTTTTTGAAGTGACCAATCCTACGGCAGTGAAAGAAGAAATCACTGAGGAAGTAACGAACAAGGAAGTAGAAGAGACGCTTCAGCCAGAAATTGAAACTAGTGTTTTGATGAATGAGGACGCTGATTTTGTAACGATAAATGGGATTACACTTTCGCGAAAAAAAGG
>CAZTCQ010000066.1:6563-15580 GCA_964612525.1 uncultured Chitinophagaceae bacterium | reverse complement strand
TCGGACAAGAAATTAAAGATAGAATATTGGCAGTTTATTACGAAATTCGTTTGCTTTGATCCTTTTGAATGTTGTAAATTTAGTCTTTACATTCAACCCCCTATTAAAGGAACTAGCTGAACACCTCAATAAAACCAAATGGAAATCATTAAAAATCATAGAGCATACTGATAATCAAGGCTCGGCAAAAGATAACAGTCAACTATCCTTACAACGAGCCATAGCCATAAAAAACTACTTGCTAAAAAAGGGAATATCGCAAGGTGAAATCGACTGTATTGGCTTGGGAGAAACTCAACCATTATTAAGTAATGACACTGCTGAAGGCCGAGAAACCAACAGAAGAGTGGAAATCAGAATTATAGAATAAACACTTTTGTAAATTATTTATTAATCTCAACTTTTTATCCGCCAATACTTTATCTTTATTTTCAAATAAAAGAAATGAAAAAATTAGTATTCTCAATTTTAGCCTTGTTTTTATCGGTTGCGGTATTACAAGCTCAAGACAAAGGCCCTGCCATAAAATTTACTAAACAAAGTCATGACTACGGTACCATTGAAAATGGTGCAGACGGAACTTGTGAATTTAAATTTACAAATAGCGGAAATGAGCCTTTACTCATTTCTAACTGTCGTGCTAGTTGTGGTTGTACAGTTCCCTCTTGGCCAAAAGAGCCAATCCAACCGGGCGAAGCAAGCTCAATCAAGGTTAAGTATGACACGAAGCGAACTGGTAAAATATATAAAACAATTACCATCACTTCTAATGCTGTGAATGAGCCTCGTAAAACTGTAAGTATCAAAGGAACAGTGAAGCCACCTAAAACGGCGGTAGGCAAAGCGGCTCCTGCAAAAGCTGCGGTGAAAAAACCAGTTGTCAAAAGAATAACTCCAACTCCTAGGCCAGCTAGGAAAGTGGTTCCCAATACTCAGGTAGCCAAAAAGGCAACGCAAACGCCTAAGCAAGTAGTTTCTAAGCCCGTGAAGAAAAGACGTTGGTTCCAATTCTGGAAAAAGAAAAACTAAGAAAAATCGAAAGGTTTCAGCAAAAGAAAGAATTCATATTTTTTTAATATGAAAAAAGAAAAGTTCCGAATCGGAGCTTTTCTTTTTTTGTTTAGATCTAATTAACAAAAAAGATTAATTCTATCTTAAATCACTTTGACCACCACTTCCGTTAACAATTCATTTACGGCATAGTTCTACAATTCTTTACTAGCCATATACTTTTGCAGTTCTTTGATTTTTTAAAATTGTAATTATGCTAAACACTAAAACAGGGTTTCTTCTGGCTTTTCTTATTGCGCTCAACATTTCAGTATCGGCACTGCCTGATAATAAAAATGTAAAAAAGAATGTTGAAACGGCGAAGAAAGATTGGTCAGCCGCCTTGAAAGAATCTTTACAGTTTAACTACGGAGTGCCTTTATCAAAAAAAATTCTTGTGGCGAAAGAAGGATTAAGCGAGAAGGGTTCTACTCCTTCCTACTATAATTGGATTCAAAAGAAATTTGCAAAAAAAATGGACGTGCACCCTTCTAAGGTGACGAACGAAGCTTTGTATAATTTTATCAACGAATGGTACGGTACTCGTTATGTTTATGGAGGAACCACCAAGCGAGGAATTGATTGTAGCTCTTTCGTTCAAAAATTAATTCGCGCCACCTTCAACGCCAACATGCAGCGCACGGCGGCCAATCAAAAACGCACGACAAAATATGTAAAAAGAGATGAACTGAAAGAAGGAGACCTAGTCTTTTTCAAAATTAAAGTTCACAGAATTTCTCACGTGGGCGTATATCTTCAGAATAATAAATTTGTTCATGCTTCTAGTAGCCGTGGTGTTATGATTAGTAGCCTAAACTCTTCATACTGGACACGCTATTATGCGGGTGGTGGACGAGTAATTTTGTAAATTTGCCAATAGACATGGCGATACAAGAACAAATTCAAGAAGAAACTGCGGTACTCACCGCTGAAAGTCCGACCTACTCTATTGTTTTATGGAATGATGATGTCAACACCTTTGATTGGGTGATTCAGGCCTTGGTAGAAGTTTGCGGCATGAATGAAACGCAAGCCGAACAATGCTCGCTAATCGTTCACTTTAAAGGAAAATGTACGGTTGCCGAGGGCGATTATGAAAGCCTGAAGCCAAAATGCACGGCCATTACCGATAGAGGTATTCAAGCTACCATAGAGCAATTGACTAACTCATGAGATTTATCAATTTTTCAGAAAGTGATGAAGTGACACTGGGAAAACGATTCCATTTTTTTTCTTTATAATCTTTTAGTGCAACTTGTAAATCAAACTCTTTCTGTCCATAAAAAAGGAACAAATTCTGTCGTTCTAGGTATCGGCCTAAATACTCTTGTTCCGTTTGACCGGGAGTAGGAATTAGAATTGCATTTTTCTTTACAGCTATCAGATCCATGATGGTGGTATAGCCCGCTCTAGATACTACTATTTCACTTTTTTCTACCAAGGCTCGCAACTGGGCACTTGGCAAATGATTATAAAATTTTATATTTTTTGACTTGGGTAAAACGTTCGTTTGTGGCAAGGCTCTTACAATTGTCAACTCGGCCGTTTCGTCCGCCTGATCTATTATCATATTCTCTAGCAGAGTGCGCTGCGGTTCGGGGCCGGATAAAATTACTAAAATCCCCTTTCGAGATTTCATAGCTTGCTCAGAAAAACTCCATCTAGACAAAGTGCCCAGATAAAAGACATCAGGCTTAATCGCTGATGAATTTGATAAGTCACCACTCAGGGCATCCGTTTTAAAATCAGGAACCGCTACCCTGTCAAATTTATTAATAAAATAGGCATTACAAAAATTAGCCAGCTTCTCAACTAGTTTGGATTGAGGCACAAGCAAGTTCAACTGATGACTGAGAATAATATTTATAGCTCCATCGGCACGAACTCCAAAGCGATTATCAGAAAAAATAATATCAAATGTATGTTCCACCATTAATTGGTGAGTCCTTTTTTTTTCAAACCGAATAGCTTTATTAATCTGTGGTAAGAGCCCTACAATATGTTTCATAAACTGGTTTCCCTTTTTTGGATAGGAAATGCCATAAGAAGGAAATTCATAAAAGGGTAGGTTTGGAAACTCCTCCTTTAAAATAGCCTTGCTCAGTTCAGCCCCACCTAAATGAACATCATGACCAAGAGCTAACAGTTCCTGAATAATAGGTATGCAGCGAGTTGTATGCCCCAACCCCCAATCTAAGGGAACCAATAATATTTTTTTCGAAGGAGCGCTTGGCATATCTTTATGAATCAAAAGTAGGTTGTGAAGCGGATAAATAAAAAAAGAGATTTTAGAATAGTAATAGTAGCCCTCGTAACTAGCTTATTCCTCATAGCTGGCTGTGCAGCAAAAAAAGGTTGTGGCTGCGGAAACAACACTAACCTATACAAACCAAGAAAGTTCAATAAGTAGCAGTCCCTTTTGAAAAGCTAATTCTCAGCATCCTATTCTATCTTTGTTTTTTAAATGAATTTTTCCTCTCAACTCATAACAGATGCAGTAGTTGCCTTTAGCAAGTTGCCCGGTATCGGAAAAAAATCTGCGCTGCGGATGGTTCTGCATCTTTTAAAACAAGAAGAAAATAGCGTTTCAGATTTTGCAAATCACATTCAATCTATGCGAAAAAATATCAAATTTTGTAAGGATTGTTTCAATGTATCGGATAATGACGTTTGCAGTATTTGTCAGCAACCCTCCAGGCGAGCTACATCAATCTGTGTAGTAGAATCAATTCGCGAGCTCATTGCCATAGAATCGACTCAACAATATAATGGACTTTACCATGTATTGGGCGGCTTACTATCCCCTCTTGATGGCATTGGTCCTGAAAAATTGAGAATTGCAGAACTCATTGAACGAGTAAAAGAAAAAAACACGCAAGAATTGATTATTGCCTTGAGTCCCAATTTAGAAGGGGACACAACCACCTATTATATATCAAAATTAATTCCGGATTCTATCAAGTTAACAGCCCTTTCGCGAGGTGTTGCCTTTGGTGGAGAATTAGAATATGCTGATGAAATGACATTAGCCAAATCCTTAGAAAACAGAGTTCCACTCACACAAGTAGTAAAAAACGAAGATTAATATGAAAGTCACAGAACACATAGCTAAGTCGAAAGGCAAGCCTCTAATTTCTTTCGAAATTTTGCCTCCTACCAAAGGAAAGAGCATCCAATCCATCCATAAAATTTTAGACCCGTTAATGGAGTTTGACCCTTCTTTTATTAATGTGACCTATCACAGAAGTGAGCAAATATTCAAACAACGAACAGACGGCTCTTTCAATAGAGTAGATATAAGAAAACGACCGGGAACAGTAGGCATTTGTGCGGCCATCATGAATCATTATAAAGTAGATGCTGTGCCGCATTTAATCTGTGGTGGTTTTAGCAAAGATGAAACAGAGAATGCCTTGATTGATTTGAACTTTTTAGGTATCAATAATGTCTTAGTGCTAAGAGGTGATCCGCCTAAAGGAGAAAAATATTTCAGACCTCACCCCAACGGTCATAATTTTGCGATAGACTTGGTAAAACAGGTCGTGGAGCTGAATCAAGGAAGCTATCTTGAAGATGATATTACGAATGCCGACTCTACCAATTTTTGTATTGGAGTGGCAGGCTACCCGGAAAAACACTTTGAAAGCGCCAACCCCATGCTTGATTTAATGCACTTAAAACAAAAAGTAGATGCGGGAGCAGAATATATAGCGACTCAGATGTTTTTTGACAATAAGAAATACTTTGAGTTTGTAAACCAATGTCGCGAAGCAGATATAAATGTGCCAATCATTCCGGGCTTAAAACCATTGAGCACCCAAAGGCAACTGACTATGATTCCTTCGATTTTTCACGTTGATTTACCCGAAGAACTGGTAAAAAATATGATGAATGCCAGCACTAAAGAAGATCAGCGCAAAGTGGGTGAAGATTGGCTATTCAAGCAAGCTCATGAACTTATGGACCAAGGCGCACCAGGACTGCATTTTTACACTTTGGGTAAACCTGACTTAGTGTATAACGTAATGAAAAAACTTACGTAAGTACACCATTACGGCTATTATCGAATGGCTATCATGCTGATCTCTACGTTCACATTCTTGGGCAAAGTAGAAACTGCTACCGTTTCACGAGCAGGATATTCACCTTTGAAACAGCTAGCGTAAACCTCGTTGACATCGTCAAATAAATCCATCGAACTTAAAAAGATAGATGATTTTACTACATGGGCAAAGGTCATTTCATATTTAAGTAATATGGCTTGTAAGTTTTTTAATACTTGCTTCGTTTCTTCTGCCGTTGAGCCCATTATTAGTTCATTAGTTTCAGGATCCATGGCAATTTGACCCGAAATAAACAACATCCCATTCACCTCTACCGCTTGAGAATAAGGTCCAATTGGTTGCGGTGCTTTTTTAACATCTAAAATTTTCTTACTCATGACCTAAAAGTACGATGAAAGAAATATTTTTGAAAAATAATTATACACGTGAATTTATACATCAACACCTCCAATACGTTCTGTGAGTTAGCTCTTTTTCAAGAAGATGAAATTATTGAACATTACATTCATGTTGAGGCAATGAAGCATAGCATTGTGATACATGAAATGCTTGAAAAAATACTTAAAAATCATGGCGGATTAAGCAAAATTGACTGTGTTAGCGTTTTAAACGGCCCGGGCTCTTACACCGGACTGCGAGTGGGACTAGCAGCCGCAAAAGGTATTTGCTATGCACTCGATATTCCCTTGATTTTACTGAATAAACTAGATTCTCTTTGCCGACAATTCTTATCTACCCATTCAGAAACGGAATCCGTGGCCTGCTTTCAGCCAGCCAGACAAGGAGAATATTTTTTCTGTGCTCAATCGCGAGAGAAATCTATTCAGGCACCAGGGGTACAAAGCACGGAATTTATTCGTCAAACACTCTCTAATCTTGCCAATACCCAACTAATCAGCACCGAAGAAATTAGAGAAGATTTTGAAAAAAAGGTTTCGATTATAGATTTGGATATAGAATTTATAGCAAAATTATCGCTTGAGCGCTGGTCTAATAATACGTTTGATGACACTTTTCGTGCGGAGCCCTTTTATCTTAAAAAAGTACATGCCAACCTCCCGAAGAAGAAATTCTGATAAACATATAGATGTTAAAAATTATAAAACGCACTATTTCATTTTGGTATACATATAAATTTTAGTAATTTAGCACTATAAATCAAGCTATTATGCCAGAAGAACATTTCACGAATAACATTTATTCATTCACTGACAAAGAAATTACTAGTAACTCAAAGGTTAACTTTTTAGATATAAAAAAGACAGCGTCCATCATTCGTGCCATCAACCATAAATTGAGACAGAGTATTGTGAAGCTTCTTGAAGAGAACAAAGAACTCACTGTAACCGAAATTTACGTGCGACTTCGAATTGAACAATCAGTTGCTTCTCAGCATTTAGCAATACTTAGAAGAGCTAGCTTCTTGAAAACAAACCGCGTTGGGAAAAAGATATTTTATTCACTCAATGAAGAATATTTAGACCACGTGAATAAATTTATTGCTAGTCTGTTAGAGGTCCAGGACTAATCGTCAGCCCCTCTTTCTTCCTCTGCACTATCCTCCGAGTCGACATTATCATCAGTTTCAGCAGAATCAGTTGGATTATCGGCCGAATCAGTGACTTTGTCTTCATCGATTTCTTCCTTGGCAGAATCTAACTCATTAATTTCACCATTTTCGTTGACCACCATTTGACTCTCTCCTTCATCGGGCAATGCTTCATTCGCATCTGTGGGAATTATATCCTCATACTGAATAATCTCATTCAACTTCGGTAATTCCTCAATTGAGTTTATACCTAAGTAGTCTAAAAATGCGTGGGATGTGCCGTACAACAATGGCTTACCTACAGCCTCTTCTCTTCGGCCTAGAATGACTATCAATTCTAAATCTAATAACTTTTGAACTGAGTAATCCGCGTTCACACCTCTTATGTACTCCATCTCACTTTTAGTAGTGGGTTGGCGATACGCAATTATGCCCAAGGTTTCCATGGCCGCAGCAGAAAGTCGCTTCCTAAATTTAGTACCATTTAGCTTGGCAATTAAGGGATGAAAATTTGATTTGCTCAAAAACTGAAAACCTCCACCCGACATTTTGACTTCGAAGGGGTAAAAATCAGCATTGTACTTTTCTACAATAGCTTCCAAGGCCGAGGACAACTTCTCCAAACTTTCATCCTCCACATTTTGAGATTGCTTTAAGGTGCTAGATATTTCCTCCTCACTAATCGGTCGATCTGCTGCAAAAATTATTGCTTCTGAATGAAGCATCAGTTCTTCTAAATTCATACGCTGGTAAAAATAACGGAGTTTATTCGTAAGTCGCAGTTCAGTAATACACAGCTGTGTATAAATACAATTGTCCGATAATGGAATTTCAAAAGAGTATACCAGGTTAAACAATCAGTTTAAATGCATACTATGACAAGCTACATACTAGCCGCTTTAAATGTAAAATTATTTACTTTTCATTCTCATGCCTTGTAAATGCCAAAGTACTTCTCCCAAGTCATTTACCTTGGTAATAATGAGCATAAAATTCTTTCCGACGTTTTTAAGGCTAGCCTTATTCGTTTTTGTTTGGATATAATTCATAATATGCTGAAAAACGGCACTTTCAAAATAGGGCGATTCTGGGTCTGAAATAAAATAAAGTCGCAACTGTTTTTTTCTAAGAATTAGTTTTTCGAAACCTAATTGCTTTGCTACCCAACGGCAGCGCAGCGCCACGAATAAATCTTCCACCTTTCGAGGTATAGGCCCAAAACGATCTTCCAATTCTTGAGAAAACTTAGCCAAATCCTCTTCTTTGTCTAAGCGATCTAATTTATGATACAAAAAGAGTCGCTCCTGAATGCTCTCGACATAATCCGTAGGAATCAAAATTTCGGTATCTGTATCCACAGTACAATCGCTTACGTAATCCTCGGCAGTTGTTAAATCAGTTTCCTCATCTTCGTCAAAAAGATGCTTCAAATCTTTTTGCTTTAATTCACGGACTGCCTCGTTTAAAATTTTATGAAACGTTTCTAAACCAATATCAGAAATAAATCCGCTTTGCTCGCCTCCCAAAAGATTTCCTGCACCCCGAATATCCAAATCACGCATCGCAATTTGAAAGCCACTGCCCAATTCACTAAACTGTTCTAAACTAGACAGTCGCTTTCTACTTTCGTTGGGTAGCGTACTCATGGGTGGTGCTAATAGATAGCAAAAGGCTTTTTTATTACTACGCCCTACCCGACCTCTCAATTGGTGCAAATCGCTTAAGCCAAACTGATGGGCGTTATTTACAATTATGGTATTTGCATTGGGAATATCCACTCCGCTTTCTACGATGTTGGTACAAACTAGTACATCATACTCATGAGCTACGAAATCTAAGATTGCCTCTTCCAACTCATTGCCCTTCAATTGACCATGAGCACTCCCAAAATTTACATCAGGACATAAATTTTTGAGATAAGAAAGCATTTCAGGCAAATCCTTCACTCGGTTATGAATAAAAAACACTTGACCATTCCTTTCAAATTCATAATAAATTGCATCGCGAATTAGCTCATCATTAAAAACTCTTACCTCAGTTTCTACCGGTTGCCTATTCGGGGGAGGCGTATTGATAATACTCAAATCACGTGCTCCCATCAGCGAAAACTGCAAGGTTCTTGGAATGGGAGTAGCTGTCAGGGTTAAGGTATCCACATTTGCCTTAATCCCTCTAATTTTTTCTTTGGCCGAAACTCCGAACTTTTGCTCCTCATCTATAACGAGTAAGCCCAAGTCTTTATACTTTACATCTTTACTAAGCAAGGCATGAGTACCAATAATAATATCAATTTTACCCTCTACTAAGCGTTGCAGAGTTTCTTTTTTCTCCTTGGTGCTTTTAAAACGATTCAA
>CAZTCQ010000066.1:0-6463 GCA_964612525.1 uncultured Chitinophagaceae bacterium | reverse complement strand
AAATAAGTATCGGGCTGATGAGCAAACCCAGGTATCGCCTTTCGCTTCGCATATAATTTGATTAGCTCGGCAGCGATGTCTTTTACCTTTTTCTTGGTTTTATTTTTAAGCTTTTCCCAAACGCCACTCCCTAACTTATGAATCTTGGGCTGGGTACCATCCTTTCCTGTAAATTTTGATATTTTGTGAAGTGAATTAATATTTACATAAAGCACATCGTTGTCACGATATATGATTCTCACAGCCTCCTGCTTGATTCCCTTCACCTCAATTTTTTGCAAACCGCTATACATGCCCACACCATGATCTATATGGCTTACAAAATCGCCAGGCGTCAATTCATTCAGCGTGCGCAAGGTCATAGCCTTCCCTTTGCTATAGGCTTGTTTTACTTTGTATTTGTGATACCGTTGAAAAATTTGATGATCCGTATAACAAACTACTTTTAGATCCTCATCAATAAAACCACCTGCTAATGAGATAGGCAGTGCCGTGAAAACAATATTTTCACCCAAGTCCTCGAATATACTTTGTAGCCGAGCAGTCTGTTTTACATTTTCCGCACAAACAAAAATGTTGAACATTTCTGCACTCTTCTCATTGAAATGCTCAATGAGCAAATCAAATTTTCTGTTGAATGCAGGTTGTGATTTTGTACGACAAACTATCTCTTGAACCTTCATATCTGCAAGGACCTCTGAAGAATTATTGGCACCGTAATCTACGACTGTTCTTTGAGTTAGCTCCTGCAAAAAATCAGCAACCTCATAGATATTTGACTTTTTAAGTAGCAACTCTTCACCTTCTTTGAGCTCAATCTCATTGTATTTTTTATGCAGCGTTCGCAGCCGCTCCTCCACGAATGCTAAATCATTCACCCAGACAATCGTATTATCAGGCAAATAGTCCAACAAACTCATTCTGCCCTCTTGCTCAAAATCATGTTCCACATTCGGTACAATTTTTACTTGCAACAATTGCTTGAGCGAAAGCTGAGACGCAGGATCAAAAAGCCGAATGCTCTCCACCTCGTTATCAAATAATTCAATTCGATAGGGGTGCTCATTACCAAAAGAGTATATGTCAATAATCCCTCCTCGAATGGCAAACTGCCCTGGCTCAAAAGCAAACTCCTCTTTTGTAAAACCTAAACCTACCAAAAACTCACTCAGAAACGTAATATCAATTTCTTGATTTTTCTTTATCAGTAAAATGTTCCTTCCAAATGAATTAGCATTAACCACTTTCTCAAATAATGCTTCCGGATAAGTGAGTAAAACTTTTCGGTGAGGCAATGTTTCATTGTTTGGTTGAAGTTTTAAAAGAGTTTCAGCCCGTAACATGACATGACTGCTATTCAATCGAGAATAGTCACCCATTCTCTTAAAACTATCGGGGAAGTAACATATATCTAGCGCACCGGTGATTTGCTCAATATCATTATGAAAATAGGCAGCTGATTCATAATCATCTTGAATTACTAAATGATTATAATCTTTTTCTTTAAAAATAGCAGAAAACAAAAAGGAACGTGCCGAATCATTGAGCCCTTTTAGCGTAAAAATTTGAGGGTGAGACAATCGAATCCCATCTACTATTTTTTTAGTAGCGTCATGATTCTTATATAATTCTTGCAGGTATTGCAAGTTCATCTGGGCTCAAATATAAGTTCAAAGTGGATAAAAAAACTCGTCCCGCCAAAAGGCGGGACGAGCTCCATAAATTTTTAATTAAATATTAGTTTATCTTATACTGGAAACCAATGTTTAATACTTGCTTCAACTGAGTCCAACCTAGGTCGCCCAACTGTCCTTCTGCATTTCTCTGACCAGGAACGTCATGATCGTAAACCATAGTAATTCCCAAGCTAGCTCCGATATATTTACCAAGCTTCATACCAAAGATGTTATCCCATAAAATGTCAACATTTTGTGGGTCTTTCAAATAGTTTGAGTACAAATCCAAACGAGAAGTATAGCTAATATTTTCAGTAATGTTGGCATTGTAGTTAGCTGTTAAGTAAGCACCTAACTGAAATACGAAGCTTTCATTTTGTGCAATACCAAATGCACCTGCTGGAGCTTGTGTATGCACTTTATCAGCAAAAATCATGCGTGCTGCCAAAGGAGAGAAAAATACTCCAAAACGCTTGGTCTTGCGGTAATTAAACCCAACGGCAAGTGTAGTGTATAAAGGAGATAAGAAATTAGAGATCCCTTCTCCACCATTAACTGTTTGAAAATTTGGATCAGCATAGTTATATCCTTTAGAAAACTGTGTTTGAGCCCGAGCTAAACCAGTTAGATACGTATGCTTTAATATATTTTTGTTCATCCAAGATTTTGGCTGCACACCATAACGAGAAGACAAATCGATACGATCATCAATTTTACGTGGCTCAAAATTATTTGAAGTCACATAGTTCAAACCATAAAAAAGATCCGCAGTGTTTTCCCAAAAAGTGTTGCCTTTTACTCTAGTAGCAATACCATTGAAGGCACCGTTTAAAGCTAGTGAAGCACGCTCACCACCAGCAGCCCAGTTTTGAAGTGCACCTTGATTCAAGCCAATATTTAAAATCCCAGTTTTTGTCCAACCTTCGTTTCCTTTAGTGACTTCTTTGGTCAATTTGTCTTGTAAGTCTTTGGTAGCATCGCCAGTCTGTGCATAAGCTTGCAAAGTAATAATGCTAATTAGTAATAGTGTAATTGTTTTTTTCATTTTATTCTGAATTTTATATTGCAACAAAAGTAAAAAAAAAGCCACCTGCAATAGCAGGTGGCTGTATATGAAATGTTAACGGATTTGTTACCGTTTTAACATCTTGCTTATTTCTTCAATAAGTCTCTAATCTCACCAAGCAATACTTCGTTCGCCGGAGTTGGTGGAACTGCATTAGGATCTTTCTTCAATACAGATTTGATTACCATAAAGCAAACAAATGCGATAATAATGAAATCAATCAAAGCCATAATGAACGCTCCGTACATTACTGAGATCTCAGAAACTGTTTCTACCGGCACGCCAGCCTCATTCATAGTCGAAACCGACTCGCGAAGTACTTTTTTCAAGCCCTTCAGGTCTACGCCTAATAAGTAACCCAATAATGGTGATACAATACCACCCGTAAATGCAGTAATCACGCCGTTGAAGGCCATACCCATAACAAATGCAATAGCAACATCAATTAAGTTGCCACCCATTGCAAATTTTTTAAATTCAGAAATCATTCCCATAATAGTTTGTGTTTTTTTGTTTAATTAAGTCGCAATATAGAAAAAAGAATTAAGAATCCAAACTTGGAAAGCTAAGGTCCAAGCTTTCTAACTTCTGAATAACAATTTGCAAAATCAAATATTCCTTATAACGATTCTCATCCGTGGGAATGATATGCCACGGAATAGCCGATGTGTTTTGGATGGCAGCCTCGTAGTATTTCATATACGTATCCCACAATTTGCGTTGCTCCCAGTCTCCATCATTATGTTTCCACATCTTTTCAGGATTTGTTTTTCGCTCTAATAATCGCTCCTCTTGCTGCTCTTTGGAGAGATGCAAATAAAATTTGAGGATATGTGTATTATGGTCCGCGAGCAGCTTTTCGAAATTATTAATTGCTTCTATTCTCGTAGCAGCCGTTTCGTCATCGCACCAACCATGCACTCTTGTTATCAAAATATCCTCATAATGACTTCTATTAAATACCTGTATCATTCCTTTCTCTGGTGTATGCTGATGAATGCGCCATAAAAAATCATGTGCCAACTCTTCTTTAGTGGGTGCCTTCCATGATTTTACTTTTACGTCTGAAGGACTTACATAACGAAACATATTTTTCACAGCGCCATCCTTACCCGAAGCATCCATTCCTTGCAAAACAATGAGCAAAGAATGCTTAGACTGAGCCCTCATTACATATTGCAATTCACGCAGTCGCTTCTGCATTTTTTTAAATGCTACTTTCGCTTCTTTTTTATCAAAATCTGCTGGCGGCTGCGTACTAAAGTTTTTAAGTTGAATAGACATAATTTATTTTTTATAAAAGAAAAAGAAAACCACAAATGCCAAGAAGGTAAAGATGGAAGCTAAAATTATAGGCAAATGCACATTCATGGATACGATGAATCCTGCCAATATGGGTGGGATGGTCATTGCCAATGATTGAACCGATTGATTGATTCCGAGTATCTCTCCTTGCTCTTTGGTAGAAGCAATGTTGGAAATAATGGCTTGTAAATTGGGTCGGTATAATCCTTGAAAAATGGCCACGAAGGGTGCTAAAAAGAACAGAACGTAAGAGTGATTGGGGAAAACATAAAGCATCAATGTCATCGCAAGACCCGGAATCGCGAAGCGTACAATCTGGTGTTCGCTATATTTTTTCCGCACTTTGCCCAATAAAAAACCTTGGGTTATGGCTATCCAAATTCCAACTAAGGCAAAGAAGAAACCAATATCCGAAACAGAATAATTAAATTTTTCTATGAAGAATACTTGTAGAAACTGCGTGAACAAACTGAATCCAAAAATACCCAGAAAACTAACGATGAATAAAACACGAAAAGATTCAGACTTGAAGGCTCGAGCAATATTGGAGAATCCCTGAAAAACTGAAAAGGCTTTGCTGTTGGGCTCTTTCAGCGTTTCGAAAAAGAATTTCCTTACCAAAAAAATATTAACAAGACATAAAACAGCCGCTACAATAAAAGGCGTTTCAAAAGAAAAATAAGAACTAATTTCTTGATCAGACAATACCCCACCAATTACAGGACCCACAATAAATCCTAATCCAAAAGCCATGCTGACTAAACCGAAATTTTTTGCCTTGTTCTCTGGCGTGCTCACATCACTCACAGCCGAGAAAGCAATAGAAATATTACCACCCGTAAAACCATCCAATGCTCTTGATACAAACAGCATCCAAATAAGTGAATAATGAACACCAAATGAAAATAAAACGTAGCCAATAAAAGTTCCTATCAGGGATAGAATGAGCACTTTTTTCCTACCGACTTTATCGGCCCAAGTGCCTAAAATGGGTGCTCCAAAAAACTGAGCCAAAGGAAAAATAGCTATCAATAAGCCATAGATTATGTTTCGATTTTCTTTGAGAGAAATTAATTGCGCCTCGCTAAACAATGAAACATCAATAGGCATAACCCCATTAACGAAATCAAGCAGCAGAGGGGCTAAAACAGGCAGCACAATTGTAGCTCCTAACATATCAATGAACACTGTCACAAAAACAGGTATCAATAATTTTTTTACGCTACGCTCTTCGATCATAATTAAAACACGAATGTATGCAATTCGTATAAAAGAAAAACCCACCACCAACAATGTTGGGGTGGGTTCCTAAAATATTATTTTATCAAAGACTATTTGTCGCCGCCAAACATTCCTTTGATTTTACCCAAAGCATCTTTAGCCATGTCGCCTGCTACGTCACCCAAATCATCTAATTTGTCCGTTGCGCCGTCTAGCAAATCACCCGCTTTATCTTTTACATTGTCCATAATATCGCCAGCACCATCTGCTGCCTTATCACCAGCGCCGCCAAATAAACCTGCGATAGAATCCATGATGCCACCCATCTCTACTTTCTCACCTTCTGCACCGCCAAACATATCTTCAACTTTATCAGCTAAACCTTCCGGTAATTTACCTTTTACAAATTCCATTACCGTTTCTACACTTCCTTGTGCTTGTTCTGGATTTAAGCCTACTTTTTCGGTTAGTTTGTTTATCAAATCTTGCATTTTCTGTTCGTTTTAAGTTTTAAAAATTTTGTCAAAAATAAGGAATATATCGTCTTGATAGTGTTGACTTATCGTTAAAAGCAAGGGCCTTTATAGAAATTCCAAATGACGAATTATGGCTCACTTGGCTTGTGGAGGGGGGGATACTATTCATGACCTCCGAGACGCTCAGACGGAGATTTAGTCCTTGTCATGTGACTCTAGGCCACCTTCAAGTAAGCCAGTTTAGATTTTTCAATCCGTTCACTAGCATATTTTTTATCAATAATGATTTTCTTTTTCCCTTTTCGACTAGGAATGTCAAACATTGCATCAGTCATGATTAACTCGCAGATACTGCGTAGCCCTCGTCCACCGAGTTTAAAATCAATTGCTTTTTGAACGATATAATCTAATCCGTCGTCCGTAAACTCAACTACGGCATTTTCATACTGCATTAGTTTTTGATACTGCTTCACCAAAGCGTTTCTCGGCTCAGTTAGGATTCGTTTTAAGGCACTTTTATCTAAGGGCATTAAATAGGTCACTACGGGTAATCGTCCCAAAAGTTCAGGAATCAAACCAAAGCTGCGAAGATCTTGTGCGTTTACGTGTTGAATCAGTTCGCTCTCTTTCAGTTCAGTATTTTCATTGTTTTTAAAGCCAATAGTAGAAGTCTGTACCCGACGACCAATCACTTTATCTATCCCTTCAAAGGCTCCGCC
>CAZTCQ010000065.1:0-15815 GCA_964612525.1 uncultured Chitinophagaceae bacterium | reverse complement strand
AAAAAACATGGAGATGGCGTAAAAGTGTTGGCGCTTTGGGTGGACGATGCTTACCGCGCACATGAAGAAACTACCAAGCGTGGTGGCAAATCCTATATGGAACCTACAACGATTTCGGATGAGAACGGTGAGGTGCGCCTGAGCGGTATTCATACTTACGGTGAAACAGTTCATATTTTTGTAGAGCGAAAAAATTATAATGGAATCTTTATGCCGGGCTATGAAAAATGGGAGAGTAGCTACAATCCTGAACCAGTAGGATTAAAATATATTGATCATTGCGTTGGAAATGTTGATTGGAATCAAATGAACCCATGGGTGAAGTTTTATGAAGATGTGATGGGCTTTAAAAATATTTTGAGCTTTGACGATGAAGATATTTCTACTGAGTATTCTGCGCTCATGAGTAAAGTGATGAGCAATGGAAATGGTTATATTAAGTTTCCAATCAATGAGCCGGCCGAAGGAAAAAAGAAATCTCAGATTGAAGAATATCTCGATTTTTATGAGGGAGAAGGGGTGCAGCATATTGCGGTAGCTACTGACAATATTATCGAGACTGTAACGGCGCTTCAAAATCGCGGTGTAGAGTTTTTAAACATACCAGCTTCTTATTACGAAACTATTTTAGACAGAGTAGGAGAGATTGATGAAGATTTAGCTCCTTTAAAAGATTTAGGAATTTTAATTGACCGTGACAACGAAGGTTATTTGCTGCAGATTTTCACAAAACCTGTTGAAGATAGACCGACAATGTTTTTCGAAATTATTCAACGAAAAGGTGCTCAAAGTTTCGGTAAAGGAAATTTTAAAGCTCTTTTTGAAGCTATTGAAAGAGAGCAGGCTAGTAGAGGAAATCTATAAGTAAGGATAAAAAAAGCACAAGCTCGCTTCTGTAAGAGGCGAGCTTTTTTTATTGTAACAGGCTGGCTACTTTTTTATCAATTGGGAAAGTGAAAAGTTCTTCATTTATTTCTTTTATGGGTATCCATTCAAAGAATTCTTCTTTGTCCGATTGAAAAGAAAATTTACTTTTTTCTAAGAAGTCTGCTGAATAATTCTTCCGGGGTTGAACTTTGTAATAAATGCTAATCAACTGAAATTCGTCATGAAAGGCGGAGGTTTGAAAAAAATCGGTTGTGTAGAAGTGTGACAGGATTATAATATCAAGATTGAGTTCTTCTTTCCATTCTCGGATTAAACAATCGTGAGCGCCTTCGCCTTTTTCAAGTCCGCCACCCGGGAATTTAGTAAATTCTCTGCCGCTCATGCGTTCATGAGAAACTAAAATCTCGGCTTCTTCGTTTATCCAAAGACCGTAGGCTCGTAAATTATAATTAGGCATTTATCTCAAATTGACCAGTAAATACGTAGGTTGCAGGGCCAATGAGTTTTACTTCAGTAAAAAAAATACTTTCCTGTTTTGCTTTTACAGAAAGCTCGCCACCCAATGTCTTTACTCTAATCTCTTTCTTCTGAGTTCGTAACATTTGTACGAGTGAACAAGCAGTTACCCCCGTACCGCAGCTGAGGGTCTCATCTTCTACTCCGCGCTCATAAGTACGCACAAATAGTTGATCTTCTGCTAATTCCTGAACGAAATTTACATTAATCCCTTCTTCTTCAAATAGAGGACTATTCCTAATGAGGGCTCCTTCTTGTTTTACATTAATATCTTCCAAATCTTCTACAAAACTTACGTAGTGCGGAGAGCCTGTATCTAATTTATAAAATGTTTCATGAGTTTTTATGTCGCTCACATCCTTCATGCCTAAAGAAACCTGCCCACCGGAAATACTTGCTTCATGTGGGCCATCGACTGCCAAAAAAATTGTGCTATTTTCTATGAGGCCTATTTTTTTTGCAAAAGCTACTGCGCACCGTCCTCCATTGCCGCACATTGTGCTAGGTTTTCCATCACTGTTGAAGTAGAGCATTTCAAAATCTGAGGAGTCACTTGCAATTAAAATGATTAAGCCGTCGGCGCCAATGCCAAAATTTCTATCACACATTTTTAAAATGTTTGGCTCGGTCAATTTTTTATAATCTTTACATTGAAAACCATCAATCATTATAAAATCATTACCGGCACCTTGATATTTGCTAAAGGGTACTATCATATTTTTTCAATAATTTCTAAGGACTTACTAATCATGTTTTTTACTGCGGCTCGTGCATCTTTTGAAAAACTTTTGTCTTGTCTATTGGCAATAATTGTATTGATAGATAAGCACCGATGCCCGAATACTTTGCCGAGTCCAAAAATAGCAGAGGTTTCCATTTCAAAATTGGTTACTCTACTTCCATTATACTCAAAACTTGAAAGTGAATCTACTAAATTTGGAAATTGTAAATCGGCTCGAACCACTCGCCCTTGCGGAGCATAGAACCCTGGACAGGTTACCGTGATTCCTTGATGATAATCGTCATTGAAATGCTTCAGTAATTCATTACTTCCTTCAATCGCATAGGGTTTAATGGGCGAATTAATCAATTGACTATGTTGAAGAAAAGATGCAGCCATAGATTTTTCTTCTTCTGAGTATTCGATTTGATAATAATGTAAAAGGTTATCTAAGCCAATTCCATGACTAGACGCTACTAGGCTATCTACTGGAATGTCTGATTGCAGGCTGCCCGAAGTTCCTAATCGGATGATATCTAGCTGAGTATGATTGGCTTTTATTGTTCGTGTTTTAAAATCAACATTGACACACGCATCTATTTCATTTAAGGTGATATCAATGTTATCCGGTCCAATACCACTTGATAGAACGGTGATTCTTTTGGAGCCAATGCGTCCTGTTTGAGAAACAAATTCGCGATGACTTGCCTGAGAGTCTATTGAGTCAAAGTATTTTGCCACTTCAGCGACTCTTGCCGGGTCACCTACTGTAATAACTGTTTGCGCAAGCTCCTCCGGCAATAAGTCAATATGGTAAACTCTACCGGCAGGCGTAATTATTAATTCTGATGCTCCTATAGTTGACATTTTCTATTGTTTTTTTTAAAATGCTTTGAGCAAAGATACCTTGCACAAAATTAGAAGGCCTTTGAAGATTGTCGTAATTGATTTGCCCTGAAATAATTAAAATTTATTACATTTGCCAACCTAACAAAAAAGGGTCTCGTGGCCGAGTGGTTAGGCAGAGCTCTGCAAAAGCTCGTACAGCGGTTCAAATCCGCTCGAGACCTCAAAGTAAGATTGAAGCGCCCTATTTAGGGCGTTTTTTCTTTGGTTTATTAACAAAGATTGAGGCATGTCAAATGCACGCCAAAACAGACAAAAGATGACAGTTCAATGAGAATATTTATACGTCTATTGAATCATTTCAAAACAGTCAGTCCGACCTTTGCGTACGAATGAGATTACATTGGTTTTTGTGCTTTTTTCTGCTTATCGGTTTTACAAGCTGTATGAAGGATGATGAGCCCATGGAATTACCGATGCAAGGTGAAGCTACTGCCCGTACATTGCGAATGGGAAGCGATTATAGTACGCAATTTTATTTTGATTTAGAAAACTCAAAAATTGTACATTCTGGCAAAGTCGATAGTTGGCATTTATCATTTGAGAGTCATGAATCTGGCGAGGCGATCTTTCTTAATGGAGGATTAGGTATGGCCTTGGTAGAGACGGAGAAAACAAGTTTTGATGAAGTCGGCAGCAGCGATCATGAAGGTCGACAATGGATTCAGGATAATCCAAATGGAAGACATGAGGAGTCTGCCATTGGTAATTGGAATCAAAATTCACTCAGTAGGGATAGGATATACCTCATACGTCTGAGTGAGAGCAACGAATTTGTCTATGCCATAAAATTTAAGTCGGTTACCAGCACGGCTTACCATTTTGAATTTAAAAAACTGGGTACTCAAAACACGGCTGAATGCTCAGTTCAAAAAGATCAAACAAGAACATACACTTACTTCAATTTTAAGACAGGTAAAACGGTAGCTGATGTTGAACCAATCAAGGAAAGTTGGGACTTAGTTTTTACTAGATATGGATATACATTTCATGATCAGTCCCCCCCCCTCCCTTATATAGTTACAGGAGTCTTAACCCAGCCAGAGACAAAAGTTTACAAAGATTCTTTGCATGAATTCTATGACATTGATGAACAGATTTTGGATCAATGTGATTTACATTCAAATAGAGATATAATTGGATTTGATTGGAAGTATTATGATTTTGATTTGGGGATTTACCATATTCGTCAGGATTACAACTATATCATTAAAACTAAGAACGAACAGTACTTCAAGCTGAGGTTTTTAAGTTTCTATGATGACAATGGTATGAAGGGGACTCCAACCTTTGAGTATCGTAGAATCAAATAGAGTATTCTAACCTATTTTTGCACCTTAATAGTTTTACATGGTTTATTTAGATAACGCAGCTACCACTGCGCTTGATCCACGTGTTCTTGAAAAAATGTTACCTTATTTTACAGAAGTGTATGGCAATCCATCGGCAATTCACGGTATGGGACGAAGTGCTAGGCTAGCCATAGAGGAGTCAAGAAAAAAAGTTGCACAACTCTTAGTTGCTAAACCAGCTGAGATTTTTTTTACATCATGTGGTACTGAAAGTACAAACACTGTTTTACAGGCAGCCGTAAGACATTTGGGCTGTAAACATATAATTACTTCCCCTATTGAGCATCATGCTACTTTGCACACAGCGGAAAAACTTGGGGAAGAATTTGATGTTCAAGTTCATCTTTGTAAACATCAGTCCAATGGTGAGGTGGATTACGAGGATTTAAAAATTCTGATTGAAAAATGCGCTGCTGATGCCAAAACGATGGTGAGTATTATGCATGCCAACAATGAAATTGGTATCATTAACGATATTGAACGAATTGGAAATATTGTTGATGAGAACGGTGCTTTCTTTCATACAGATATGGTGCAAACGGTAGGGCATGTTGATATATCACTGAGTGACTTGCCTGTACATTTTGCTAGTGCCTCTGCTCACAAGTTTCATGGCCCCAAGGGTAAGGGGATGCTATATATCTGCTCGACAAAAAAAATAGAACCTTTTTTGTTAGGCGGTGGTCAGGAACGAAATATGAGAGCAGGAACAGAGGATGTTGCCGGAATAGTTGGTTTTGCTAGGGCCTTAGAATTATCGTTGGAAGATATTGAATCTGAAAACACACATTGCTTGAACTTAAAAAAATACTGTTGGGAGGAGTTACTAAAAAGTATTCCTGCCATTAAAAAAAGTACAGTTTGTGAAAATACTCTATCTCGAGTGTTGAGTGTATTGTTACCTCATACCTCAAACACGGAGATGCTACAAATGTCACTTGATATTAAAGGGATTGCTGTGAGTGGGGGAAGCGCCTGTTCAAGTGGTGCTTTAGGCGGAAGTCACGTGATTAACTTCATACAAAAAGATGCCTGCGTTCCCTTGAGGATTTCGTTTAGCAAGTGGAATACTAAGAAAGAAGTTGATGAATTGATTGACGCTTTGAAAAGTTTGTTAGCCTAAAGCTCAGAATCATTTTCTATCGTTGATAGTATTATAAATTCTACTCGTCTGTTTTTCTCTTTACCACCCGGGATTTGTTCGCTAGCAATGGGTGCACTGCTCCCTAAGCCCCACGAGTTGACTCTGTCACTGGGAGCTAAATTGGCGATGAGTACATCTTTTATATAACTAGCCCTTAAATCTGATAGCCTCTTATTCTGTTTTTCGTTCCCCGTTTGATCCGTATGGCCAGTGACTAGAACATTAGTCTGCTCATATTTTACAATGAGAGACGCTAATTTTCCAAGCTCTATTGTAAAGTCTTCCGTAGGCAAAACTGCAGAATTACCGTACCGAATATTGTCAGGAAATAAAACTTTTAAAGTATCCATTAACAATTTCACTTGAGCACTTGGGACTGCTCTTTTTATATCTTCTGACATTTTTCTTAAATAATCTTTAGACGGTATTTTTTGAGTTATGATAATTTGCTTTGTTTGTCTGTCACTACTGTTAGAATTACTCTTACCGCTTCCATAGAAGGGATTACCATTAGAGTTTTTTCGATTACCATATTCAGGATAGCCCCACGCAACCATGTCTTCGTCAGAACGGGTAGGTCCATCGTAAAGGTAGCATGACGAAAGGCCGATGACTAAGCTAAAAATTAATAGAATATTCTTCATAGGGTTGACATTTTAAATTCTTTTTGGGTTATACAGGACAACAAACTCAACTCGTCTGTTTTGTTTTTTCGCTTTCTCAGAAGTATTGGGAGCCAGAGGGCTCTTTTCGCCAAGTCCCCAGGTAAATAACCTCTTAATTGAGACCTTTTGTTTGAATAAATACATCTTTACGCTTTCTGCTCGATCTAAAGACAATTTTACATTAGCCGTTCTGTCGCCGCTATTGTCCGTATGACCCGTTATTAAAAGGTTGGTTTTGGTATTGGTATTAATTATCTCTGCAAATCTATCTAATTTTTGATAAAAAGAGGATTTTAGATTCGCTGAACCCGCATCAAACAATAAATTGTTTGGAAAAATAATTTTGATACTATCTTTTACTAAATTAACTGCGGCCTCCGGGAAATTAGCTTTGAACTCTTCATAATTATTTTCAGCTGTCGAATTTGCTCTAAAAAGAGAGCATGAAACAGTTGATAAACAAATAGTTATCAATGAAAGCACTATTGGGTATCGAAATTGAACAAACATCTAGGCCGTGAAGGTAATTTTTTTATGAAATACAGCCTAACACAAAGCTAACTAATTCATTTTGGGTAATCGGCACCCCTTTTATTTTATTATAAGGCGTTACGGCAATAGCGAAGCTAGATTGTATTATTTTACTCAATTGACCATTGTTTAGTTCTGGGACTACTATTTTATCAAAAGACTGTAAAAGCTGACCGAGGTTTTTAGCAAATGGTTGAATATGCCGAAGGTGAATTTGGGCCACTTTATGTCCTTCTTTTCGGAGCTGCTCTACCGCAGCAAAGGATACACCGTAAGTAGATCCCCAGCCTAGCACTAAAATTTCATCACTTTCATCACCATGAGCAAATTTTACTTCAGGTATAAAATCAGCTATTTTATCTACTTTGGCTTGACGTGTTTTAACCATATGCTCATGATTATCAGGGTCATAACTTACATTACCGCTTATGTCTTCTTTTTCTAATCCTCCTACGCGATGTTCAAGGTTTTTCATGCCAGGAATTGCCCAACTTCTTACTAGATTCTTGTCTCGCAAATAAGGAAGATATTCCTCAATAGAGTCGGTATTATTGACCAATTGTGTTTTTATCGGAGCTACATCTGCTGCGGCAGGGAACTTCCATGGTTCAGAGCCATTCGCGATGTACCCATCACTCAATAATATTACGGGAGTCATATGTTGCAAAGCAATTCTACAGGCTTCGACAGCAGTTTCGAAGCAATCAGATGGCGAGCTAGTAGCCAAAATTGGCATTGGGCATTCTCCGTTTCTACCATAAAACGCTTGTAATAAATCGCTCTGCTCAGTTTTAGTGGGCAATCCAGTGCTTGGTCCGCCTCGCTGAATGTCAATGATAAGCAATGGGATTTCAAGCATTGTCGCCAAACCCATGGCTTCGGCTTTTAAAGCCATTCCTGGCCCAGAAGTGGTAGTTATTCCTAGTTTTCCGCCATAAGAAGCGCCAATGGCCGAAGATATGGCAGCAATTTCATCCTCTGCCTGAAAGGTGGTAACACCAAAATTTTTATGCTTGCTCAGTTCGTGCAGAATATCACTTGCCGGAGTGATAGGGTAGCTACCAAGAAATAAGTCAACCTTTGCTTTTTGAGCAGCGGCTATAAGGCCGTAGGAGAGGGCTGTGTTTCCTTGAATATTGCGATAGGTACCCTTAGGGAGGTTTGCTTTTTCTACATTAAACCTCGGGGCAGATACTTCTACCGTTATTCCAAAATTATATCCGGCTTTCAAGGCCGAAATATTGGCCTTTAGTATTTCTGGTTTTTTCTTAAACTTTGAGTTCAAGAAGTTTTCGGTGGTATCCATTTTTCTATCATACATCCAGTATAGATAACCGAGAACGAACATATTTTTAGCTCGATCTTTTTCTTTAATTCCAAGACTCGTTTCTTTTAGCGCTTCACGAGTCATTTTGGTAATATCAATTTTATGCACGTTGTAGCCCGAAAGCGAATCATCCTCCAATGGGTTTTCAGCATCGGCATAATTGGCTAGTCTTAGGTTTTTGGCGTCAAAACCCGCGGTGTTGACAATTACAATCCCGGATTTCTTTAAAAAGGACAAATTACTTTTTAAGGCCGCTGCATTCATGGCCACCAATACGTCGCAGGTATCACCTGGGGTGAAAATTTCTTTGGACGAGAAGCGTAATTGAAAACCGCTTACGCCCGCCAAAGTTCCTTGAGGTGCTCGGATTTCGGCTGGGAAGTCAGGAAAGGTAGATAAATCACTACCGGTGAGCGCTGTGTTATTGGTAAACTGTGATCCAGCAAGTTGAATCCCATCTCCACTATCTCCCGCAAATTTGATGATGACTTCATCGACTATTTCAATTGGCTTTGACATAAAACGCAAATTTACATTAGGACGAACGGATGAACTAGTTTTGTGATTTCTTATTATTTGAGTGAGTGGGGATATTCCCATCGGTAAGCACTGCTTTGAATCCTCCTTCAATATTTCTCACATTGTGAAACCCTTCTCGTTTTAGAACAGAGGTAAGTAAAACGCTTCGTGTTCCCCCATTACAATGTAAGTAGAGGTTGCTGTTTTCATCTAAGAGTCCAATTTTTGCACTGTCTTTAAAGTCATTCATTTGCATATTTACCGCGCCTACTATATGCTCTTCATCAAATTGCTGCCCTGTGCGCACGTCCAGGACAATCGCCTTGGCATCATGCTTTAAGTCTAAATTTAACTCATAGGGATCAACATTGATTATCATGTCCATGGGGAGCTTTTTGTCCAACCAACTTTCTTTTTCAGACAGGACAACTCCTTTTGATTTCGCAATTAAATCATCGCTTATCAACTCTTTTAGGCTTTCAAAATCTTCTTCTCGCGCGACTAATATGATTTCTTCATGCTTGTCGGAAAAATAAGAGGCTCGGGCATCAAAATTTGAATTGAGTACAACATTAATAGCACCTTTCAAATAGCCATCAGCAAATTCAGCGGTTGGGCGTGTGTCTATTAGTAATGGATAAGTTGACAAAAAACTCGACAACTCATCATTAGAAATTTTTGATAAACTCATTATTTTAACTCTGATTTTTTAATGTTATAGTTTGCGTTGGCTTGAGTAAGACAAGTTAACGTGAGATCATTGATACAAACGTGCTTGGGAAGTGAGGCACAATATAGGATGGTATCCGCCACATCCTCTGGGGTTAACGGGTCAAAATCTTGATACACTTTTTTGGCTCGGTCTTTATCACCTTTAAATCGGACTTCCGAAAATTCTGTTTCGCAAGCACCCGGGTTTATCGAGGTAACCTTAATGCCAAAGGGTAATAGTTCAATACGCATGGATTGCGAAAGTGCATCCACGGCATGTTTGGTGGCGCAATACACATTTCCGTTTTGATAAACATTTTTACCAGCCGTTGAACCAATATTTACAATATGAGCACTTTTTTGACTTTTTAATATTGGCATTAAAGTACGACTCACATATAAGAGGCCTTTCACGTTCGTATCAATCATTACGTCCCAGTCTGAGAATTCACCTTGGTCTATTTTATTTAGTCCGCTGGCTAGTCCAGCATTATTTACTAAAATGTCAATCGTTGGGAATCGGTCACCATCAATTTCATCAATGGCCTTCGCAACTTCTTCTTTGTTCCGAACATCGAAGCTCAGGGTTTGCACATCGCAAGAAAATGTGTTTTCTAAGTCTGCTTTAATAGTTTCTAATCTCTCACTTCTTCGGCCAGTAAGAATTAAATTGTATCCGTTTCTGGCGAATAAATAAGCCGTACTTTTTCCGATGCCACTAGTGGCACCCGTAATAAAAATAGTTTTTTTCATTCCAATAAAATTATCTGATTAAGGTGACGTCTCCTCGAAAGACTTGTTCATTATTGTTCAAATCAATGGCATTGATGACCCAAAAAAATGTGCTTGTTTGCTGTTTAGTGTTGCCAATGGTTCCATCCCAACCTTCATAATAGTTGTTAGTCTCAAATACCTTTTGCCCCCATCTATTAAAAATTCTAAAATGATTAATTTTTCTAAAACCTGAACTTCGGATTCGAAGTACATCATTATTCCCATCTCCGTTCGGACTAAATGCGTTAGGTACGAAAATGTAAGCTCGCTCTGATACAATGACCGTCATAGTATCCTGATCAGAACAGCCTTCGC
Source organism: uncultured Chitinophagaceae bacterium (assembly GCA_964612525.1). GTDB lineage: Bacteria > Bacteroidota > Bacteroidia > Chitinophagales > Chitinophagaceae > JAGNRR01. Next base: position 5,446 of record CAZTCQ010000065.1, on the reverse strand, counting down.
CCGTTGAGCCTGTAACAATGTATCGGTATCTTCCCGTGTCGGGGTAAAATCCTATTGGGTTGCTGACGTTTGGATTATCTAAAAAATCAGGTGGTGTCCAAGTATAGGTGGAAGTACCACTTGCATTTAGTTGTACAAATTCATCTCGCAAGACTACGGTGTCATTTCCTGCATTCAATTCTACTTTAGGAATTTGTAAAGTTTGTGTGGCGGTGTCTCGGCAACCTCTAGTATTGCCTGATATGAGTCTAACTCTAAAGTCTTGACCCGTGTTCGGAAAATTATTGACAACATTTTGTTGATTGGCTGTTGATCCATCACCAAAATTCCACTGCCAAAAATTGACTGGAAAATTAGTTGAGCTACTTTCATCGACAAAGCTTATCGGAGCATTCGGACATAAATCACCAGAAAAAGAAAAGTCTGCTTCAAAAGTTGGGTACACTTTTACAATTCGCTGTACACTGTCAGGACAAGTTGTTCCTGGGTTAACAATTAATTTTACAATATAGGTTCCCGTGTCAGGATAAGTAAAAGTTGGATTTTGTTGGGTTGATTTGTCGGTATTAGTTCCAGGAACACCAAAATCCCAATCATAACTAAACCCTCCTCTACTCGTGTTTTGAAAAGGAACCGTGAGATTTTTACAATTGATTACATACGTATTAGGTTCTTGAGAAAGGATAGGAATGTCGGCAATAACCGCTTTTGAGCAATTTGTGATATCTACCTGAAAGTCTCTTCGAATGGTGTTGATTCGAACTCCGTTGCGCCATTCGTGGCAGCAAATTGTAATAGCAAATATTCCCTGTAAGGTGGGCGTTCCCGTAATAATTCCCGTTCTAGGATCAATGGCCAAAGAAGGATTAGCCGCTATAGGGTTAGTCGCCGAAAATCCACCTCTGTAGCTGACAGGAGGAAAGGGAGGCGAACTTGTGGTATTGATTGGTTTTGGATTTTGCTGACTGGCACCTCGCACTGCCGGACAAAACTCATAGCTCAGAGAATCACCGTCAGCATCTGTGGCAGAGTTGTCAAAATTGATAGGATTGTTGATACAAATAATTTGTGGAGGAGCATTGGTAAAAACGGCGGAATTATTGCATCCGACATCATTCGGCGGAATGGTACAGTAAATTGACGCACCGGTTGCGCCACCATTTTGAATATTCAAGGTTGCTCCATTTCTGCAGCAACGTTGCATCACTATATTGTAACCTGTTGCGTTGGGAGGAAGCGTGCGATCAAACACAAATTCTAAAGCGTTTAGACATTTCGGTGGAACATCTTTGATACATTCATTATTAAATTCTACTGGTACAAGTCTGCCGTTTAGCGTATTAGCACCCACAGAATCAAAACGTACAAAATTTCCATTCCCATCAAAAATGGTGATGTAAGCCGGGTTGTCCGAAAGAAGGGCAGGCGGGTTGCCACCGCCAATATTTGGAGGGCGACAATCACGATATACAACCAGCGTGAAGCGATATTGATTATTGCCCAGACAAGAATACGTAAGGTCTCCACCCACAACGTGGGATGCTGTTCCGTCTAACGAAAAGCCAAGTAATAGTATAAAAATGAGAAGCTTTCTCATGGAAGTAAAGTTACGAACGATTTGTCTCTAAAATGTCATCTGGAAATCTTAAAGCGTACATTCTTAAAAATAGTATGTTTTTTTAGCTTGTTCAATGTGAAGACGGTAAAGTATTGTTAGGGTTTTAAGATAAATTGGCCCTGAATTTTAAAAAAAATCACTCCGCGCACAAGCTTATCTTTTTCTAGCACCTTGAAATTGAGAAAAAATGCTTTGAAGGTTTGCGTACATTTTGTTTTTTTCAGGATCCCGTTTGTAATAGTTCAAGCGCCAGAGTAGTATAATAATCAACGGAGAGATTTCCTCAATATAAGTTTGGGCTGCCCAAAGATTCCAGACTAAGGCAATGAGTAGTACGTAAAAAGCTATTCGAGCATAGGGCTGAATCCACTTATGTTTTCGTGGAATAAGAAAAGCAAAAGCAAGATGAGTGGGCAGAGCCCAAAATAAATTTCGATTCCAACTACAAGACTGATGGTCAGTACCAAACCACATAAATAGCATAAAGCATCCCAACATTCCGAGAATAAGAAAAAAGAAGGTGTCAAAATAAATCATTTTGTCACGAGCTTTCAGCCATAATAAAAAAACGAGTAAGCCAAAAAGCCACATAAACATTTTTGCTTGATTCGGTTTAGGGCTAAAGTCTAATTTCTCTGGCAGGATTTCTACTGTTTGTGCGACGATGGGCTTGCCGTTTAAAGTAGCATCGCGAAATCCTTTCATTAAATAATCGGGCAGAAACATAGCTTCCTCGTTGCTCATTCTTTTATCAACTGGGGTACTCAATAAAAGATTAATACCAAAGCGGGTCCAGTGATTATTTTTTAAATAGTCATTCGTAAAGTTTCTAAATGTTTGAGATTTTGGTTCAATGGCCTTGCCTACTTGAAAACCTTCTCCAAATAAGTTCTTAAAAATTTCTAATTGCCGCGTGGCACAATTGTCATACAAGAAATCATATTTGTAGTATTTATTTTCCTCCTGTGCATTGCTGTCCAGGTAATTTAAAACTTGATTTTCTTCGGTAGGTGAAAGGTCTAGTACCTGTTCATAAACCGATCGCGTTTCTACTTGATAGGTATAAATGAAATTTCTAAAACTTTCTTTATTTACGTAATACAAAAGTTTACCTCTGGTAAACTTTGAATAAAAATTCGGATCTCCAAAATCAAAGGTACCGTAGTTATAAACTGCGTCATAAGGCACTGTGCTGTCAATCACCCTCACGCCACTATGACCAAAACCAGAATATAAATCCAAGCCAGGGCCACAGGTCAATAAGCTAATTCGAATTCCGTTATCTGCCTTGAAGGAAATAGAGTCCTGTGCTCGTCCTAGTAACGAAAAGCAAAGTAAAAAAATTAGAAGATTGAAACGAAACCAACGCATATTCTTATCGGGAATAGTTTGGAGCTTCACGAGTAATGGTCACGTCGTGTGCATGACTTTCGTTCATCCCAGCATTAGTTATTTTTATGAACTGTGCTTTGTGCAAGGTTTTAATATCCTTAGCACCGCAATAACCCATTCCGGCTCTTAGACCTCCAATAAACTGATGCACGACTTCGTTCAAATTACCTTTGAATGGCACACGACCTTCAATACCCTCTGGGACTAATTTTTTAATATCGTCTTCCACATCTTGGAAATAACGGTCCTTACTTCCATGCTCCATGGCAGTGATACTACCCATGCCACGGTATGATTTGAATTTTCGTCCTTCATATATAATTGTGTCCCCCGGACTTTCTTCTACGCCGGCAAAAACGCTACCCGCCATAACCGTACTAGCACCAGCCGCTAATGCCTTTACCATATCGCCCGTATAGCGAATGCCGCCATCAGCAATTACAGGAATTTTTACTGCTTTCGCACAGTTCATAACGGCCGTTAACTGTGGGACACCTACACCCGCTACAATCCGCGTCGTACAAATAGATCCTGGTCCAATTCCTACTTTTACCGCATCGGCTCCAGCAGTTTCTAGGGCCTTAGCACCAGAAGCCGTGGCAACATTCCCTGCAATTAATTGAAGGGGTTTAAAATTCTTTTTTACCAACTTAACTGCATCTAGTACACCTTTGGAGTGACCATGAGCACTATCCAGCGTAATTACATCAACTCCAGCCTCAACAAGTGCTTTTACACGATCAAGTATATCGGCGGTAATACCTACAGCGGCTCCCACTAGTAAACGACCATGTTTGTCCTTGCTTGCGTTTGGGTGACTTTTATATTGTAAAATATCACGGAAGGTAATTAGACCAATCAGCTTATTCTTAGCATCAACAATCGGTAGTTTTTCAATTTTATGATTTTGAAGAATTTTTTCAGCTTTACGTAAATCAGTCCCTTTTTTAGCCGTGATTAAGTTTTCGGTTGTCATTACCTCACTCACTTTTTTCTTCATGTTTTTTTCAAAACGTAAGTCGCGATTCGTGAGCATGCCCACCAGAATATTTTTATTATCTACGATAGGAATACCGCCAATTTTATTTTCTTTCATCAAACGAAAGGCATCTCCAATGGTCGCATCCTTTGTCAGAGTAATCGGATCTAAAATCAGACCGCTTTCACTTCGTTTTACTTTGCGCACTTGCTTGGCTTGTTGCTCGATGCTCATGTTTTTATGAATCATACCAATGCCACCTTCCCGAGCAATGGCGATAGCCAACTGCGTTTCAGTCACGGTATCCATAGCCGCCGAAATCAATGGAATATTGATTTTTAGCCTTTTAGTAAGTTGCGTTTGTGTAATGACTTCTCGGGGAAGAACCTGCGATAGAGCGGGTAGGAGAAGCACATCATCAAAGGTTAACCCTTCCTGTGCGATTTTTGGTTTTATAGCCATAGGCAAATGTAAGCACAATTCTGTTATTTGATGTCCCGATAGCTATTGGGATGCCAATTTTTTATTTTGACATATTAAAAGTTACATTTGCCAACTCAAAAAGGAGGATTGCTCGAGTGGCTGAAGAGGTACGCCTGGAAAGCGTATAAACTAGCAATAGTTTCAAGGGTTCGAATCCCTTATCCTCCTCTTTTTTATCTAACTTTAAGTCATGCTTGAAGATTTAGATAACTGGGATTTGATACCGCTAGAATCCTACAAGGATATGTATACAGAGGCAAAAGAAAGGTATTCTGAATTTGCTGCTCAATCAGAATCCATTACAAATCGTTCCATTCAAATGATTGCCGCTAACACAGCTGTAATTGCATGGTTTGCCAATTTTATTTCGAATTATGAACTTGAAGGTTTGAAAGTGTACTTAGGATTTCTAATGATTGCAATATTGGCAGTATTTGTATTGATAATATTTATTATTTTTCCCAGAAAGAATGTTCTGAAAGGTACAGCTCCAAGCGATGCTTTAAAAAATGAGTTAGATTTTTCGGGGGATGTTGGTGGCGATAATTATACTCATGAACAAAAAATTAAAGTTTATTTCTATCATCAAGTTTTGCGATATCATGGGCGAATTAATTCTTACAAAAAGAAGAACTCTTTGAGAATAAAACTTTATAAATGGAGTTTAAGGTTTTCTTTTTTTCTTTTTTGCTATGTAATAATTGGGATGGTAATAATTGTTTTTTAGTCTCCACCTTTTATCACCGTGTCTTCATCATCTCCTCCTCCATCTTTCGGTCCTAGAAACCTCTGCTCCCCAACATTGATGTCCTTAATTTCCGTTTGAACGTCAGATTCGTCTCCTCCGTTGTCTTTCGGCCCAATGATATTAGTATGATTAATCATTTCTATTAAAAGTTTAGCTAAAAATAAAAATACTTTTTTACAAATCAAAAAAAGTATCACAATTCCGACTAGTAACCTCTGCTAGTTCA
>CAZTCQ010000064.1:0-15868 GCA_964612525.1 uncultured Chitinophagaceae bacterium | reverse complement strand
GCTTGAAAAAACGCGGGTGTGGTGAAATTGGTAGACACGCTAGACTTAGGATCTAGTGCTTCACGGCATGGGGGTTCGAGTCCCTTCACCCGCACACAAACAAAACAACGTCATACTGAGCTAGTCGAAGTATGACTTTGTTTTTTTGGTAGAAAAACAGATTATTATGGCAACAGTAGCACAAGAAAACATCGGAACGCTTCATGAAAAAATTGGCATCACTATCACCAAAGATGACTATGCCCCGGCTTTTAATTCTAGCTTAAAAAAACAAGCGAAATCTGCCAACCTTCCAGGATTTCGGAAAGGAATGGTACCGGCAGGGATGCTAAAAAAAATGTACGGCCCAGGCATTTTCCAAGAAGAAATTATTCGCCTTTCTGGGATGGAACTAGAAAAATACCTCTTAGAAAATAAGATTGAATTTTTGGCACGGCCCTTACCTGCCAAATCACAAGAGCAACTAAAACTTGACATGAATAGTCAAGAAGAATATGTTTTTGAATATGAGTATGCCGCTGTACCAGAGATAAAACTTGCCCTTTTAGATGGCAAAGAAAAATGGCCGCTTCACAGCGTAATCGTAACAGATGAAATGGTAACTGAAGAAGTAGATCGCTTCAGATACAAAGCAGGAGAAACTAAAGATGTAGAAGAAATCACGGTAGAAGAAAATGTATTGAACGTAAGCATAACGGAACATGGCATAGAAGATTCCGAAGCGAAAGACAATTCGCTTTTGTTGAAATACTTCACACCCATGGCACAAAAAGAGCTAAAAGGTAAAAAAGTAGACTTTGTACTAAGCATGAAAATGGGAGATGCAATTAAGGATGACGTACTGCCCGCCATACTTAAAGACATGGGACTTGACCCAGCTGATGAAAATAATAAAGAGAAGAAATTTGATATTAAAATTACTCAAATCGGATTAATAGAGAAGCCTGAAATTAATGAGGAGTTCTTCAATAAAATTTATCCAAACAAAGAACTAAAAACAGAAGATGAATTTAGAGCTACTGTGAAGAGTGATATTGAAAGCTATTGGAGCAGTCAATCAAAAATATTTTTGCATAACGAGATATATGAACGTTTTATTCATGAAACAAAGTTTGATTTGCCTGATGAATTCTTAAAGCGTTGGTTACTCGTTTCAGAAGATAAGTACAACACGATTGAGGAAGTAGAAGCGGCTTATGATAGCTTTAGTCATGGCATTCGCTGGGAGCTCATTATGAAAAAAATCGTGGAGGACAATGATATTGACGTAACAAAAGAAGAAATTGAAACAGCCGTAAAAGCCCAACTTCAGCAATACTTCGGTGGTCAAGCGTTTGATGAAGGCGCCGACTGGGTGCAACAGTTTATTGATAAACAAATGCAAGACCGCGACACCTACGAAAAAACATACCGCCAGGTATTGAGTACCAAAGTATTTGACTTTTTAGCAGAGAAACTAAACACAGAGGAAAAGCAAATTGCCGTTGACGATTTTATAAAACTTCCTCATAAGCATCAGCACTAATAATTTTGATGTTTAGAAATGTAAAAAGTCGGCCGGTGCCGGCTTTTTTTGAGTGCAAACGAAATCTAAATTATTAATTGAAACCGTAGCAGATTTATGAATTATCTTTGCATAAAACAATAATAAATATGCTATCTCAAAAAATGAAGGACGCTCTTAATGAGCAAGTAAGAATCGAAGCGCAATCCTCGCAAGTATATTTGGCAATGGCTAGCTGGGCTGAGATTCAACCAGGAATTGATAATGTAACGGCTTTCTTTTATCGCCATAGTGATGAAGAACGTGAGCACATGCTAAAACTCATACATTTTATAAACGACAGAGGTGGATTTGCTTCTATCCCAGCGCTAGAGCAGCCTATGACAACCTATCCCTCAATCAATCATGCGTTTAAAAGCTTATTAGAGCACGAAATGCATGTTTCAAAAAGCATTAATGACTTGGTAGACCTTTCTCTTCAAGAAAAAGATTATACGACTCACAATTTTCTTCAATGGTACGTGGCCGAGCAAATTGAAGAGGAGGCTTTGGCAAGAACTTTATTAGACAAACTAGAATTAATCGGTGACGAGAAATCAGGATTATATCTTTTTGACAAAGATATTTTAACTGTAAATGTTGAAGAAGGCAGCGAATAATTCAATAAGTTCAAACATAAAAAAGTCAACACAATAAGGAGTGTTGACTTTTTTTATTTACATTTCTCTTCATTTTTTTTAGAGCACGGCGTTTATTCTACCCACTGCGTCAATGCGCTCTTCAGCCATTTTAATAGCAGCCGCTTGATTGGTTAGCTCCTCATTATTCGCTTTATCAAAAATCATGTGCATTCTACTATAAATTTCTTCTACGTCAGCCGTTACCTTTTCTTGGTTATACATTTTATAGGCTTCCGCTGCCACATTCATTAGTCCACCCGCATTGATTAGAAAATCCGGAGCGTACAGAATGTCCTTTTCTCTTATCGCTTTCCCATGTTGCTCTTCATTTTTCAATTGATTGTTAGCCGCACCTGCGATGATTTCACATTTTAACTGCGGAATACTTTCATCGTTAATAGTTGCACCTAGGGCGCAAGGAGCATAGATGTCCATATCCACATTAAAAATTTCAGCTGGATGTATTACTTTAGAACCGTACGCGTCAACTGTTTCTTTGAGCTTCTTCTGATCTATGTCAGAAATTAGAACCTCGGCTCCTGCCTTTGTCAAATGTTCCACCAAGTATTGCCCTACATGGCCAACCCCTTGAACTAATACTTTTTTACCACTCAACGAGTCACTACCCCATTTCCGATGGGCACAAGCCTTGATACCCACAAACGTCCCGTATGCAGTGAAAGGAGAAGGATCTCCACTACCGCCCATATACTTTGGGATTCCAGTCACATGCTTAGTTTCCATATGAATGTATTCCATGTCTTTGGTACTCGTGTTTACGTCCTCGGCTGTGATATATTTTCCTCCTAGTGAGTTTACAAACTTTCCGTAACGCCGCCAAAGTGCTTCACTTTTAGTGGCTGGGTCTCCGATGATAACTGCTTTACCTCCTCCGAGGTTTAAGCCGGAAATCGCAGCTTTGTACGTCATTCCACGCGAAAGACGAAGTGCATCTGTTATGCCAGCACCTTTTGTGGCGTAATTCCACATACGCGTACCTCCTAGAGCTGGGCCAAGCGTGGTATCGTGTATGGCAATTATGGCATTCAGGCCAGTATGTTTATCGTGACAAAGCACAACTTGTTCATGCTCTAATTCTTCTATTTGATCAAAAATTTGTTTATCCATTTTTTATAATAAGGTGGTCGAAAGGTAATTCTTTTTTTTAGAAAGATAATCGACAAGGACAAAATTTAATCGTCCAGTCCGTCAAAGTTTAAACCTTTTAATTTGGCGCCCAATAAGGTTTCAGTTGGCTTATGTCCACTTGAGTTACTGCCGCCTGAACGTCGCTGGCCTCCTCCTCTTGACTTATTTTCTTTTCTTCTTTTTTCCCATTCCTCTTTTCGAGCCGCTTCCTTGGCTTCTCGCTCTTTAATTAACTCTGGATTACGTTCTTCCGCTCTTTTTTGATGATAGTATAAGCGGCCCCTTTCCTTTTTGTCTACATCAATTTTTGCCTGAACTCCATCAATCTTTTCTTGCACTTTCGCAACATTCTCTTCTGCTTCTTTTACTATTTTATTGTATCGCTCTTCGGTTTCAAAAGCATTTGCGCTTGGGGCAATATTCTCTAACCGAATCTTGGCATCATCCAACACACTCTGTTCGGTGTCCAGTTCTTTTTTTAGCTTGTTGATAAAACCAATATTTCTTCCAATCTTATCATTTAAGTCAGCCATAATATCGACTCGTTCTGAATCTCGAACAGCATCTTTTCTTTCGTAAAAATATTTTTTGGCATTAATGAAAATTTCCCATTGTTCGTTGGATTGCTTTCTAGGAGCATATCCAATGGCCTTCCACTCCGTCATTAATTCACCAAACTCTTTGGTGCCCTGCTCAAAATCTTTGGTTTCCTTTAATTCTTCGGCGCGCTGTGCAATGGCGACTCTTTTCGCGAGGTTGTCATCTAACTCTACTTTCCGTTTAGCAAAATGATTTTTCTTATTAGTAAAAAAATGATTTCGAGCTTCATTGAATCGGTTCCAAACATCATCGCTTTTATCCTTACCCACTCCGCCTGTTTTTTTCCAAGCATCCATTAACTCATTCATTTTCTCAGACGTTTTATTCCAGTCCGTACTTTCCTTAATTGCTTCGGCCTGAGTAATCAAAGCTTCTTTATCCCGCAGATTCGACTCTAAGTTTTCAATTAACTCGTCATAGAATTTTTGCTTGCGAGCATAGAAATAATCTTTAGCGGCGTTATATCGCATCCAAAGCTCTTCACTTTTATGGCGCGGTACAGGACCCACTGCTTTCCACAACTCAAATAATTGACTGTAGGTTTCCGTAGTTTTTCTCCAATCCTCACTTTCCTTTATACCTTCTGCGCGTTCGCACAGTTCCAGTTTTTTTGAAAGGTTGACCATCAAGTCTTTTTCAAACTCCTTATGGTGTTCTGATTTCTTAATAAAAAACTCATTAATGAGTTCTTCCAGTTTCTTTTTTAAATTTTCATCATCAGGATGAGGAACCTGAGGCAAGTCTCCAAACTCCTTGCGAATGGCCGTCATTTGTGCGGTAGCTTCTTTCCATCCTTTCCCATCGCCAGTGGAAGGATCCGAAGCAGTTACCGCAGCCAGTTTTTCACAAAGCTCATTTTTTACTTTTACTACTTCATTGACTCGTTCTTCTATTTTTTTCTCCGCCTCTAAAATTTCTACATAAATCTTATCATAATCACCAATGGCTTTCGCCTTGCTGAAATATGATTTTTTTCTAGACAACTTTCCAGCCAAACGAGTAATTTCCTTTTCTTCCGCCAGGAGAGCCTTAAACTCTGACCACTCTTTGAGAATATCCTCAAATTTTAAATTCAAAGTTTCTAAAACAGTTTCTTGCGTAGTTTCATCCACCTGAGCAATTTCTCGCTGCTTAAACCATTTCGTTTTGTTCAATAAAACTTTACCCTCTTCGATCGTATAAAAATTAGACATCAATAATAAAATTGTAGAACAAATATAATCAAAAGCAAGCGGAATGCTCAGTGCAAATAAGTGAAGCGCTCACTAAGAATACCAGCGAATATTGTATAATATTGTAATATCAAATAAGTTGAATTGCAAGCCGCCACTGAACATAAACTCTTAGAAAAACTCTCCTCACTTGCTGAGGAAACACGTTTGCCTCACGCCATGCTTTTTACGAGTCAAGAAGGCGGAGGCGCTATGCCATTGGCTTTATCATTGGTCAAATACATACTTTGTTCTAACAAAACCGACAATGCAAAGGCTTGCAATGATTGCAACTCTTGCCTATCTGTGGACCGCCTAACGCATCCAGACTTGTTCTTAACCTTTCCCGTTTTTAATAAAAAAAGCGACCGAAAATATACAACCAATGATTTCATTCTTGAGTTCCGAGAATTTATAAATACCAATCCATACGGCTCAGCAGCTTCTTGGATTCAAAGCCTGACTTCAGAAAACAAACAAGGAAACATTTCTGCCGAAGAATGTAAAATTATTAGCAGTAAACTCATGTTAAAATCTATTTTGGGAGGAGCAAAAATTCTAATTGTTTGGTATGCCGAGTATTTGGGCAAGGAAGGAAATCGTCTGCTAAAGCTCATTGAAGAACCGCCAAAAAATACGTATATCATTTTTATAGCAGAAAACACGAATAAAATTCTTGGAACTATTTTGTCTCGTACCCAGCATTTCGCACTCCCTCCCATTTCTAAAGAAAGTATTCAGGCCAAGCTGGAAGCAAGAGGAGTCGCTAGCGAAAAAGCACTTTCAATTGCAGTCCAATCGGAAGGCAATTTTCATAAAGCGCAACAACTTATTGAAAATGATGATACTGCCTATTTTCAGCACCTCCGAAATTGGTTGAACGCTTTATACACGAGCAATGGGGCCCTTCTCCATAACTGGCTCAAAGACAGTGACAAAATGGGAAAAGAAGAATTGAAAAATTTCTTTTTGTACACGGTTCGTGTTTTTGAACAAAGTCTCCGAGTGTTGCACCTACCGAAAAGCTCTTGGTCACTTACAGAGACTGAGGTTCGATTGGTCAAGGGATTAATTAGTAAAGGACTAGAGGCGCAACATTGCGAAAACGCAAGTGAGTGCTGCTCAAGAGCGGCCTATCATTTAGAGCGCAACGTTTATAAAAAAGTATTGATTCATGCTACTAGCTTAGAGGTACAGGAAGCGCTTGTCAAAAAGTAAAAGTTATTCTTTTCTGGCATCATCTGCTTTTTTATAAGAAGGCGGAATAGTGTAAGGCATACGATATTCATCGTCGAAATCCACCTTTTGGATATTCATTTCTAAGCTCAGCTTTCCTTTAGAATCTTCAATATTAAAGACTCGTTTAGTAGCAATGTAACGTCCTAATTGTTTTTTATATTCTCCTAGCATTCCTAGAATGTTACTTGCATAACTTCCTCTGAAAACTTGTAACTGTATTTGCCGCAACGTTGAGTCACTTCGATTGTAAGTAAGGCGATTTAAAAATTCTGTGTCTCGCAATCCTATATTAAATGTTCCTCCAAAATCAGTAAACTCGAAAACTTCCCCTTGACTCCCTATAGCATTACCAATGATAATATCCTGTAGTGTATTAAAATCTAAATCAACATTGATAAGTTTTTTAATTTCATCAAAGGTATAGTCGTAATACACTTTATTGATTCTATTCATTGCTTGTACACGCTTCGGTGTAAGCAGTGCTCGAGCTACTGAAATACCCACTGCAGAAATATCTACCCAAATCGCCTTATTATGATCTAGTCGAAACTGAGCATTAAAAGACTGTTTCTGAGTTCCGGAGATAAACTTAATTTTGGTCTTGATTTTTGCGGTTTTGAATTTAATTTCATTCTCTTCAATAACCTTTAGCGCCTGAACTTGCTTTCCTTTTAATAAGTTCACCGCTTCTACCTCTTTTTTATCCTCCGCTAGCGAGGCAGAGTCTAGGCCGACTACTAAACTATCTCCCGGCAATTGACTTTCAATTTTTTCTAATTTTTTGAGTTTACGTTTTCCCTTTCCTTTGGCAACGTCCAATTTGTATTGCGCCTTTTTACGTTTTTTTTCTAGGCGATTTATCTTATTTTCTTGGCGTTCTACCTTCTTTTCTTGCGAGATAAAGAAAGGCACGAACTTACAACTACTAAATCCGAAGACACAAAAAAATATAAGTACCCCAATCCTACTCATACAAAGTACCGTTCTGGATTTTTTTATCCAACTGATCTGATCCGCCACCACCTACTTTTTTAGCTCGTTGCCAATAGTCTTGAGCTTTTTGGGGCTCGTTCAGTTTATAATAAATATCGCCCAGATGTTCTAATACATCTGCATCTCCTTCTCCTTCGATTGCTTTTTCAATATACCCTTTTGCTTTTTTATAATTACCTTGTTTATACAAAATCCAGCCATAGGTATCTAAAAACACCTTGGTGTCTGGCATTAGCTGTAAAGACCTGCCTGACATTTTTAAAGCGTCTTCCAGCCTTTCATTTCGCAGCGAGAGATAGTAGGCATAGTTATTCAAGGTAGAAGCATCTTCTTTTATTCGTAAGGAGGCATCAAAGTTTTTATCAGCCTCTTGATACTCTTCTAAACTGTGGTGAGCATCGCCCATCATAGAAAATATCTGAGCTTTTAAATCACGATTGGGTTCTAACTCTATGGCGCTTTGAAGCGAAGAAATACTCGACTTAAATTCCTTTTTTTGATAATGTGCCGTGCCCTTAAAATAGTGGGTAAACGCATTATTCGGAAAGTAATCAAAAGAGGACTCCGCCACAGAAATCACACTGTCCAATTGATTCAAACTAGAATGACACAACATTAAGTTGAACCAAACGGCAAACTTTGACCTATCCGTTTCTAAATATTTGCTATAAGCATTGGCCGCTTCTTTATATTGACCGGCACTATATAAAATATCGGCATATAATTTATTCGTTTCGCTGTCCTTCTCATCTTCCATTTTCATGGACTTGACCATAGGCAAAATTTCATTTTGAATGTAAAGTGAATCCTTGTTCAGCTCAATCAAAGGAAGTAACATACTCATTCGTATCTCCTTGTCAATTTTAGGATTGCTCACAATTTTCTTTATTACTTTTTGAAAACCAACCGTATCATTATTGCGCAGATAATAAGTTGATGACTGCATGAGTAACTTAGCATTATTGGGCGCATCCGCAATCAACTGTTCGTAAACTTCTTTTGCTTTCTCCTTTTTCCCTAAACGATCATAAAGACTTGCCAACTTTTCCTTATAGTCAGGATTACTTGGCTCTTCGGCAATTAACTTTTGAACTTCATTCACCGCTTCTTCACCCTTCTTCTGTTTAAGTAACAACTCTACTTTTTGCATGCTAATCTCAGGGCTAATGCCCCAATTTGCTTCAAGCGACTCTAATGTTTCGTATGCTTTTTTATACTCTTTCAACTCAGCATACAGCTTGTACATCTTGTAACGATAGGTGTCTGAACTCCCTTTAAAAAGCTTCGCTAAATTTTCATAAATCCCAATGGCTTTTTTGGGTTTTTTGTTCAAAGAAAGCACGTCGGCGTATAGCTCTAAATAATATTTGTTCTTAGGATATAATTCTGCGGCCCGTGCGGCATAATTTTCTGCGTCAGTAAAATTAAAAGTTGCAAATTCTAACCTTGACAAATTATAGTAAGCGGCCCCATTGGTTTTGTACTTTTTTACAAATTCTCGGTATAGCTTCCTAGCTTTTGATTTATTTCCTTTAATTCGTTCTTTCTCGGCGGCAAAAAAATCATTGTACTCTGCCTTCGAGCTCATTTCTGAATTTGTAACCTTAGAATCGTTCTTTTGATTACTTATATTTTTAGTACTTCCGCAGGAAGCTAAAAAAATGAGCGCAGTAAGAAACAGGCTTGTATTTATTTTATTTTTTAGCATACTCTAAACGAGAAATCTCCCAGGCTTAGCTCCTCTGATTTCGAATTACAATTTACATTATTTCCGAGTAAGGACTTCTCAATTATACAATTCTTAACTTTTGTATCTCTTCCAATAATAGAAGTTTTAGCAATTGTATTCTCCACTATCGCTCCTGCTTCCAAACTTACGTAGGGGCCAATAATCGAGTTAGAAATCTGAACGTTTTCGCCAAGAAAACAGGGCTCAATAATTGTGCTATTTTCAATTTTGGCCGAAGGGTGACGCAGCGTTTCTTTTTCTTTTTTTATTTCTAAGATGCGCTCCATAGTGTATAGCGTAGCATCTTTATTCCCACAATCCAACCACTCTTCAACCTGCCCTGTATAAAACTTCAGTCCTTTTTGCTTCATGTTTTCCATGGCATCGGTAAGTTGATACTCCCCTTTATCCATGATTTTATTGTCAATTAAATATTGCAATTCACTTTTTAAATTTTCTCCGTCCTTAAAATAATAAACTCCAATAATTGCCAAATCAGAAACGAACTCCTTAGGCTTTTCTACAAAGTTTACGATTACACCATCATCATCTAATTGAACCACTCCAAAAGCGCTTGGGTCCTCTACTTTCTGCGTCCAAATGATAGCGTCCTTGTCTGTGTCCACGCTGAACTCCGCCTTAAATAAGGTGTCTGCAAACGCTAAAAAGGTATTACCGCTTAAAGAGTCTGATGCGCATAAAATAGCGTGAGCCGTTCCTAAGGCTTCGTCCTGATAATAGATTTTGCCCTCGGCTCCAAAACTAGAGGCAACTGCCTTCAAGGCGTCTTCAGCCTCCTGACCAAAATCTCTTCTAATGATAAAAGCCACCTCTTTGATTTCCTGATTAATTGTAGAGGCAATATCCTCCACAATTCTGTGCACCATTGGCTTACCTGCTACAGGAATCAAGGGCTTAGGGGTAGTAATTGAGTGTGGTCGCATTCTTGAGCCTCTACCGGCCATAGGGATAATAATATTCATTTTTTTACTTTTAGTTTTTACCGGTGTGTCCGTATCCGCCAACACCTCGTTCTGTATCGCTGAGTTTTTCTTCTTCACTCCATTCTACTTTTTCGTAGCGAGCGACTACTATTTGTGCAATTCGATCACCGGGCTCAATCGTAGCATTGGTAGCTGAAACATTGACCAACAAAATTTTCAATTCACCTCGATAATCAGCATCAATCGTTCCTGGACTGTTCAGAACGGTGAGTCCCGTTTTCAGAGCCAATCCACTTCTGGGTCGAATCTGAGCTTCAGTGCCCTCAGGTAGCTCAATGAATAATCCAGTTGGAATAAGCTGGCGTTCCAAGCTTCCTAATTGAATTGGTTCTGCTAGATCTGCGTGAAGATCCATACCTGCCGAATACTCCGTTTTATACGACGGAAGTGAGTAAGAACTTTTATTAATAATCTTAACTTTCACGATACAAAAAATCAGCGCAAAAATAAGAGATTGCCACCGTTTTATCTAACAGATAGTGTGAATAGTTAGTTGCCTATTTCTTTAATAAAAACGATTTGAAAGACAATTTTAAAAAAGCGAATAAGACCTAGATTGTTGCGTACCAAAGGATTCTTTGAAGATAGCCTCCCCACCGCTTCATGTTGCTGCGCAAATATTCCGTAAAGGATTCATTGGTATATTCTTTACCCTTGGTAGGCGGCTTGAGTTCTCGTCGAGCATCCGTGTATGGTTGAACCTCGGTGGCAAAGTAGGTTACATTCAGCCTTGGCATTACCAAACCTAAAATCATACCAGGCAAACCGTTGAATGATTCTGGACCGCCCGAAGCAATGATGGCATCAGAATAAAAAGCCACTACCCATACAGAATCCATGATAATGGTTTCGGCACGTCGACAATTATAGCCTGCTATAGTTCGGAATTCCTCTTTGATTCTCCATTTAAAATCTTTCAACGAATCTTTTATCAATATTCTCTTATCATAAATTTCTTTAGACGCTATGAGCTGTTGAGTTTTAAAATTATTGTACACCTCGTTTACTTCAGAAGAAATATTGATCCAAGGCATTTTTAGTTCTTGGATTCCATCCTTTTCGGGTTGATACAAGCTTTCTACTTTACTAAAATCTTGAACAAATTTATCTACCTTGTATTTGTCAATCCTTTTTTTAGCTTGCTCCAAAAAACCACTATTCCCCGACTTTGACATATCGTCAATGTAGGAATACATGTTCATTTTACGTTCCCACTTAATCTTTCCTCTATGCACTAAGTTTGGGGTTTTCTGAGCCTGTGTTGTCAAGCTCGTCAATAGCAGTACGGCAATTATTATTCTTCTCATAGTTAATTGTTTTTATCTTCTATTTCTTCTCTTTGGGCCATGATTGAATTTATTACTATTCGCTCTTGCCTCTCCCAATTTACCCGAGAAGAAATTCCAAGTAGCACTCAGCATCCAATAACGTTGCAGAGTATTAAAATAGTTTTCTGTATTATAATTATTCGTTGTTGCTCGTGTGTACCCTAAATTCTGATTTAAGATATCCCAAACCTGAAATCGTACTTCCAAATTCTTTTTGGGCAAGAATCTTTTACTCACGTAAGCGTCCCAAATAAAACGCGTAAAATTGTCTGGATATGGATCAACAGCTGGAGTAAATTGATAATCAGCATCTGTGCCGATTTCAAAATCTTTAGGCAAATAAACACTGGCCCCAATGGTAGGTGAATAACTAAAATAAGAAATGACTCTTTCTTGGCCGACGTTGTTTCTTGTGTGGGTATAATTTACATTCGGCTCTAGGGTCAAGAATAATTTATTCTCCAAGTTATAAGTAAAATTAGGATTCAAATTAAAATTCCAAGAAGCATTTCGACCTTCTACATTATTAATTATTGAAGGAAAATCACTGTAGCTACCACTCAAATTCAATCGGCCTTCCCAACCTTTTTTACCTAGCTTCATCATTCCTCCTATCCATGAAGAGGCCACGTAATTCGTACTTAAATTCACGTATTGATTAATTGTTCTTCCGCCTGGCTCAAATGTGCGATTCACACCCACTGGATTAAACGCATTTTGTAAAAAAGCTCCGGCCCAGATTCCTCGACCTTCCAAGGCTTGAAACGAAAAATAATTTACTCTCAAATTTTGCTTAAAACCAATTTTCAAATCAGGGTTTCCAATAGTAAGTTCTAGAGGATTTGAGTTGTCTAGAATCGGCTGAAGCTCTTGTGCAGTAGGGTTGGTGGTACTTCCCGAGTAGTTAAAGTCAATCCGCTTAAACTGCGATAATTTATAGCGCAGTCGGAAGCTTGGAAAAAGATTAATCCGCGTGTAATCATAATCTTGATTGCGGATTAAGTCTTGCTGTCTGAAGCGTGTATTAGCCACGGCGGTTCCAATAGTCAGATTAATTTTTTTACGCTTATACATAAATTCAACCAATCCACTATTTCGCAAAATATTCATATCAAACTCATTGCTCAAGCTATCCACTTGACGCAAATAATTTCCAAGCCCACTATTTAATGTGTCATTCGTTAAGGTGGATAGGTCGGCATTATCGGCACTTATTCCATAACCCACTCTCAATAATAGGTTTTTATGAAGAGGCTCCGTATAACTGATGGTCCCTAGCACAGAATTGGCTACGCTATTATCCAATTTTTTCTGATCCAACGTTTGTGAAACTATCCCGCCGCCTTGACCAAAGCTATTTTGACTTTGCAAAAGCCCTTCTCCTTTTTTCTTATTGAAAGTATGACTTCCTGTTGCAGAAAGGGTGCGACCTTTTTTTCCAAGCTTACGATTTACCGTTACCGTATTGGTAACGCGTGTGGTGGTCGTATTTCTACTCAAACTACTATTGTTTCTGCTCAAAGGCACTTCTGTTTCCGTCTGATTCAAAGAAGAGTTTTTTCTCAAGTAATCCTTAAATGTCAGACTGGTATTCATGTTATACACCAAGGAGGTCAAACTATCGATCTTCCATTCATACCGTCCTGATAATCTATGAATGTTTCTAATATTTCTTGTGTCAGTAGTATCATCTCGCAGCGTGGTGAAGGTGGGCAATACATTCTCTGTATAAGAGCGTTGATTCAATTCTTGGGTCAATCTTCCTTGAGAATAATTGGCTGTAACATTATGTTTGCCTTCATCCAATTTATTGGCATATCGAGCTCCACCCATCCATGTTTTATTAATTCCGGGTTTGTCTGCGCCCCGACCAAAAGAACCAAAATCTCGGCTATCTTCATCTTCAAAAAAGCTACTGATAATTTTTGTATCCTCATTCCCTCGGCCAAACATTCTGCCGCCTCCACCAGATCCAAAGGTTCGATTATCTTCCCAACCTAAACCCGTTTTTCCAACACTGTTCATTAGACCGTACGCACTAATTTGTCGTTTGCCTTCAAACCAATTTACCATGGCTTGGTTATCCCATCGGTCCTCCCAACCTGCACCAGCCTCTGCTTTCCCAAAGAAACCTGTGGTCTTTTTTTTCTTTAATTTTAAATTGACGGTTTTTACCTCTTCGCCATCATCAAAGCCAGTAAACGCGGCTTGCTCACTTTTTTGATCAAATACTTCAACCGATTTTACTAAGTCCGCTTGAATATTACGAGTCGCAATCGTAGGGTCACTTCCAAAAAACTCTTCCCCGTTCACCAGCACTTTTTGGACTTTTTCGCCCATTACGGTAATTTGTCCATCTTTATCCACTTGCATTCCCGGTAATACTTTCAAAAGATCCTCGACATTCGCACCCTTTCTCACATTAAAACTATCAGCGAGATAAGACAAAGTGTCCCCTTTCATCCGAACCATTTTATAGTCCTTGATCACCACTCCTTTCAATAGCTGCGCACGCTGCGTGAAGGCAATTTGTCCAAAATCGAAATCTTTTCCTTCTGCAACCGAAAATTTATCAATATAATCTACGTACTTACTGTAGGCAGTAAGTAAAATATAATCACCTGCGTCAATATTTTTAAAAACAAACCTCCCTTGACCGTCCGTGCGGGTAAATCTTACTAAAGACGAATCACTTTGTGTCAGCATGGAAACAGACACAAAAGGTAAATTTCTAAAAGAGGAGGTGTCCCGAATACTTCCGGTGACATTTACTTGCGCGTGGGAAATTAAACTGAACGCACTTAATAAGAATAACAGGCTTAGTTTTTTCATTTGAAATTCAAAGGTATAGGGTGATTGTTACTCTAACAGCATTTTATGGGATGAGAGGTCATATAAGATGATAAACGCTGTTAAATGTATTTTTATTTTTAGTTGAAAAATTAGACGACAATTACCAACGATTCCTTCCAGCTTTCATGATTCCTTTCTTGTAAATCACTACTTTTGCTTTTCCTTTTGACTAAAACTAAAAATATAGGATTCCATACATTGGGTTGCAAACTCAATTTCTCAGAAACTTCGGCGCTCAGTCGTGAGATTTTGGGCGAGGAATATGTAAAAACTGAGGGAGAAGAGAACCTTGACGTTTTTGTGCTCAATACCTGCAGTGTAACCAATAATGCTAACCGAGAAAGCCGCCAAATCGTTAGAAAAATAAAACGTAAAAACCCAAACGCAAAAATTGTAGTGACGGGCTGCTACGCGCAGCTAAAGCCCAAAGAAATCGCTGCTATTGATGAGGTAGATTTAGTATTGGGTGCACAGGAAAAATTTAAACTAAAACAGCATCTAGCCAATATTGATGATAAACCGGATGGTAAAATTCATAGCTGCGATATTGAGGCCGTTGAAGGTTTTCATTCAGCCTTTTCTCACAACGACCGTACTCGTACTTTTCTGAAAGTGCAGGACGGCTGTGACTACAATTGCTCGTTCTGTACAATTCCTATGGCTAGGGGGCATAGCCGCAGTGACACGATTCAAGGGGTGCTAGACAACATCGCTGAACTTGCAAAGAATAATATCAAAGAAATCATTCTAACTGGAGTCAATCTTGGAGATTTTGGCAAAGGGTATAATGGCAACCGTAAGACAGAAGAAACGTTTTTTGACCTCGCGAAAGCCATTGATGAACAAGCATTGATTCCTAGAGTGAGAATCTCAAGTATAGAGCCTAATTTGCTCACGGATGAAATAATTGAATTCGTGGCTGAATCCAAAACTTTTATGCCGCATTTTCATATTCCTTTACAAAGCGGAAGCAATGAAATTCTAGGTGAAATGCGTAGACGCTATAAAAGAGAACTTTATGCTGAACGAGTTGCTAAAATAAAAACACTACTGCCGCACTGCTGCATTGGAGTGGACGTTATAGTTGGATTTCCTGGAGAAACAGAGGAGCATTTCGAAGAAACTTACAATTTCTTACACAACTTAGACGTTTCGTATTTTCATGTATTTACCTATAGCGAACGAGAAAACACCTTGGCCGATACTATGAAAAATGTAGTGCCCAATCAAATTCGTCATGAGCGCAATCAGCGTTTGCGAATGCTTTCAGAAAAAAAGATGCTTCACTTCCGTGAGAACCATCTTGGAGACAAGCGCCCGATTCTTTTTGAACAACAAAAAAAAGACGGCAACATGCATGGATACTCCGATAATTATATCAAACAAAGTCGCCCTTTCGACTCTTTGAAAGTTAATTCTATTATTCTAGAAGAGATTATATAAAATATTTGGAAAAAAACCGAATCAGTATATATTTGCACTTCCTTTTGAGGGAGCTTAGCTCAGTTGGTTCAGAGCACCACGTTTACACCGTGGGGGTCACAGGTTCGAATCCTGTAGCTCCCACTCTCAAAAAAA
>CAZTCQ010000063.1:0-16409 GCA_964612525.1 uncultured Chitinophagaceae bacterium | reverse complement strand
TACGATTGTAGCTACTAAGAATAATGATAATACTTTTCTCATTTTTTAAAATTTTAATTAATTTGATGGGCTTTCATTACACTTTATACTGTATAACAGACCCGAATACCCTGTATGTCGCCATATTGGTCTTGACCCCCTATGTTTTTAGCTAAAAAAGTGAATTTTTTTCTATATATCCCAAAATACTAGTAAAACGTAGTGATAACAGCACTTGTATCACTAGAAAAACCCGAAAAATTACCCAATCCGTTGGTTATATTATTATAAATTATAATAGGTTCTGTCAGCGGAATACTTTTTGTCCTAAAATATTGACTAGAACTGAAGTAATACTTGAAATAATTAGCACTGACAGAGCGTAGAATCATTCTAGACTCCAGAAAAGAATTAGACTGTAAGAGGACCGGTGTTTTTGCGCTACAATTAATGGTTTTTACCTGATTGCTAAAATTTTTATTATCCAGCATTATGCCACTTAATTTACCTCCAGCAGTCAATCGAAAAGGTTCCGATGTCGTGGAGATAAAACCTGTTAAATTGTCCTCAGGATAAATATTAGCATCAAACCATGGTCTAGGGTTAAGAATAGTATCGTTTGAATTAATCACATAGAACACCCAACGATGTTGTAACAAAATATGAAAATATTGTTCTCCAACATTTGATTGATTAATATCCATGGTGAAATCTAAATCTTGAACCGATGAATTTGTTGATGCGGGACCGACAACATTTTCCAGTGTTGCTTGTTGATCAGGAATTCTATCGGAAGCGGTTATGGTTTGATTTCCCAAGCTAACTTCGATAGAATACTTTTTTGCCTTTTTAAAGTTTGAGAATGTACTTTCATAAGCTCCCAAGTTTTCTCCAGCATTAGGCGGTGTGTAGGTAAGTTCTTCTAACAACAGCTCATCTTCATATAACAAAACAGATGCACCACTCACATTGTTTACGTCATTCGTATCATTTAAATACTTGCTTTCGCTTATTTCAATTTTGCAAGATTCATTAGTATTAAACAAACCATTGATGACAAAGTGCCTATCGCCAAATGGAACATTTAAAAAACGTTGTTTTTCGCAAGCACAAAAAAGCAAAATAAACAAACAAAAAATGAAACTACTTTTCTTTGCCATTCAGAACTATTTTATAGGTGAACGTTGGAACAATGGGAAAGAGTGCGTTCTCTTTATATTCTTCAAACAATTTGTCATTAAAAACTTTGAGCTGACGCGAAATAAAAACGGTATTAAATCGATTGTAAATATTATAAACATTTAAGTGAAAAGAATGCTGACCCCAACTCGTGGGTATCGTGTAATTCAAGTTGATATCCCACCGGTGATAGTCTTGCAATCGAGCATTATTCCGAGCTCCGTAATAAATATTTTGAGGTGTATTAAAGTCTGGATTCACCCCTTGATTAACACCCACAGCATAACGCCCCGAGGGAATACTTATGGGCGTGCCACTAGAATATACCCAACTCGTGCTCAGGCTAAGTCGTTTGCTAAAATTGTGCATCAAAACCACCGAAGCATCATGACGACTGTCATAAAGAAACGGGTAGGACTTACCATTATTAATAGCATCAAATTGTCTTGTAGTTTTAGAAAGTGTATAACCAATCCAACCTGTTGTTTTACCTTTTTTCTTTCTCACTAAAAACTCTGCGCCTTGTGCCTCACCACTTCCTGTTGTAATTTTTTCCACTGCTGCAATAGAATTTTGTGTAAGAGATGCCCCTTCTTTATAAGCTATTAATTGACTTAGTTTTTTATGGTAGCCCTCCAAAGTAAAAAGCCAACTTTGGGATGGCATAAAATGTACCCGCGCCGAAAATTGCCTGCTTCGTTGTGGTTTAATATTTTCAGTTGGTAATATCCATAAGTCCGTAGGAGCACCACCAATATTTGCGTTGGTTAGTAAATGTAAAAATTGAGCCATTTGCGCATAAGAACCTCCAAGATTCCATTTTGGATGTAAAGCGTATTGCGCATCCAATCGTGGTTGAACAGAAGAATAGGTTACGCCATTTACATTATATAAAGTAGCACGAAGCCCACCATTTAGCTGCAGTTTTTTCCATTGCCATTCATCTTCCATATAAGCATTAAACTCATTTGCCATAATATTTTCGGCAGTAAGCTCAGTACTATCCATATTTTGAGATACTCTTCTGAAACGGTTTTCAGGACTAAACGAATGGTTGGTAGCATCAATTCCAAAACGTATAGTATTCTGCTGGTTTATGAAATAACTGATATCTGCTTTTACAATTTTATCTGCGATGGAAGCCTGCTGGTCATATTGAAAAACATCTGGATTGTTGTACACAATACTATTTTCAAGAAAAGTATTGGTTCTATAACTTGAATAGGCCAAGGTTACATTTGAAATTATTTTCTGATTATAAATTTTCTGCCACCGACCCGACACTAGTTGGTTACTAAAGTTCAAATTATTGTCATACACCGATCGCCACTGAAAGGTACTATCTCTTGAAATGTCTTGCCGGTTATAACTATCCTCGCCGTTATATACACTCAGAAATACTCTATTTTTTTTGTTGATTTTATAATTTACTTTGGCATTGAAATCATAAAAACTAAATCGCGAACGATTACTATCACTGCCATAAAACGTTTCAGTTGTGCGCCAATTGTTCAAGTATAAATCCGTGAAACTTCTACGGTAGCTCATGATAAAAGAACCTTTATCTTTTTTTATTGGACCCTGGATTAAAATTTTTGACACTAACGGATTTAACGAAGCACTTATACTGTTTTGTTTGATATTACCATTTTTCATGCTAATATTTAAAACAGAAGATAACCGCCCACCATAACGAGCTTTAAAACCACCTTTGCTTAGTTCTACTTTGTTAAGAATATCACTATTAAAAATTGATAAGAAGCCAAAAAGATGCGTGGGTTTGTAAATGGGTATACCATCTAGTAATACTAAATTTTCTTCGGGAGCTCCTCCGCGCACAAATAATCCACTAGCGTTTTCCGTCCCACTTTTTATGCCAGGCATAAGTTGCATCGTACGAATAACATCCGCCTCTCCACCAATAGAAGGAAGCGCATTCATCGCCTTAGATTTAAGCGCTATTTGATCTTCATATAAATTATCATCACTTTTCTCAGTTATGATAACAGGTTTCAAACTGCTTTTTCGTTGCAAACTAATATCTAATCTTACATCTTTTACAACTTTTTTCTTCAACCGTAACTGTTTGAATCCAGTATAAGAAATTAAAAAATCATAAACACCATCAGAAAGGGTTAAACTAAAATATCCATTAGCATCAGCACGCGCGCCCACTTTTTGTTGCACACTGTATAGAGTCGCTCCAATTAAGGGCTCGCCACTAATACTATCGACAATAAAACCACTTAGCGTATGCTGCTCAGTGTCTTTAAGCTTTTTAAAGAGCAGTACTTTATTTTTTTTTATGGTAAATCCAATGTCCGAATTTCTGAAAAGTAATTCAAGACCATCTTTGAGCGAAACATTTTTAAATTTCACCTTAACCACTTCACCTTGAATCAAACTATTTTTATAAGCAAAAGTGACCCCAGCTTGATTTTGAACTTGACCAAGCACCCTAAGCAAACTAACATTATTAACGTCCAGGCTGATTTTTGTGTTGTCTTGGGATTTTACAGTCAGCACACTACTTACTAGAAATAATACCAGAGCCCAATTCTTCATTTTTGTAAAAACGATACTTAATTCAAGTTTCCTCCTTTCAGTATATAACTTGAGGAGTTTGATTGAATTACTTCCACCTTAAAGGTAACCTTTAACTCATTAAGAAAGTCATCAAGGGTGCTATCGTTTAGCGTGGTAGAATATTTCGACTGGAGTAAATCTTTATTTTCTAACTGAATCGACACGTCGTAATTGTACTCAATTCGCTCTAATATGTCACCCAGTGGCTGATTATTAAAACTCATATCACGACTCGGTACAAAGAAACCGACATCAGCTATATCGAATGTTGAAACCTGTAAGTCATTAGATTGACTTGAGTAAATTGATTTCTTATTACGGGTTAAAATTGTTTGGGCTGGTTCTGTAGTTTGAGAAGTGGTTACTTTTACTTTACCGGTAAGACATTGCACTTCAAAAATAGCTGCTTGTCTTGTATCAACAGTAAAAGAAGTTCCCAATACATCAATCGTACCACGATCAGTAGTTACTTTGAACGGGCGGTAAGCTTCGTGGGCAATGTCAAAATAAGCAAAACCGTCCATCTGGATATTTCGCTCGTCATCATTAAAATCTTTTTGATATGAAATGGAACATGGACCAAATAAGTAAGCTAGCGAACCATCGCTAAATGTTATCGTATCATTTTCGTTGGCATCTAGCACAAGTTCGATATTCTGAGCATTACTGCTCATATTGAAAAAATAAGTGATCCCAACAACAGCAAGTAGCAAAGCCAATGTGGCTGCAATGCCATACGCCCACTTAAATCGCTGCTTCGGTTGCTCGATTTCAATCTGATCTTCAATTAGTTCCCACGACGAGGCAGTATTCGGAACAAAATTTTCCTGCTTCGTCCATACCGATTCCGTGTGTTTCCAAATTCTCTCGTATTGGCTGTAAAGCTCGGAATTCCCAGGCATAGCAAGCCATTCCTGTAATTCCGCAGATTCCTCCGTGGATATATTACCATTCAGCTTTTTGCTGATAATTTCTACTATTTTTTCTTCTTCTTTCATTCCGCTCTTCAGCTACTATGCTGGATTTTACATTCTTCCTCAGGCGATTAGTCGTTCTTTTTGACCGCACCCCCTATCCTACTTATCAAAAACACACTTTTTCATCATTTTAAGGGCTTTCGTGATTTGATTTTCTATTGTTTTTATTGAAATATCTAATTCCTCCGCAATTTTCTTGCGGGGGTAGTATGAAAACCGACTTAAGGAAAATATCAAGCGACAACGTTGAGGTAATTTATCCAAACAAATCATAACCTTCTGTTCCATTTCCGAAAAATGTAACTTTTCTTCCGCACTATTTCCGCTACTAATTGTATCCAACGTTTTTTCTAAATTAAAAATATCGGGTTGTCGCTCTTTCTTTCTGTAAAAGTCATACGCTTTGTTGGTTGCTGCTCGATACAAATAAGCCTTTAGTGAACTTGTGATTTCCAATTCTTTTCTGTTCTTCCAAAATGATACAAAAATATCATTCGCTAGCTCTTCGCTTAGTTCTGCTCGACTCGTTAGTTTATAAATATGCCGTGCCAATAATGGATGCATAGCATCAAATAGCTCTTTAAATAATTTTACATTGCCATTTTTAATAGGCAATATATATTCATTATAATTAGAGGCTTCCACCTCGTAAAAGTAAGGTCAAAGGATAGAAAGAATTTCACAAGTATGAGAAAAAAATCGACGTAGGGGTTGTTTCAGAAATTATCGACTTAGCGGTTAATTAGAGAAACCTGTGAAATTCGAAAATGAAAATGTGCTTTTAAATATAAAAGAAATTTTGTTTGAACATTTATGATTTTTACATAGGGGGACCAGCCATTTCAATAAATTTAGTTTTATTGAAAGGCTGGTTTTTTTTGAGTTAAAAATTCGAACCACTTTTTCAACCCTTATTTTGAAGAAAACGAAACTGCTCAAGCTTGTATCAATAAAGTATCTAAGCTTGCGTTACCGCTAATTGGATTACCTTAGTAACGTTTTACAAGATTTTATTATAACATGCAGTTGATGCGTTTTTCAATTTTCGTTTTATTTATTTCATTAAGCTATTTCGCCAATGGGCAACTAATTCAACAAGACGGAAGAATCTATAATCAAATTGTAGCTGAAATTTCTTCTATGCCCGGAGACTCTGGTAATCATTATAGCGATCCAACATTAGCTGAGCTTACTAATTGGAATGTGGCTATCAATAATCTGCTGGCAGGAAATTATTCTTTGGCCGCATCCTTTGCAAACTCATTAAACTATGATTTAATAGAATTAACAGACACCTTCTTGACGCCCAATCGGATTTATTATGTTCTAAAAAATAATGGAAGCAACTATTGGGGCACTTATGTGTATTATCCAAATTATGAACGTGCGCTAGTGATCCAATCTCCCCATGCTAAAAACGATGCTAATACCGGTCATCAAGGTGCTTATGTATTTAGAGAGAGTAAATCTATGTTCTACATGTTAAGCGGGACGCACCGTTGCAACAGTTCGGTTTATGCTCCTTGCTCTGGAACCACAACGGGTTGTTCGGGAAGCTCCGAGCCTTATCGAAATTCTGACATGTCACACACGGTCTCTTCTATATTCCAAAAAACCACAGAAATTATTGCGACGAATTACAGTGCGACCCATTTTATTCAATTACACGGATTTACAAAACTTAGTTCAGATCCTTATGTCATTCTTAGTAACGGAACTCAAGTAACACCTTCGCCTGATTATATGAGTGCTTTTGCGAATAACTTATATAATGAAGATACCGTTCTTACTTTTAAAATTGCTCATATTGATTTGAGCTGGACACGCTTGCGAGGCTTTTGGAATACACAAAGTCGTATGATCAATTTTAGCACAAATGCTTGCAGTAATAATGCTACTACTTCTCAAGGTCGCTTTTTTCATGTAGAACAAGA
Organism: uncultured Chitinophagaceae bacterium; assembly: GCA_964612525.1. Lineage (GTDB taxonomy): Bacteria > Bacteroidota > Bacteroidia > Chitinophagales > Chitinophagaceae > JAGNRR01. The sequence goes on along the minus strand of CAZTCQ010000063.1, from coordinate 9,754 downwards.
AAGACAACGTTTACGACAAACCGTTTCGGGTTGGAACAAAATAGCAAATGCGCTAATCAACACCTTTCCCGCTATTTCACTGCCCGTGCGTTATGAATCAATCAATGCTTCATGGGCAAATGACAAGGCATTAATTTCATGGCGTACCGCCTCCGAATTAAACACCACACGATATGAAGTAGAACGGTCTATAGACAATTTAAATTTCGAAAAACTAGGTATCGTTTTGGCGAGTGAAAACAATTCGTTACAAAAAGATTATTCATTTACAGATTATACAGCGCGCCAACTTCTAGTTAAAAATATATACTATCGATTACGTCAATTTGATATCGACGGCAAAAGTAGTTTATCTAAAACAATCGTTCTACAAAATACGTTCAGTGGAATTCATTATACGGTTTCACCGAACCCCTCTTCTGGTATTTTTAACTTTAATACGCTGAAAGAAATTAAACGTATCACTGTTTTAAATCACTTAGGTCAAGTGGTTAAAAGTAGTGTGGTTAAAAACGAAAACATTAAAACAATTAATCTTAGTAGTTATCATCCGGGGGTTTATTTTCTTTTGTTAGAAGATAAAAAATGTGAACAACACAATCTTAAAATTTCAATTCTTTAAGAACACTAACTATGAAACGGATTACAGTTTTTTGTGGATCAAGCGATGGCAGTAAGCCTATTTTTAAAGAACAAGCCATTCGGTTAGGTCAGTATCTATGTCAGCAAAATATTGAGCTGATTTACGGAGGTGCAAAGATTGGTCTTATGGGAGCAGTCGCAGATCAGGTTCTGAAGAATCAGGGAAAAGTAACCGGGGTCATACCTAAATTTCTGCTAAAAAAAGAAGTGGTTCATGACCAACTTACAGAACTTATTGTGGTAGAGAGCATGCACGAACGAAAACAAAAAATGTTTGAACGTTGTGATGGTTTTATCGCTCTGCCCGGTGGTTTTGGCACTTTGGAGGAACTATTTGAAATCCTCACTTGGGCCCAACTCGGACGACATAAAAAACCCATCGGCATTTTAAACACCGATGGTTATTATGATGATTTACTTCAATTTTTAACCAGCACAGTGAAACATAAATTCGTGCGGGATAATAATTTAGAATTATTTTGTGTCGATCAGAATATAGTGGATTTATTGGATGCAATGAATAATTACACGGCTCCTGTTTTACCGCGATGGTCATAATGAAAAAAGAAAATCAATATGCTACAACAGAAACATGCTATTAAAATACTACTCGTTCTTATAGGAGCAATTCTCATTTTGCATATTCTAATTTTAGCGGGAATAATCCCTTACGAAATTGCATGGGGTGGGAGATTACAAACAGACAATCAAATGTATGTTTTTGAAACTATCTCAATTTCTTTAAATCTCATATTAGGTATCGCACTTCTAGTTAAAGGAAAATTGATTTCGCTTTTAGTACACCCTATGATTGTGAATATTATACTGTGGGTGTTTTTAGTCCTATTCGCTTTGAATACAATTGGTAACCTATTGGCCAAAACCAATTTTGAGAAATTCTTTTCGATTCTTACACTGGCCTTATGCTTTTTAATTTTCTCGGTGCTAAGAAAACCGCAATCCTAAATCCGGAATACTTTAAAGCTCTAGAACCAATAATCGATTAGAAACAGATTCACTTAGCACAACATGCTTTTTTTTATCATAGGAAACGACCATGCTTTTGTCAAAATCTTCTTTTTGATTTACAGTAATCGTTGTTCCCAATGGCAATTCCTTTTTATTCAGAAATAATAAAAAATCCGTAGAACTGCTTTTCAAGGCTTTCAATATTACTTTTTTTCCAATCCCTATTTGCGAAAGTTTTTTATAATCCGGTTTCACGAAATTCCCGTTCTTGTCCGGAATCGGAGAACCATGTGGATCCGTATTAGGAAATCCAAGTAGCTCATCCATTCTATCAAAAAACTTATCGGAATGTATGTGTTCTAAATCTTCAGCTATATCATGAACCTCTTCCCAACCAAAATGCATAATTTGCGTTAAGAACATCTCTGATAATCGATGCTTACGAATAATTATTGACGCCAACTTCAATCCTTTTTCTGTTAGTTGAAGGGGTTTGTATTTTTCATAACGAACCCACCCTTTTTCTTTCAGTCGCTTTACCATTCCATTGGCAGTGGGCTTACTTACTTGAACTTCTTTTCCCAACGCTGACAAAGAAATATACTCATCTTTTTGATGCAAATAATAGAGCGCCTTCAAATAATTTTCTATGGTCTGCGTAGGCATGACTTCCTTTTTTTTCAAAAATATACTAAAAATGGCTGCGCATCGTTAGTAATTTATGTTTCGTAAATGGTTTAATTTTCTAGCTCAACCCATTCACCTGGCCACACTGAATGCAATTTTAATCGTTGCTGGCATTTTTACAAATGTCTATTATCAGGTGTTTTGTATTCCAGTTACTTGGAGCATTTTCGTTTTGGGTATTTGTTTTTTGAATACAATTTTATTCCCCATTGTTAGAAATAAGATGACGCACTTCATTTCTGGTATTAGCTTTTGTGTTTTTCTTTATTGCATTCTTTTTCTTGCTTGGCTCAATCTTTGGTCACTAGCTATCATCCTCGCTTTTGGAATTGGACTCATTGCATATGTCCCCCATTTTTTGCTAATTCAAACTCTTAAAAAAAATTACGATACGCGTAAAAAGAAAATAAATCGTTCTTTCCTTCTAGGAACAATACTAAGCATTTCGTTAGCCTTAGGTTCACACTACTTTTACAGAAAATCGTTTCAAGATGTAGTAAATTTTGAAAATGGTAAATATACACATCTAGAAAAAAACTATTTTACCGAACGAATCCTGGGCACCGGAATAATTTATCATACCAATATTTGCGTTTATGATGGCTGGCGACCACCAAAGCATGACCCTATTTATGTTTTCAATCTTTGGCTTACAAAATTCAAAAATCCGTTAGTAGGATTATCACTTGAAAAAAGACTGCTTTACTACAAGCGATTCTTTCCCGATAGAAAGTATAAGTTTGATTGTTCCTGTGCAAATGAAGGTAGCTGGAATTACCATAACGACAACTTATGGAAGTAAGGCATTACTTTTCTAATAGAATGTCACCGGTCATTTCTTCAGGAATTTCGATACCCATGTAATTCAAAATACTCGGAGCAATATCGCCTAATTTTCCCGACTTTACGGTTCTCTCTTTATCGTTACTTATAAAAAACAAAGGAACAGGATTCAAAGTGTGTGCCGTATTCGGCGAGCCATCTTCATTTCGTAAACAGTCACTATTCCCATGATCTGCCGTTAAGAAAATGGCATACCCTTTTTCCAATGCAACGGGAATTAATTTACTGACGCATTCATCTACTGTTTCTGCAGCTTGCATAGCCGCTTCCCAAACACCCGTATGGCCAACCATATCAGTATTGGCAAAATTTAGACAAATGAAATCAGTCTCCCCTTTTTGTATTTCGGGCAAAAGTGTTTCCGTTAATTCAATGGCGCTCATTGCTGGTTTTAAATCGTACGTAGCCACATCTTTTGGCGAAGCTTTTAAAATTCTTTTTTCTCCTTCGAATTCTTTCTCGCGACCACCCGAAAAGAAAAAGGTAACATGCGGATACTTCTCTGTTTCAGCAATTCTAATTTGTGTTTTGCCATTTTTCTCTAGAACTTCTCCAAGGGTATTTTTTAAATCACTTTTGGTGAAAAGTACATTCACGTTTTCAAAAGATTTATCATACTCGGTCATTGTGGTATAATGCAATTTCATTTTTTGCATTTCAAATGCTGCAACATCTTTTTGCGTTAGTACTTCTGTTATCTCACGACAGCGATCCGTTCTGAAATTAAAACATAAAACAGCATCACCATCTTTAATTAATGCTTTCGGCTGTCCCATCTCATCACAAATCGTAATGGGCTTAATGAATTCATCCGTGACACCTTCATTATAAGAGTCTTGAATAGATTGCAGCACATCAGTTGATACTGTTCCGTTACCTTTTACCAAATTATCATAAGCTAGCTTTACACGTTCCCATCGCTTATCTCGATCCATGGCATAATACCGACCCGTTATGGATGCAATTTCTCCAACCGTTTTTTCTAAGTGAGACATTAAATTTTTTGTGTATATGATGCCACTTTGTGGATCCGTATCTCGACCATCAGTGAAAATATGTACAAAGAGGTTGTTAAAGTCATTTTGCAAACACACATCAGCAATAGCTTTAATATGATTCAAATGAGAGTGTACACCACCCTCACTTACGAGCCCCATAATGTGCAACGGCTTGTCATTATTTTTAGCGTATTGAATGCTGTTTAAAAGATGCTCATTTTTTGCAAACTCCTCATTTACAATTGATTGATTAATTCGCTCTAGCTCTTGATATACAACGCGTCCAGCGCCTAAATTAAGATGACCTACCTCACTATTTCCCATCTGTCCTTCGGGTAAACCTACTGCCTTGCCAAACGTAATTAATTCCGTGTTTGGATATTGATTATACAGTGAATCTGTGAAGGGTGTAGATGCATTTTTAATAGCATCGTTTGAGGGTATTTTGCCATGACCCCAACCGTCCATTATGATTAGCATAACTTTATTGTTCATCAATAATTTAATTTAAAGGCAAGAATATATTACTTTTGTGGAGAACTCATTAGTTTATTTTGAAAAAGTTACTTACAATGGTTCTGGTGTTTCTGTTTGCGCTAAACTCAAGTGCAAAAGGAGACGAGTATATCGAACTCGTACGCGAGGGGTTAGCCGTTGGTGACGTGCGAAGCATATCCAAAGTTTTCGACAAAACAATCGATATAACCTTTTCAGAAAATAAAGCCACTACTTACAGCAAAACACAGGCTAGCGCTATTCTTAAGAAGTTCTTCGTTAAGAGCTCAGCCAAAAACTTCAGACTGCGCCACAAAGGAAAATCTCATACAAACAATACATTATACGCTATCGGTACCTTGTATACTAAATCAGCAAATTATAGAGTGTACATGTTCTTTGTGCCACAAAAAGACGAGTATCTGCTCAAAGAGCTACGATTCGAGAAATTATAGCTGGCTGAAATGCTTTCTCTCTTCCTCTAAATTTAAATACGAATAAGATTGTTCTAACTCTGAAATATGTTTCAGTTGAGACTGTACAAAGTTCTTACTGGCTTTACTTTCTTTCTGAAACAATTTGTGTTGTGTAGCAAGAAATAATTTTTGTAGTTTTTCTAAAAGAATATAATCATCTTCAAGAATGAGTTTCTCTCGAATAAAAGACCACATATAATCCGTGGCCTCTTGGTTGGGATGCACTCTGTCTTTCTCAAAAAATCGATAGCTTCTTAAAACATCCATTATTATTTCATAAGAAGGGAAATAAGTTATCTCGGCATTTTGAGCTATACAATTATGAACAGCTTCAATCAGTCTTGCTTTGCTTCTATTATTATTCGCTAAACCTTGCTTGGTGTGTCGAACCGGACTTACTGTAAGAATTATTTTTATCTCATGATTCATTGAGCGTAAAGAGTCAATAATCTGTTGGAGCGCACTTTCAATTTCAGAAATCTTCAATAATTTTTTATCAAATAAAGATGCTGGCGCCTTTAAGTTATTAGCCACCACTTGCCTTAGTTCCTTATGCCAATAAACCCACGCCGTACCCAAGGTTATAAAAATGACATCCGTATTTTTTAAAAAAGACTTCGCCTCACCGTTCTTGGTTTGTAAAAGATGTACAAGCCCTTCCTCAGACTTGGCCTTTAATTTAGAATGATGCATAAAAGATGAAAAGCTTCCATCCTGCTCGTAAATCATTTTTCTATCAATGATATTTTCTTTTAGAATATTATCAAAAGAGTTTACAAGACTAACTGGATTATAAATAATACCATGTGGATTTGACAGTGTTGTATACTTTCTATCATAAAAATATCGCACCATAGTATCCGAAAAACAAGATCCCATAAAACACAATACGTCTTGATGTCTAATTTTAAAACTGGGTTGAAAATCAGGATCTGAAAGAAAGAAGCTCATACTACGAAGGTATTATCAAAGCTTCATCTTCGTAACGAATTACATTATCATGCTTATTTACCATGCAGCAATAACGCAAATCGTCCTCTAGACCATACTTCTCTAATCTATGAAAATGTGACCCTTGTTTTAAGAAAACAAACAAATCTTCTTTTGCAACATTATATAACGTAGAGGCACCAATTGTAGAATCACAAGTGGTTTGAGCATGATCGCCCAATGCTTGAAACAGGGCTCCGGCAAATAAGGTATCTTCTAAATTGAAGCGATCCTTCCATGAAGCACAAGCTAATAGAACATTTCTTTTCTGCGATTTAATATATTCGGCAGTTGCTTGCAAATTCAAAAAAGAACCAGACAAAACCTCCGGAGCTTGTTTAATCATATGTAACAATCTAGTTCCATTTGTAGTGGTTAACACCAATGTTTGACCTTTTACAAAATCACCAGGATAGGCAGAGGGAGAATTTCCATATTGTAGCCCTTCCACTACTTTGCCATTACGTTCGCCAGCGGTTAAACTATTCGGTATTTCATGGCCCAGTCGAATACATTCTTCCACATTGTCCACTGGTATAATTTTAGTAGCGCCATTATCCATAGCCGCCGCAATAGTGCTTGTTGCACGAAATATATCGATAAACACCACCAAGCTTTCCGTAAAATCAAATAGGGGTAATAATGCCGGAGAATAACAACAACTCACATCTATTTTACTCATTGATATAAATTTTTAAAAAATAAAAAACGAAATTAAACTAGCTAAACTGCCCAAAACTCCTCCCATAATTAATTGCTGTTGGGTGTGGGCCTGCAAGGATTTTCTAGACCAAATAATTAGTAATACAGCCATGCCAGAAAACCCTAAAAAAAGTAAATCTTGAAAACCCGTACTACTATTTAGTAAAAGTGCATAAACCAAAACGCCTGCGCTCGCGCCAACGTGTAAACTTACTTTATTAAAAATAGTGAAAAGAAAAAGCAATACCATACTGATAAAACTCGCTAATAAAAACATCTTTATCCAACCCGACGCACCAAGGTTTAAATGAAAAATCCAAAAAACCCAAAAATAAAAACTCATACAAGCAATCAGCGGAACGTATCGTTCCTTAGTTGTTTTCATTTCGAGTGATTGAATGAACTTTAATCGCCACAATAAAAAAACGACTAACAGTGGCATAAACAAGGTGCTATACAAAGTAATTAAAAGCCATTGCATGCGCTTATCTACTGGAACTTCCAAAATAGGATTATCACTCACGAACAACAAATACGCCATACCAAAAGATGTAAGAAAAATCGGGTGCAGTAAAATGCTAATCAGCTTTGAAAAAGACTTCATAAATGAGTGGCAAAAGTAAACTCGGATACCGACTTTCTATCGTATCACAAGCTCTATATTACTCGAACGATAAGTAAGACTATCTGATCCTCGAACGAGTACATTATTGAAACGAATCGTATCTCCTTTGTATGCATGAGCCTCAAACAATTTGGACCAACCTTCGTCAATCTTATCGCCTTTAAAAGAACCAAACGAATAATCAGTATGCTCGATAGGCAAACCAGCTTCGTCTTGAAACAAACCCGTTTCGGCATAAATCATATCAAAACTGACAATCTGATATAAACTGTCCAATGAATCTTTAGCACAAAAAGATTGTTTAATATATTTCAAGAACTCTTCGGCAGACATAGCAATCTTACCATGTTGTTTGCAGGCAAAAAAGGTCTTTACCTTGGGTACCCTTTTCTTTTTTCCTTCGGGCGTGAAGGCCGTAAAAACTACCATACCAATTAAGAGAGCAATGAATGTTGAATAAAAGCGCATGTCTTTGAGACTTCTAAATTACAGAAAAATGAAATAGGATTTGTGGGTTTAACTATTTGTTTTTGAAGGAATGGCAAAACGAAACGAACTAGCCTTGATTTAAAGAATCTTGTTGTTTAGTATAATGTAAATCGATAATTTCTAAAACCTCCGCTTTAAAATCACTAGTTGTAATACCTCGTTTTAGAACATTTCCATACTGAGTAATAATATATTCATTCTTTAGGAGTAAGTTGGATTCAATTAATGTAACCTCACCTAACACGCTCAAATAATTGGCTTTATCAAGCAGTATAGAATTAAGAGATTCCTTAAATTGCGATACAAAATCCTGTCCCTTCTCTGCCAAAAGTTGTTGAGAAATAATCAACGAAAACGGTCTATTATCAGAAAAAGCATTCCATTCTCCAGTTGACTCTTTGTCTAAGAGATTCATCTTAATCCTACGGATAGAAATTACACTTTCTGTATTAACCCAAATAGTATTATCCCATTTCGAATTCCATTTTTCATATAGTTCATATTTTTTCGAAATTTTTGATAAATAGGATACATTAGTCACTTTAATAAAAAAAGGCTTTGAGTTGGAATTCAAAAGTTCTTCCAAACTTTCATCCGTTTGACCAATAACACTTGTTGAAGATTTATCTCCCCTATATTCAATACTGTACCAATTCATAATTATTCTAATTTTTACCCCAAACTAGCGATACTCTCTTCTAGGGCTTTAATCTTTTCTTCTGCGTCAGATTTTTTCTTTCGTTCTACTTCTACGATTTCTGGTTTGGCGTTTTGTACAAAACGTTCGTTGCTCAGTTTTTTCTCTACCGAGTTTAAAAAACCTTTGGCTTGCTCTAAATCTTTATTCAGTTTTTCTAACTGCGCACTAGCATCAATTTCTACGTCAGCCGTTATCACACCCTGAATGTCGCCGACTACAAATTTTATACCTCCGCCTTTTGCTTCTTCATTACTAAAGTGAACAGCTGTTGCATTTACTTGACTCGCTAACAAATCAGTGAATTGATTGAATTTACTCTTGTCCTGATCGTTAAAGTGTAATTCGATTTCTTGTTTAAATCCAAGATTATTTTTATTTCTGGCATCCCGCACTTGTGTTATAATCGCTTGTAGCAAATCGCCTTCTTTAATCGCTTCTTCATAAAAACTCTGTACCGGTTTTAGCTGAGTGGTCATTAAATCATCACCTTCGGCACGCTCTGCTACCAAATGATACATTTCTTCCGTAACGAACGGCATGAAAGGATGTAAGAGTTTGAGTAGCTCTTCAAAATTGCGTTGGGCCATTTGCAACGAAGTAGCATCTATGGTTCCTTCAAAACTTGGTTTGATAAACTCTAAATACCACGAGCAGTAATCGTTCCAAATGAGAGAATAAATTTTCTTGAGCGCCTCACTTAATTTGAATTGCTTCAAATCTTTTTCTACCTCAAATTTTACCTGTTTCAATTTATTTTCAAACCAAACATGCGCAAAATTTACTTTATCTAATTCACCCTCACCTTCTTTCTCTTCAAACATTTTTAAGAGCTTGAGTGCATTCCATATTTTATTTATAAACTTCTCACCCTGCTCTATACCGCTTTCATCAAATAAAATATCATTCCCCGCAGGTGCTGCTATCATTACACCAAAGCGAACGGTATCCGCACCATGCTTTTCGATAAGTCCTAACAAATCTGGCGAGTTGCCTAATTGTTTGCTCATTTTACGACCTTGACCATCACGTACTATTCCCGTAAAATATACTTGCTTAAATGGAATGGCTTTTTTGTATTCCATTCCCGCCATTATCATACGCGCCACCCAGAAGAAAATAATATCAGGTGCCGTAACCA
>CAZTCQ010000062.1:8226-16556 GCA_964612525.1 uncultured Chitinophagaceae bacterium | reverse complement strand
GCAGCAATAATATCTGCTACAGATTCTGCCTGGCTTAAATCTAATTTGCCATTCATAAAGGCGCGTTGTGTAAACTCCCCGGCTGTGGCCAAGCGCGCACCATTTTTTATGCAAAGGCTAATGATCTGCTGCAACACAAAGGGTGAACCATGTGCTGAAATTTCAATGCTATTCTCTCCGGTAAAAGAATTTGGACCTTTGAACAAAGAAACCAATACTTCATCCAGTACTGTTTCACCGTCTTTTATTAGTCCGAAGTGTAACGTATGGCTCTCTTGCTTGGCTAGCTTCTTTCCCCAGAATATTTTATCAGCAATTTCCACGGCCTTTTCACCCGAAAGACGCACCACACCTATAGCACCTACTCCATTCGGCGTTGCCAGCGCTACGATTGTATCTCTGTGATTTATACTCATTACAATTCCACAAAAATACCCATAACGCCCGCAGAACTGTTATTATCTAGGCTTTAAAAATTGAAGTGATTTACGCTATATTTGCGCCTACTAGTATTGGCATGATTGACAATTTTTATTTCTATCTATTCGGGGCTTTTATCACAAGCTTTATGATGCAATACCTCATAATAGACCTTTCTTACAAAAAAGGACTTTTTATAGATGACAATGTCAGCGATCTACCTCAAAAATTTCATACGGCTCCCACACCTCGCATCGGTGGTCTCGGAATTTTCTTTGGTTGCTTTTTTCTCATGGTCAATACCGAAATAGGACTCTTCCTTATGTTGGCTTCAGTACCTGCTTTCGTTTCGGGTTTCTTAGAGGATTTATTTGCAAAAATTAGTCCGGGTAGAAGACTAATTATCATGTTAGTTTCGGCGGTGATGGCTATTTATCTTTTGGGAGTTGTGGTTACTGATTTTACATTTTTCAAAGTGCCCCTAGAAATCGGTGTGGTCATCACTATTGTCGCTATCATCGGTATGATTAATGGTACCAATCTGATTGACGGAATAAATGGACTTTCCTCTGGGATTTCTATTATCATTTTTACCACTTACTTTTTTATTAGTCGCATCGTGGGTGATGTGGATATTGAGTTTATTAGCATTATTTGTGTGTTTGCGCTTCTTGGATTTTTTGTTTTTAATTATCCAAAGGGGAAAATTTTCTTAGGAGATGGAGGAGCTTACTTTATTGGTTTTATGCTAGCGGTAATCGCTATTTTATTAAATAAAAACAGTGCTGAAAACGGAACAAACATTTCACCGTGGTTTGTATTGTGTACTTTAATCCATCCAGTCTGGGAGGTAATTTTTTCTTTCTTCAGAAAAGCAGTCATTGAAAAAGAATCCCCTTTTCAACCAGACCCGTACCATATACACCAGTTTGTTTTTATCTACCTAGCCAATAAAAACAATCCACTCACTACTCTGATCATTTTACCTTTTGTACTTATCAATAATCTAATAGCCATTCAGTTTTATGATAATCATATTGCCCTTGTCTTATTAGCACTTTCCTATGTAACTATTTACACAGGCGCTTACTTAATCATGTATAAAAAGCAAAAGGACACGATTAAATCAGGTAAACAAAGCCTGACTCGTGAAGGAGGACTAATTGATAAAAATCCAACGGAGACCAAATCTGAATAAGGCTCCCTGCGCTGGGTACCCTAAATAATTAATATTGTTCTTTATAAAAAAGTGTTGAAACTGATCGACACTCACACTAGCACGAAAACGCTTGATCTTAAAATTGAAAAAAGGATGCAGCCTAGGAATTACAGATTTTTTAATAGCCTGCTGCGGTGTAAATGATTGAAACACCGGTTGAAATTGATCATTGAAATAGGGTGTGTTATAAGAAATATCAAATCCCGTACTAACCTGCAATTTATTTTTGAAAAGATAATCATGATACGCAAAGCGATGAAAAGAAGCCAATAAGGGAACATTCAAGGGGGTATTGCTCGAAGTAATTTGAACGAGGAGCGCATTATCAATCTTCCATTTTTTAAACGCAAACCCCTTATCTAGTTCAAACTGTTGTACGCTAATCGCTCTTGAAAAATTTTGATAGTTAGGCTGTAATCCATCACTAAAAATTAAATTATTAAACAACAAAGAGGAAAGGCTCAATCCTAATTTTAGTTTTTCGTTTTTATAAAACCCTCCGATAGACGTATTAATTTGTGACTTTAAAGTTTGTTCACTTCTTGCAGAATCAATCTGAATAGATTCAGCAACATAAAAAGCTTGCTGCACATATTGCGAAGCTTTTACGCCAATCGTTCCAATATTTTTAGGCAGCGTTTTACTCAACAAACCGTTAAAACTTAGATTCCCCCTAGCCAAACCAGTGTAGTACAGTTTCAAATCTGCCAGGAGAACGAAGGAGGAATCTCTACTTTTTTTGTTAGACAATTGTCCAAATAAAAAATTATTCACTGCATCGCGCGAACCGGACAAACCACCTACTTTTTGGTACTCAAGGCCTAGGCCCGCCATTAGGCTGAATACCCTATCTTTTATATAAACATTTCCTTCGGCAGAAAAAGAAGTCCCAATTCTATTATTATCATATTGAAGAAGCAGCGTATCCCCCAACTCATAAGATAAAGGAAAATAGTTTGCTTGAAACACAGAATCCGGTTCCGAATTTTGAAAACAATATCGTTCGGACTGATAATAAACTTTGTTTCCAAAGGTCAAAAAAGGTTTGAAGCGATTTTTCTTTACGCTATCTTCTGTAAAATAAGACTCTGTTTTACCCAGGCCATATTCTTGATGAAAATTTACGCCCAAGGACCGTCTATAATTTAATAAAGGAGAGCGAGTCGCTGTGGAAGAAATAAAAACTCCCACGGGTACAATACTTCGATTTGAAAATTGAGGATTCGTCAAAAACGAATCCGATAGTATCCCTAAATTTTCATCTTGCTGAATTTTATTATACAAGAATGAGCCCGAGGCTTTGTAGCGATTATTTTTCGATTGATAACCAGAAACAAATTTAAAATTGTCGATATTACTTTTTTGTCCCTTAAAAAAACCTAGGGAATTTATTTTTCGATAAGCCGTACTAAAATTCCAAGTTGGGGAAATATTCTGAGTATGAAAAAGCTCCAAAATCTGCTCCTGCTGCGAGCCTGCCGAATACCTCACTTCAGAAAAAGGCTTGGTCGTGTTATAATAAAGCAACTCATCTTCATGGTAACTATAGGCCTTCCACTGAGCGGGCAAAAGAGAATATTCCGAAGCTAAAAAAGCAGTTGCCTTTAAGGATTGATAAGCCGATCCTGCATTCCCCAGGCTCAATTCCCATTTAGACAATAAACCCAATCGATGCACTTGATTGATGGCAGTATCATATTCTGCTCGTTCATTTTTTTTATTCATTGAGTAAATGGTTACCGAGTAATCCATCCCTTTTTCGGCAAAGCCTTTATTACTATCCGACTTTATTTTTTGATCACCCACTATTGATTTATCCTGCCCTGTGGTGCTGTTATACACCTGAGCATACAAAGCTGGTCCTCCAAGAAAACTAAGGACCACCGTCAGTAAAAAAGCAGATAAAAAACGGAACATAAAGCACAAATGTAGTCGGACCACACTAGAATCCGTTGAATCCCTATTAAAAATTAAGCCAATGAATTTGAGCTTTTTGGAAAAAAATCAAACTAGAAAGAAGCCAACAAATCCGTTACTAATCCCGCCATAATCGGCGCTGCGGCATTCGCAGCTTCCAAGACTTCTTCATGAGTAATTTCGTTCATCTCTTCTCTTATACCCAAATCAGTAATGACGCTCATTCCAAAAACTTGCATTCCAGAATGCTTGGCTACAATCACCTCGGGCACAGTGCTCATCCCCACCGCATCGCCGCCAATCGTGCGCAACCATTTATACTCAGCTTTGGTTTCAAAAGTGGGACCTTGCAAACCAATGTAAACCCCTTCATGAATTTTTACATTTTTATCTTTCGCGATCTGTTTTACTTTTTTGATTAAATCTAATTCATAGGGTTCGGTCATATCAGGAAAACGAGGACCCACGCTTTCATCATTTTTACCGCGAAGTGGATGCTCTGGGAATAAATTAATATGGTCATTAATAATCATTAGGTCGCCTACCTTAAAATCAGGATGCATTCCACCAGCCGCATTACTCACTAATAAAAGAGTAGCTCCTAACTGATTCATTACTCGAACAGGAAAAGTAACTTCCTGCATAGTATAGCCTTCGTAAAAATGAAAACGACCACTGAGCAAAACAACTTCAGCTCCTTGAATGGTGCCGAATATCAATTTCCCTCCATGACCTTCTACCGTTGAGACTGGAAAATTCGGAATATCCCCATACTCAATAGAGTGCTCAATGGTGACTTCTTCTACCAATCCTCCCAAACCACTACCTAGGATAATTCCTACCCGAGGAGCATTGGTAATTTTTGTTTTTAAAAAATCTACCGTTTCGGTTAGCTTGGCTACGTTTAGGTTTTCCATAATGATTGGCGAAAATAAGAAATTAAGTGAAAGAAAATGGAATGTCAACACGAAGCAATATCTATAAATACTAGGGCAACCGGTAAACCGAAAATTCATAATTAACATCCTGACTATCTAAACTCAGAGATTTCTAACAAATCTCATCTGCTAATAGTACACTTTGTATCTTTATCGCATGAGGATAAACGGACACGGTCACATACTTCCTGAACCTTCACAGATTCCAAAATTCATGAAGGACAAGAAGCTATTTTGGATTGATGACGACAAAAAGTTCATGAGGCAAGGTGATTGGTCTCGACCCATCACAGATTCTAGTTTTTTCCTTAAAGAAAAATTAGAGTGGATGGAGCTTAATAAAATTGATCATGGCGTCATGCTTTGCCTTTCGCAGCTTTATTGCAACGGTTGGGACAAACAAGATTGTTCCGACGGCATTCGTTTCCAAAACGATTACAATGCTTCGATTCAAGATGAGTATTCTGATAAATTTACTTGTGGCTTTGTGGTCCAACCCCTGTATATGGACCAAGCACTAGCCGAGATAGAACGGTGTGTTACCAAACTGGGTTTAAAACTACTTTGTTTACCCACTCATTTTCAAAATGTAAATGGCGAGTGGCTCTCCACCGCCGAGGCGGATGTAGACCCTATTTACGAATTGGCCAATCAATATGGCTTGGCAGTTCAAATTCACCCTTACGATGGACAAAAAATGGTAGCCCTGAAAGATCAATACTGGCGATTCCATTTAGTCTGGATGATGGCGCAATGTGGCGACACGCTCCATCTTTATACCCTGCGTGATTTGCCCAATAAATTTCCGAATATGCGAACGAGTTTCGCCCATGGCGGCATGTTAGGCATAGCCAATTATGGACGGCGAATACAAGGCTACGATGGACGACCTGATTTATTCAAAGACTTTGAAGATCCAAGAAAATCATTAGGTCATAAAAATTTATATTATGATACCCTAGTGCACGATTCTTATACCCTAGAACTTCTAAAAAGACGAGTCGGTACTAGTCAAATCATTATGGGCCTTGATGACCCCTACCCTTTGGGCGAAATGGAAGGTGTAGGCACTTCTTATCCTGGAAGAGTGGTAGATTATGCCGTAGAAGTTGGCATACTTACGGACCAAGAACGAAACGACATGTGGTATAAAAATGTGACCGAATGGCTAGGAATAAACATCCCTGAAGTGAAATAATTGAAGCTGAGAAATATTAACGATTTCCACCCATAAAAAAGATAGCGCTTTGTTTCTACTCTTGGTCAAAGACATTATTTTTACGCCTTATGGCAAAAAAGAGCCGTCTGCGAAATAAAAAACGAGGAAAAGCGAATTATCTCTATTCTATCATTGGAGTGGCTTTGGTACTTTTTCTTTTGGGAGTCTTGGGTTGGATAGTTATCTATGCTACCAAGCTAACAAATGCTTTAAAGGAAAACATTGAGCTGCAAGTTATTTTCAATGACGCCACGCAAGAAAATAAAGCGCAAAAATTACAAACCATTATAGACGACCAAGCGTTCACTAAATCTAGCGAATACATTTCCAAGGAGCAAGCTGCCGAAATTTATAAAAAAGACTTTGGCGAGGACATGATTCAACTGCTGGAATATAACCCCTTGTACAGCTCGGTGAATGTGCACCTCAGGGCCAATTATGTAAACACAGATAGCCTGATAAAAATCAAACGGTTCATTGAACAAAGCAACATTGTGCGAGAGGTGAACTATCAAAAAAACTTGGTAGACGCCATGGTAAGTAATGTACAAAAAATAAGCATTGTACTATTGCTAATCTCACTCCTCCTCATCTTTGCAGTTGTTTTCCTAATTGACAATACGATTCGGTTGGCGATGTTCAGTAATCGCTTTTTGATTAAAACCATGCAAATGGTAGGTGCTACACGTAAGTTTATCACGAAGCCATTCATCAAACGAAGCGTCTTGAATGGTGTGATTAGTGGCGTATTGGCTGCACTGGCCATATTAGGTATACGGGCCACGGTAGAAAATTGGATTCCCGAACTCAAGGCGATTTCTAACAATGGTCAGCTATTCATGCTATGTTTGGGTATCATTTTACTAGGCGTTCTGATTTCTTATATCAGCACAAGTCGTTCTGTTGTGAAATATTTAAAGACTCAATTGGACGATTTATATTAAATTTACATTCTATTTATTATGGCTAAGAAAAAGAATTTGAAAGAAAAACTTCAGAACACTCAAAAAGAAGTGAATTCTGTAATGCCGAAAACAGAAACCGTGGTGCCTAAAACATCTTCCGTTTCCGAATCAAGCGGCATGCTTTTTCATAAAGAAAACTATGTACTAATGGGCGCGGGTATCGTTCTTATTCTGCTTGGTTTTGTGCTTATGGCTGGTGGTCGCCATCCTGATCCAAATGTATTTGATGCAGACGCATTATACAGTTTTCGAAGAATAACCCTAGCACCTATTTTAGTTTTATTAGGTTTCGCTGTGGAAGGATACGCCATTCTTAAAAAACCTAGCGCTCAGTAAGTATGGAATGGTTGGAGGCCCTTATTTTGGGTATCGTGCAGGGGTTGACTGAGTTTCTTCCTGTAAGTAGCAGTGGTCATATCGAACTCGTAAAAGCTTTATTTGGCCGTGAAATTAAAGAGGGACTCACCCTGTCATTGACCTTGCACCTCGCAACAGCACTTAGCACCGTAGTTATTTTTAGAAAAGACATTGTTGAAATTTTTAAAGGCCTATTTCAATTCAAATGGAACGAGGAAACGAAATTCTCATGGTATATAATTTTATCCATGATTCCTGCTGTTTTGGTTGGCCTGTTATTCAAAGACGATATTGAGCAATTGTTTAATGCGAATGTGCCTTTAGTATGCGCTATGCTTTTCGTAACGGGTATCGTTCTTTTTTGGAGCGACCAGGCCAGAAACCCAAATGGAAAAGTAAATGGTATTAAGGCCTTCATCGTGGGTGTAATTCAGGCAATCGCCATTTTACCCGGCATTAGTCGCTCAGGTTCTACCATAGGAAGTTCAGTTCTTTTGGGTATAGAGCGTTCCAAAGCAGCTAAGTTTTCGTTCTTAATGGTACTGCCTGTTATCTTAGGTGCAGCCGCTAAAGACTTTATGGACATTCGCACTGATGGAATAGGCGATCTAAGTATTTCTTTTCTAGCAATTGCCTTCATTAGTGCTTTTGTGGTTGGCATTTTTGCTTGTCAATGGATGATTGCCATAGTAAAACAAAGCAAACTTCGCTACTTCTCATACTATTGTTGGGTAGTGGCTATTGTCGGTTTGGGTTGGTATTTCCTTAAATAAAAATGTATACCGCATAAAAAAAAGCTTCACGCAAGCATGAAACTTTTCAATTCTCTAAATTTTAAATTTCTAGTATTACTTCTTCAAAGCGGCCACACCAGCTAGAATTTGTTTAGCAGTAGAATTTCCTGGATCCAATTGCATTAATTCGCTAGAGTATTTCTTAGCCTCAGCAAACTTCTTTTTGTTGTACGCTACTACGGATAAGTAGGTTTTAGCCGTCACAATTTTATCCTTTTTTTCTTCATTCCCTTCTACCATAGGAAGGTATTTTTTAAATAGGTCAACTGCACCCCCTGTTTTATAATCAGGATCTTGAGCTGCTGCCACTCTCGCCAACCAATAATGACCTATCGGTTCTTCAGGACTTTCGGCAATCATTCCTTCATACATTTTTTTAGAATTTACATAATCACTTACTTGAAAGTAAGAACGTCCAGCCCACCAATAATCCAACACTTCTTTGTCAGGAGAATTTGTTTCTGTAATCTTTTGATACCATTTTGCAGCGCCTGCCCAATC
>CAZTCQ010000062.1:0-8126 GCA_964612525.1 uncultured Chitinophagaceae bacterium | reverse complement strand
AATACACGATACATATAAGACTTTCCATTACCCGAACTTAGCAAGTTCTCCATTTTGCTAATCGCCCCATCGTAATCCTTTGATAGATATAAAATGTTAGCATACTGCATTTGATCTTCAGGTGAATTATCAGAATATTTAAGGTAATTTTCTATTTCCTTTTTAGCTCGGTCATACTTATTGATTTTATAATAAGCCATTGACAAGTCATAGTAAGGTAGAGGGTTTTCAGGGTCAGCATCGGCTGCTCGCTGATAGTTTACCAACGCACTATCATAGGTCTTAGAGGCATACCATAAATTCCCCTGTTTGTAACTAGACAAAGATTGATAACCATCCATTTTATAAGCAGTTTGATAAGCGGTCATGGCCGGCCCCCCTTTTTGCATCCTACGCAAAGCATCTCCTTTATGAATCAACACTTTGGCAGAATTTCTCCAATCCAAATAATAGTCATACCATGTAATGGCCTTATTTAAATCTCCACCATTCGTGTACGTAATCGCATTTGCCGCATACATGTAAGCCGATTTATTCTTTCGTGACGTTTTTCTTATGATACTTTCCAGCATGGCCTTTGCCTCAGCATCCTTCTTTTCGATAAATAGAACACGAGCAATCCCCGACATATTTGCAGGATGCGTTGCATATTTTTGAAAAATAGCTTTTGCTTTTGCTACATCTTCTAACGCCAAATAGCTAAGCCCTAAGTAATAGTTCGCTGTTTTATCTTCAGCAGCCAAAGGCTCTAATTGCTTAATCGCTGATTGATATTTTTCATATCTGTAAAATTTAATCCCTTGCTTCTTATCCTGAGCAAAAGTGTTCAGGCTAAAAGCGATTGCTATTATTAATATACTTATTTTTTTAATCATAGAACTTCGAAGTTATAGGTTTTCGACGGAGTACAAGAAGAATCGTTTAGAACAATTCGTTAATTATTCTTTATTTGCGTCTGTTTTAAGAGCACATTTACCTGAAGGGGAAAGAGCTTAGATTGTTTAAAAATCAACTGTCCGTCACGGCTTAAAAAGTTCACTAAGCCTGTGCCTAAGCCCACCCAAGTTTCTTTTGAGATAAAGTATAAGTTCCGTGTAAAAGGATAAGTATTCAAACCTATGTAAGCCTGATAAGGACGAAGATACTCCTGACCCGAATCCGGCAAAATCCCTGCCACTTGTACTTTCGTTAAAAAATCAATCGTATTCGTATCTCTTGTATCGGCTACCCACGGCACTCCTACTACCCCAATCGCACTCGGATTCTTGGCGACATAATCAATCACATCTTTTGAGCCTTTAGCAGCGTATAAATTTTCAGAAAGCTCTTGACCTGGAATTACAGAGTCCATAATATTTCGTACCGTACTAGAATTTTTATTGTCAAATACCAATTGAAAGTCACCAGCATTGCTGTTCCCCACCAGAATATCCTTGATTTGCTTTTTTGAAAAATTATTTCGTTTTGCATTTTTTGCAACCACAAAAGCCAAGGCGTCTCGCGCCAAGGGTAAGCTCCTACTCACTATTTTATTTTGCTCGGCATAAGCATTTTCCTCTTCCGTCAATTTTCTACCTACGAAAATCACGCGGGTTGAATCTTCTAAATAGTCTTTAAAACAATCTGCCTCAGGTTTATATTCTACTTGAATGTGCGCTTCCGGATAACGCCCTTCAAAAACTTTAATAGCCTGTTCCATCACAGGCTGATACGTTTCATCTACACTAACCTTGATATAACCAGCCGTTTGGGTATCCGTTGGCTGCGTGCCTGTATTACAACTTCCAAATAAAAAAGTAGCTACAACAATGATTGACAATAAATAAATTCTGCTCATAGGAATACAATTATACTATTTCTTAACGAAAAGACCGTATGAATCGTATCTCCCGAAGACTAAGAAAATAATAAAATTACTTCCGGAGGATATTCAACACTCCTCGACCCACACGAAATGCACCATACAAAGCCGCTACCAGTGCAACACCATGTGCTACTCCCTTATCCCAAGATTCTGGAGCTCGGGTGTACAACATAAAGGCGGCAAAAAGATAAATAGCTCCTGCCCCAATGTGATAATAGGTGCCCATGCCAATTGGCTTACGCGGTTCTCTTTGATTTTGCTCTGACATTAATCCTGCTTTTTAGTAGCTGCTTTTTTTACTGCGGCTTTCTTTTTAGTGGCCGTTTTCTTTTTAGTGGCTTTCTTTTTTTTCTTTTTAGTGGCCGCTTTCTTTTTGGTTGGGCCTGCCTTTTTAGCTGCCGCTTTCTTCTTGCGCCCGCGAGGATTTTTCATGTGTTCCTCCATAAAATGAAGCGCTTCTTCTAAAGTAATATTGGCAGCATCCTCATGACGTTCTTTAGGAATACGATAGTTTCTTAATCCTTTTTTGATATAGGGACCGTAAGGACCAATCAAGACTTTGATTTTTTCTTTTTCAAAAATCTTTAAGGTACTTTTTCGCTTTTCTTCTCGCTTTTCAATTACCAACTTCTGTGCTTCATCAAATTCTATGGTATAAGGATCACGTTCTTTACCAAGACTATAGAACAAACCATCATGCTGCGCATAAGGACCAAAACGTCCAATATTGATGACAATCGGCTTCTCTTCTAGCATACCCAATTCTCGAGGTAGTAGAAACAACACTAATGACTCTTCCAAAGATATCGTTTCAATACTTTGCCCTGGCTGCAGCTTGGCATATTTAGGCTTGGGATCATCATCGTTTACTTGTTGCGGCCCCATTTGCACCATAGGACCATAACGACCCATACGCGCTATAATTGGCAAGCCTGTTTCAGGATGATCACCTAGTGAGCGTTCTCCACTTTCGGTTTCAGCATTTTCAAGGGTATCTTCTACGCGCTCATGAAAGGGGTCATAAAACTCTCCGAGCACCGAATTCCAAACTTTCTTACCATTAGCCACTTCATCAAACTGCTCTTCAATCTTGGCCGTGAACTCATAATCCATGACTTGCTTGAAGTGCTTTTTTAGAAAATCGGTAACCAATAAGCCAAGATCTGTCGGGATTAATTTATTCTTATCTGCCCCAGTGGTTTCCGTTTCTATAATTTGCTCTAATTTATCATCCGGTGTGAGCGTCATGATTTCATATTCACGTTCTTTCCCTTTGAGCTCTAGTTTTTCAACATATTTTCTTTTTTGGATCGTACTAATAGTAGGTGCATACGTTGAAGGACGACCAATTCCGAGCTCCTCTAATTTTTTTACCAAGGCTGCTTCTGTAAATCTTGCTGGTGGACGTGTATAACGCTGTGTCGCTTTCAGTTCCTTTAAATCAATTATTTGACCTACAGATAGTGTTGGCAACATACCGTCATCTTTATCTTCGTCCTCATCTTCGTCATCCGTTCCTTCTAGATACAAACGCAAGAAACCATCAAATTTTACCATCTCTCCGCGGGCCACCAATTTTTCTTGATTCGTGGAAATCGTAATCTGCGCTGTAGTTTTCTCCAATTGGGCATCAGCCATCTGACTGGCCATCGTGCGTTGCCAAATTAGGGTGTATAAACGTTGCTGATCAGAATTGCTGATATCCTCCTCTCCCATATTGGTAGGACGAATCGCTTCGTGCGCTTCTTGAGCACTATCATTTTTAGATTTAAACTTTCGAGCTTGGTTATACTCCTTGCCATATTTATCAGTAACCGTTTTTTCGATATCACCCAAGGCCGTTTCAGATAGATTCATAGAATCTGTTCTCATGTAAGTAATTTTTCCAGCTTCATAGAGTCTCTGTGCCAGGAGCATTGTTTTCGATACAGAATAACCCAATTTACGACTCGCTTCCTGTTGCATAGTTGAAGTAGTAAAAGGCCCCGAAGGCGTTTTCTTCGCTGGTTTAACTTGAATATCGGTAATCGTGTAGGTGGCTCCTTTGCACGAATCCATAAAGGCTTTGGCATCAGCAGAGTTTTCCTTTTTCTTTGAATAATTTGCTTTGAAACTCTGCATTTTCTTTGCTGTGTTTTCAGCAGCGAATAAGCCAGCTACTTTGTAACTGCTCGTAGGTTTGAATACTTGAATTTCTCTTTCACGCTCCGCCAATAATCGCACCGATACGGATTGAACTCGACCCGCGGACAAATTATTTTTCATGCTGATCTTGCGCCATAAAATAGGAGAAATTTCAAAACCAACAATTCGATCTAAAATTCTTCGTGCCTGCTGGGCATTTACTAAATCAAGATTGACTGTGCGTGGATTTTCTACTGCACTTTTGATTGCATTTTTGGTAATTTCATGAAAAACAATCCGCTTAGTTTTTAGCGGATCTAAATCTAAGACTTCACATAAATGCCACGAAATGGCCTCACCCTCGCGATCCTCATCCGTTGCGAGCCATACATGTTCCGCATCTTTCATTAAGGACTTCATCTCCTTGACCACTTTCTTCTTATCGTCGGCTACTTTGTATTTCGGAGCAAAGCCATTTTCAATGTCAATGCCCATATTAGCTTTTTCCAAATCACGGACATGCCCAAAACAAGAAGTCACTTTAAAGTCCTTCCCTAGAATTTTTTCAATTGTCTTCGCCTTGGCTGGCGACTCCACAATAACTAAATTTTTTGCCATTCTTCTCCTTCTTTATTAACAATTCAGTTTGCAATGATATATCATTTTTTCAAACTGAGCATTGCACAACTAATGAACGAAGTTACATCAAGAACATTTCTTACTCGCTCAATAAAAGATTACAACCTCTAATTTCGCTCGCGTCTAATCGGCCTAGCACCTCAAAATTTCCCTTATGATCCACAACGCCCAAATCATCCGTAGCTATAAAACTGCATGAATCTCGATTGGCCAAGTCTATAATATTCAACGCTCCTTTGCCCTGCTCCGTCACGTCAAATGGATCGAATGCATCCCGAACCAGTGCTCGTTTCCAAGTGGGAGGAACAAATTTTTTATTTTCTAAATAGTAAGATTGTGAGAGTAGCTCAGCCATTCCGTATTCCGAGAAAATTGCTCTTAGCCCAAAAGCAGCTTGCAATTGATGGTGTATAGCCTCTCGGGTCATCTCTTCGCGCCTACCTTTCATGCCGCCTGTTTCTATTATGCGTGTATGCTTCATAGTTAAGGAGTATTTTTTAGCAAAGTCTAATAAAGCAAAAGTTACTCCAAAGAGAACTACTTCTTGACCTTGAGCCTCTAACTGCTGAAGTAGTTTGAAAAGTTCTTCTTCTTTGTCTAGAAAAAAACCATCCATGTTTTGACCAGAGTTTTTCATTAAATAATCCACCATATATATGAGTGAACTATTCTTCCTATCTAAATAATGTGGCAAGAGTCCTAAAATGATCTTTCCTTGGAGAGGTCCCAGCGCAATTTCAAAGGATTTTAATATACTGTACTCGTACAACTTTTTATCAGCCACATAATGCTTGGACGGCGTCTGAGAGGTTGTAGCGCTGCTTTCAAAAAGCAAATAATTTTCTTTTTGAGCGCTAACCACTTTATGCGTTTTAAAAAACTGAATTGGTAAAAATGGTATATCCGCTAATGCCGCAACCTCACTGATGGTAACACCAATTTGACAGATGTACTTTTTATAAATTTCACAATGGACTGCTTGGTATTGAAAGGTTTCAATAGCTGCATTAAGAAAATCTTTGCGTTCTAAGGTGAAGATATGATATGGCGAATCAACGATTGACAAGAAAAAAAATTAACTTTGACTATATGCGTTTCGCAAAGATACTAGCTTTCTTATTGGTGACCCTTGTGGTGTGGGGGTGTTATAAAAATAAAATGTCGCCCATACCGGAAATAGTTTATATAAGCCAGTCGAGCGTTGAAGTAGCGGATAGTGGCCGAGGCGAGTTTGAAGATATAACCTTTCTGTTTGACTTTCAAGACGGCGATGCTGACATTGGCCCTATCGGAGATCCTGTTCCACTACAAAACATAACCTTTGTTGACAGCAGAGATAGTACGCAAGACTTTTATGACTTCCCCCCGATACCAGAACCAGTTGTGACTGATGACGGTATACGAGGTTCATTTGTTGTGCGCGTTAATCCAAATACTTTTATTGCCAGAGATGACACAACGATTCACAAACTTACCGACACCGTTCAATTCGAGGTGTTTGTGAGAGATGAGGCCGGGAATTTAAGTAATGAGGTCACGACCCGACCCATTGTGATTGTTAAGTAAAAATTGTGCGGCCAGCGCATAGCCCTCGAGCCCCAAGCCCATTATACAACCTTGGCAATGAGCTGCCGATAAAGACCGATGCCTGAATTCCTCACGGGCATATACATTACTAATATGCACTTCTACCACGGGTAAAGACATAGCTTTAAGCGTATCCGCTAAGGAAACCGAAGTGTGAGAATAACCAGCTAAGTTTATAATAATACCATCTAGTGTTTTCTCCCAAGTTTGCAATTGATTAATGAGTTCTCCTTCCACATTAGATTGCCTGTACGCAAACTCAACATTCGCAAAACGATTTTTAAGTTCAGCTAAAAAAACATCAAACGTTTTTGATCCATAAATTTCAGGTTCGCGTGTGCCTAAGAGATTTAAATTAGGACCGTTTAAAATTCCGATTTTTTTCACAGCATAAAAATACGAATCTTTGCCCTATAAAAGAGTGTCCCTTCGAGCGGAGTCAAGAAGTACAACAACGGTTTTCGACTCCGCTCGAACTGACAAAAAAATTCGCGCGAACTGACAAAAAACTATGTGGCAAAGCCAATTAAAAGGATATAAAGCATTTCTTTCCCTTGAAAGATCGTTGAGCAAAAACTCAATTGATGCCTACCTACGTGATGTCAAAAAACTAATTTCTTTTTTCGCTTCGCAAGAAACCACTCCTAGTCTTCAAGATATTCAGTTAGATCATTTGCAAAAATTTCTGCAATATTTAAACGAACTAGGTTTGGCAGTCGGCAGCCAAGCAAGAATTATTTCTGGACTCAAAAGTTTTTTTAATTTTTTATTGCAAGAAGAAGAAATCGACTCCTCACCTGCCGAATTTTTAGAAGCACCCAAACTCTCTCGTAAACTTCCCGAGGTATTGAGCGTAGCGGATATTGAAAAATTCTTGGCCGCCATAGATGTCAGCAGCGAGAAAGGAACACGGGATAAAGCAATTTGCGAAACGCTTTACAGTTGCGGACTTCGCATCACTGAAATAAGTAATTTATTGATTTCAAATTATTATGCCGACGCGGGTTTTGTAAGAGTCATTGGAAAAGGAAATAAAGAACGACTCGTACCCATTGGATCGCAAGCTGTGAATTACGTCAATCTTTATTTAACAAATTACCGAAATAAAATTGAGCCCAAGAAAGATTTTAATGATACACTCTTCCTAAGTAAAAGAGGGAATGCACTTTCACGAACAATGCTTTTTTATATTATTAAAGACACAGCAAAAAAGGCAGGTATCGAAAAGAATGTATACCCGCATAGTTTCAGACATTCTTTTGCTACGCACTTAATAGAGGGCGGCGCTGACTTGAGAGCCGTTCAAGAGATGCTTGGCCATGAGAGCATTACCACTACAGAAATTTACACACATTTAGATAAAAGCTATTTACGCGAAACCATTGCCCTTCATCACCCTAGATACAAAAATAAATAATCATGGAAAATCAACTAAAAGAATTAGAAACCTACTTTAATCACATAGAAATTAAAAAAGAAAGCGTTTCGAAAGCAACGGTGGGCTGGCAAGTAAACCATTCCTTATTAGTTATCAATGGCATATGCCTTTCACTAATGCGCTCCAAAGAAGAAGACTATACCAAGAAATTTAATATGAAAAAGGCATATGTTTTTGCTACAAAAAAATTCCCTAAAGGAAAAGCAAAAGCCCCATCAGCTACCAATCAGAAAGAAGAGGAAATTACGTTAGAAGGAATTAAAAAACAACTTAAGAATACTTACAAGTTATTGGACAAAATAAATTCCTTGCCTTCCAAAAGCCATTTTAAGCATCCCTTGTTCGGCAAGTTAAATTTAAAAGAGAGTAAAAAGTTCTTAGAAATCCATACAGAACATCATTTAAAAATCATTCGTGATATTTTGAGATAATTGCCTCGCAACCTTTTTGAATCTGCTCAAAAACATCATAGTA
>CAZTCQ010000061.1:0-16976 GCA_964612525.1 uncultured Chitinophagaceae bacterium | reverse complement strand
CACTACTCAAACTAAGACTGTCGTTTCGGTGTATGCTTTCGCAGAAGTCTTCATCGCTAGCTACTGCCCATGATGTGTTATCACTTTTGCAATGGGTGAGGAGTATAATAGTTACAAACGGTATTAGACACTTTATAATTTTCGACACAAACGTAAAGGTAATTTCTTTTTGAGCTAAATAAAAAAAGGCTATCCATCAAGATAGCCTTTTAATTATTTCAAAAAAGTCTAATTCCGAATCGTCATCTCATCCAACAACGGACGACCTCCGAGTACTTTATCTATTACCCACATAATGTAGCGAGCATCTACTATAATCGTTCTCTTAAATCGTTTGTCAAAAGCGATATCCCCGCTCATAGCTTCCCAGTTTCCGTCAAAGGCCGCTCCGATCCATTCACCGTTTCCGTTGATTACTGGACTTCCGGAATTACCTCCCGTAATATCATTATTTGTGATAAAACATGTAACGAGTTCGCCTTTGCTATTGGCATAGTCGCCAAAGTCTTTGTTGCGCACTAAGTCAACGATTTTGGTTTGCAAGTCAAATTCTTTATCACCTGGCTTGTATTTTTCCATAAGTCCGTCTGCCGTAGTATAATGAGAAAAACTTACACCATCTTTAGGTTGGTATGCTTTTACATTACCATAGCTAACGCGCATGGTGCTATTGGCGTCGGGAGACATTAGCGTTCCTTTATTTTTTTCGAGCAAACCACCTTGATACGCACGGTCTAATTCAAAACGCTCATAACGATAATCTGTAATAATGTCAGCGTAATTTTTTTTCCAATTATCATTTACATTCATTGCGTAGACGATAGCTGGGTCTTGAAGTAATTGGTCTATATTACTAGCCGTTGTTAAGGTCTCAAAGGCCTCGTCATTTAGTAAGGCTGTATTTTGATACAAATCACTTGCGTAATTTTTAAATGTATTTTCATTTCCGCCTGTTCCGTATTTCTTAAATATTTCTGTCGAAAAAATGCTTGGGTGTTGCGCAACGGGTACGTCCTCGTAGAACATTTGGTTCATGGCCGCGAATAAATTTTGATCTAATTCTGGGTCCATTGATTTAATCATGGACGCTCTAGTTTTTTTCAATCCAGCAATTGCTTTTTCAATTTTACTGGCTTCTGCTTTGCTATCAATTAATTTTTTAAGTCCAGAAGCTCGCAACGCTAGTTGAGTCAACTTCGGAGAACCGAAAGCTTCGTAGAAGTATAAATAATGTTTCACATACGGCTTATAAGAAGCATAGGCTTCGGAATAATCCGGGAATAAGTTTTTGAGATAGCGGGCTTCTTTTCTGGCCCAACGTTTAAACTCAGTTTCTTCATCCATTTTTTGATCATAGATTTTCAAGCGCTTGAGCTGTTCTGTTTGCCCAATAAAATATTTCCAGTAGTTAGCTACAGAAGCATAAGTAGAAGCATACTGTAAGTCAACCGCCGGTTTACGATCCATTACTTCACGCATCACGCCCAATCGCTTGTCTCTAATTTTTACGATAGTTGGGTTGAACTCATTGATAGATAAATCAATACCATGAGAAGTTAGATAGCGCGAAGTGCGCCCAGGATAACCCATAATCATGGCATAGTCTCCATTTTCAACACCTTTCAATGAAACCGGTAAGTGGTGCTTGGGGTGAAAAGGACGATTGTTTTTAGAATAAGCCGCTGGGCGATTATTATTGTCAGAATATACTCGGAACATACTGAAATCACAAGTGTGACGAGGCCACATCCAGTTGTCCGTATCACCACCAAATTTTCCTAAGCTTTCTGGAGGAGCGGCTACTAAACGCACATCGGTGTACACTTCATAAACGAACATATAATATTTATTCCCTGAATAAAAACTGCGCACGTCTACTCTGTAGGCTCCGTCATTGTCATTTTCTTTTTGAATTGTTTTACTGATTTCTCGCAGGCGCTTGTTTACGTCGGCACCATAGGCATCGCCAATTTTGCGACGTACTCGCTTCGTCACGTCTTCCATTCGGATTAAAAACTTAACGCTTAGGCCAGGAGCCGGAAGTTCAGCTTCTTTGGTATTGGCTACAAAGCCATTCATCAAATAATTATTTTCTACCGTACTTAAAGCAGAAATATTTCCATAGCCGCAGTGGTGATTTGTCATTAAAAGTCCGTCCGCCGAAATCATTTCAGCCGTGCAACCTCCTCCGAAATGAACGATAGCATCTTTGAGCGAACTTTTGTTTACACTATAGATATCATCAGCGGTTCCTTTCCAACCTAGCTTTTGCATTTGTTCAAAATTTTGACCGATAAGCATCGGTATCCACATTCCCTTATCAGCGCGTGCTGGAGCAAAAAGGAGTACACCCAAAAGGGCAAAAAGAATTCGTTTCATAAAGTATATTTTTGTTTTAATCTCCCTCGATTTATATATTAATTTCGAGATAGACAAATATAATGGACGAGCCTCTATTTTTCTGAGATAGAAGCTAAAACTTGGATAAGCGGTCACTAGGGAATCACCTTATAATTCTGATAGTTAAAATTGAGCCCCAACACTTTTTTACAAAATTGCTTAAAACGTTCTTTTGCTGTTTTTTTATGGAGCTTTGGGTCGTATTTAAAATCCCAATTCAATCGCTTAACTCTAGAT
Source organism: uncultured Chitinophagaceae bacterium (assembly GCA_964612525.1). GTDB lineage: Bacteria > Bacteroidota > Bacteroidia > Chitinophagales > Chitinophagaceae > JAGNRR01. The sequence goes on along the minus strand of CAZTCQ010000061.1, from coordinate 14,339 downwards.
TGCATCACGGCAGGATGGGTGTCTTCAAATTTGGATAAGGAGTGAAGGTTTTTTTCATAATGATAAAGTTCTTCTGTTCCGGCGCGCTTTTTGGCTTCTTCGTTACTATGCCATAATTTTTGAAACGTTTTCTGCTTTTCTTGCATGGCTCTGGGTTCTTTGACCCAGCCATAGTGATAGACCCATGCTTCCACTTTTTTTACACTGAGTTTTTCTCCTTGTGGCGTGCTATTTTTATTTTTTCTAAAACCTTGTGCATCTCGGTAGGAATAGATAGCCTTGTCATTTCGAATTACTCTTATTTCATGAGGATACCAGCTGCTTGAATTTCCAGTGTATTGATACGAGCCGTAAAAATGTTTGTAGTGAAACAGAAGCCCATCTACTTTTTTATTTTCAAGATGTGTTTGCATCGCTTCTCGAATGACCGGAATGTATTTTTCATGAATGACTTCATCACCTTGAATGTAAAAAGCCCAATCTGAATTTGTTGCAATTGCCTCAAATGCCTTTTGAGTTTCGACAGCTAGGACAGCCCCGCCTTCTCTTAATGAGTCATCCCATATGGTTTCTATGATTCTTATTTTGGAATCTGGAATGGATTGAATGAGTTCCAGCGTTTTATCCTCAGAATTTCCAACGGCCACAACTAGTTCGTCACACAAGGGCAAGATGGATTGAATCGCCTCTAGGATAGGGTAGTCATACAAAATTGCATTGCGCACGAAGGTGAATCCAGAGACTTTCATTGTGGCGAAGATACCTACCGTTTGATTTTTTGTTTTGAAACTAGGCGTTGAATTGCTGCGCAGTGCGCAAACAAAACAATCGGAACTACCACGCTTGGTAGCCAGGTAAACGGAAAGGACAAAATGGCTCGGTTCGGTTGATCAAAGCCGAATTGTTGGACAGGGATCTCTAATGACAATACAGCATGAACAATAATGTTTATTAACAAACCTAAACAAAAGACGTTCCAAGCTAGCAGGGCTTGAGGGCCTATCTTGTTTTTTATAAATGCTAAATAGTAAACTATGGGTGAGGTAATGCCAGCTATAATATCAAAATTTCTTCCTTCAAAGGTCATGATTTCTGGAATCGCTTTTTGTGTGAATAGCATAAACAAAATTAGCTCCACCGGGATGCGAATAGCGTGTAAAAGGGTAAGCGTTTTTAAATTTAAAGTTTGGATAAATTGTTTCCCTTTGGCGGGAAGCAGAGTAAGAAATATGATCAAAATGGAAGGGGCAACCATCATGGGGACTTTGTAAATTTGAATGGGTTGTACGCTGTAAAAATTTGACAGGGAGAGGAGGCCTTGAGCAGCTAAGACTAAAAGTATTATCGTCAGAGCTTTCTTGTTTTGGATAGTGCTTTTGTAAAAAATAAAAATAGTAGTGAAAGTGACAAGGATAAACGCTAGGGTGATTGGTAAGGGAAAACTCATTGTTCTTTATTTTTAGTAAAAGACTTTAGCTAAAAGTAAAAACCATTCGCGTGAGCGAATGGTTTTTATTATTTAAATTTTTAGAATTTCTTTATCCCAAAGCAGGAATCCGAAGAACCTGACCAGGGTAAATTTCATCCGCATCCTTAATCATGGGCTGATTGGCCTCTACGATGCTAGGATATTTAGATCCGTCACTATAAAATTTTTCTGAAATTGCCCAAAGCGTATCACCTTTTTCTACGGTGTGTAATTGACTGTCGCCCACTTCTGCTTGACCGCCTATCGTCATTTGATTGTCTACCTCTGCTACACCTGCAATATTACCAGCGATCAAACTCGCTTTTTCATAATCAGCTTTTGAAGCCGCATTCCCGTTCATAATCACTTTGATGCCTGGGTGAAATTGCATGTCAAAATTCTCTACGTTTAGTCCGTGAGAGTTTACAAATTCCGTTAATTTATCTTTTTGATTTAAAGTTACTTGCTCTTCGGTTATTGCTGGATTTTCAGCTTTTTGCTCTTCTTTTGATCCGAATATTTTTTTGCCCGCATCTTTTATAAATGAAAAAAGTCCCATAGTATTAATTAATTTTTTTTGTGAGTTACAATAATATAAAAAATTGTTGAAAATTAGGCTGAATGCAGAAAGCGTAATGTTAAAGCGATTTTGCCCTGAAGGATTACAGGGCCATTTTTTCCTTAAACTTACTAGCTTGCCTTCGTGAAACTTCTATTTCTTCACCGCAGCTTAGTACTACTTTTAGCCCACCGTTAAAATGAGGATGAATGCTAGCAATGCTATTGATATTAATTATTTGTCGACGATTGGCTCGGAAAAATAAATCGTCATCCAACCTTTCTTCCAAAGCATTCAAAGACTTTAAAATCAATGGGCGATATTTATCAAAAACCACTTTGCTATAATTGCCTGCATTTTCAAAATAACGAACGTCACCAATTTTTACAAACCAGCAGCGCTCTCCATCTTTTACGAACACTTTGTCCTTGGCGTTTAGCTTTTTATCGGATGGGTTGCTTTCTTCAGTTACCTCCAAGGAAGCTTCTACTTTTTCAATTGATTCTTTTAGGCGATCTTCTTCAATTGGTTTGAGTAAGTAATCGAGTGCATTGACCTCAAACGCTTTGATGGCATATTCATCATGAGCTGTGGTGAAAACCACTTTGGGGGTATAGTCTAGCACTTCCAGTAAATCAAAACCCGTTTTATTAGCAGGCATATTGATGTCAAGAAAAATTAAGTCTGGTTTTTGTTTTTCAATTTTGGTGATGCCTTCGGCTACGTTTGTGGCTTCATCAATTATTTTTATCTGAGGAAATGCTTCTAACATATTTCTCAATTCTTGACGAGCTAATCGTTCGTCTTCTATTAGAATGGCTTTAATTGTCATAGGGTTTTATTTTATTTGGGATGCATATTTCTACAATCACTCTGGGGTGATGAGTTTCTTTCATGATTATATCGGGTGCGTCAGGGTAAAGATGCTTTAGTCGTTTCTGGGAAGAGTTCATTCCAAAGCCTGTTCCTCTCAGTTTATTTTCTTCATTCACCGTACCCTCATTTTCAATCGTGATTTTAATAAACTCACCTTCTGCTCGGCTTCGAATCCAAATAGTGCCGCCTTCTTCACGTAAGCTAATGCCGTGTTTCACAGCATTCTCTACCATGTTTTGCAGCAGCATGGGAGGGATCATCATGCTTTTCGTTTTGGCTTCTATTTCAAATTCATATTGAAGGCGTTCTTCAAAACGAATTTTTTCAAGGTGAAGATAATTTTCTACTAGTTGTAACTCCGCCTCTAGGTTAATGCTATCATCTTTTGTGCTGATAGAAGTGCGGAGGAGTTTTGAGAGTTTGGTTACGGCTACTCGTGCTGAGTCCGGATCTTCTTTTATCAGGGCACGAATGCTATTCAGTGAGTTAAAAATAAAGTGTGGCTGTAGGTTGGAGCGCATACTTTTTAGTTCTAAATCTTGCATATCATTTTGCATTTGTAGCTGGGTAATAATGCGAGAACGATTCGTTTCAATATAGGACCAGGTATAATAAATAAGTGACCAGCCCAAAAGAATAAGATAAGCAGACATGAAAGGTCGAACCAATAGACTGAGGGAAAAAATATTTTCCTGCTCAGAATGAAAAACAATATTCAATAAATACTGCCAAAGACAAAATACAAACGCTAATGGGACATTGGCCAAGAGTGTATTGGTAATTACAGCAGTTGTGTCTAGCTCTAACCATTTGTTTTTTAGCAAATAGAATCTAAAAAAATGAGTAATAGCCAAGCCGCCAAATAACAGAAGAATGTTGATTGTAATAGTTACAACGTGAGAGTCGTTCGGTTCAAAAAAAGAAATATAGATATTGAGCAGACCAAATAGGCTCCAGCCTACCCACTGTACTAGCCAATATTTTTTGTTAGATTTCACCTTGTTCAAAAGTAAAGATTTCCATAATGGGAAAGACCTTGAATGGTACAAACGGTAAAAAATCTTGATGAACGATTTAACGTGCTTTTAAGTGTTCAAAAACGCTTCGTAGGAGTCCTGAGGAGCTATATTTGTTGCTTTAAAATTACCCATGTTAAGAACTGTCTTATTTACAATCGTATGTTTTCTAAGTTTAAGCGCTCAGGCCCAAACAGAGTCAGATGCGGCTTATAGCAAACCTTCTAAGGATTATTTTATGTTCCAGTTGGGCTATGACGGTTGGCTTGGAGCGCCTGATTCTGTAAATATAGGCGGGTTGAGCCGTAGTATTAACCTGTACTTGTGCTACGATTTTCCCATTAAAACATCCAATTTTAGCTTCGCCGCAGGAGTAGGGGTTGGGAGTAGCAATATTTTTTTAAAAAATCAAACAGCTATCATTGGTGATTCGCTTACGCAAATTCAGTTTGTAGATGATGAAAATCGCTTTAAACGGTTCAAGTACAGCTTGACTTATTTAGAAGCACCTATAGAGCTTCGTTATTTTAGCAATAAGAAAAATAGAAATAAAGGTTTTAAAGCAGCTATTGGAATGAAGGTGGGCGCCTTAATTAATGCCCATACAAAAGGGGTAAGAGATTTTAACAATAAACCAATTCGCGAAAAAGTAAGTACTCGCCGATTTATAGAAACGTATCGCATTGGAGGAACTCTGCGAGTGGGGTATGGTAATTTTTCTGTTTACGGTCAGTATGGTTTAAATACCTTGTTCCGCCCTGGGAACGGTCCGCAGGATGTAGTACCATTTGCGGTCGGAGTTTGTATTAGTGGGTTGTAAATTCTTCCACTTTTTATGATTTTTTAGTTTTCTTTCATTCTAAATCTTGAAGGATTGTTTTCTAATCGATTTCTATTTTAGAAAGAATAAGGAGAAAAAACCTTAAAGGTTGCTTAGCATCATTCTTTAAAAGCGTTAAAAAAAAAGAAGATAAACTCTTCGTATTGCTAGAAAACCTATTTTAGTATTATGAAAAAGAGTTTATTATTCCTTATTTTATTTTTACCCCTAACTGGAATCGCTCAACAATGGACAAAGGTCGATGCGGGTAGTGAGTTTACCTTGGCTTTGAAGTCAGACGGAACTCTTTGGGCTTGGGGCTTCAACGGAAACGGTCAGCTTGGCCTGGGTACTACAACCGCTCAATCTAGCCCAACACAAATTGGCACAGCTACTGATTGGCAAGACGTAGCAGCCGGAGCTTTTCACTCCTTAGCGGTAAAAGCAGATGGTACTCTTTGGTCTTGGGGTTTAAATGGTCAGGGTCAATTAGGGTTAGGAACGATGACGCAAGAAACAAGCCCAACACAAGTAGGTACGGCTACAAATTGGAAATCAGTAGAGGCTGGATTTATACATTCGTTTGCGATTAAGAATGATAACAGTTTGTGGTCATGGGGTTGGAACATGTTTGGTCAATTGGGTCTCGGTTTGACGTCAGATATCAGCACACCGGCTCAGGTAGGTACGGACACGGATTGGGATATGGTTACCGCTGGTGGCGTTCACTCAGCAGCCATAAAAACGAATGGAACCTTATGGACTTGGGGATCCAACGCCAATGGACAGCTAGGTCTCGGAAATACAACTGATGCCACTAGTCCTCAACAAGTAGGGGCCTTAACTGATTGGAAGATGGTTTCTGCTGGCTTTGAGTATTGCCTAGCGCTTCAAAATGATAAAAGTGTTTGGTCCTGGGGATTTAACGGAAACAGTCAATTAGGGGATGATGGGTTAGGAGCACAGCAAACGGCACCCGTGAACTTTGACCAAACCAAAGATTGGAAAGCCGTGGAAGCCGGAGCAAGTTTTGGATTTGCGATTAAAGATGATAATCGATTGTTTGGATGGGGTAGTAATTTACAAGGACAGTTAGGAACGGGTGGCGCTACGCAAGAAGATAATATTGTGCAAATTGGAATGGACACGGATTGGGATTTGATTTCAGCCGCTGATGGAGCCATAGTCAATAATTCAGTATTAGGCCAACATACTCTTGGACTAAAAATTGCACGGAATGCCATGTGTGGTTCTGGGGCTAATTACCAAGGTCAAGTGGGTGATGGTACCACAAGTGCTTTGAGCACTTTTTCTTGTAGCGTGGGAATTTTGAATGTAGGCCTGAGCACGAATTCTTTACAAGAGGCCATTGAAGTTTTTCCGAATCCTTCGACTGGATTGATTCGGATTCAATCTCAACAATCTCTAATAAAACACGTACTCACAATTTTTTCTATGTCGGGTAAAAAAGTAAGGGAACTTCCGATTGAGCAACAAAGGAACATTGACCTTTCCGATATAAGACCGGGGGTTTATCTCTTGACTATCGAAGGTTCCCGTGGGGAAGTGAAGCGGCAAAAACTAATTCTTGAGTAAACTTTGCCTGTTTACTTTTTGCTAGCTCGTGCTTTTTTAAGTTTTACTACAGAAATTACGACACTAATATTCAGTAAAACAAAGAGTAGTACACCCCAAGTATTTTCACCGAAGGGGTTGGTGCTCCCTTTTCGGTAGCGCTTTTTTTCTAGTTTACGTTCCCATTCGCGCACATAGTCGTTGTGATTGTAAGCATCTTGCCCGGTATAAAATTCTAGGTTTTCCAATTCGGCTTCGCGTCGGTCAATTACTTTGTTTACGTACTGTTGTCCTTTCTCGCAGCTAACATCTCCGCGGTAAGGATGGCGCAGTACATAGCGCGCTTGGAAATTGGTTTTATTGGGAGTGGTTTGAAATTTTAAGTCTTGCGGAAACTTCTTTCGATTGTAGCGAACATGTAAACGAGTAAAATGAACGTTCTCATTTCGGCTACCCTCGACCCACCAAGCACCAGCCCGTTGCATGTCACTGAAGTTAGGCGCTGGACTCACGCAAGGGTCACACTTCACGAAATTGCGAGGGCTGATATCCCAACTATATTCTAGGTAAACAGCCTTCCCTCTGTTTCGCTGCCATCTTTTTTTGAAAACATCGGCATAGAAATTTCCGAAATCATCTTTTATAAAAGTGGGCATGTCCATGCCGGTAGGCATTTTTATGGTTCTGTAATTTGTGCATTCTACTCTTCCTTTTTTAGTGAGTGTGTAAATAATTAAATCTTGATTCCCTCTTCCGTTTGCCATTCCTAATCGGATAGGCAACATGAATTTGGGAGAATTCATAGTGATTTGAAGGGGGCGTAAATTAGTAAAACCTTGATTTTCAAATTTTGAGAGATTTACCTTGGCTACAAAAAATTTCATATCACTTTTAATATAAGGGTCTAGTACTTCTTCGGCATTGCGTGGAATTTTATAGCCGTTTTGAGTAAGCCATGTTTTGAGACCATTACTTTGTGTGGCGCTAAGTATTAAAATATCATATTCGCCCACATTGTATTTGGCTTGAATTGTTACTCCTAAGTCTTTGTCTTCCACACTTGATTCATCAACTAACTCTCTTCTAACTGCATTGGCCATGGTAGGTCGGGCTAGGCTTTTATATCTTTTATTATAAATATTACAAGGAGCGGGATCATGATACTCTACTAAACGAGGTGATGAATAGGCATCTAGTTTATCAAAAATATTTCGGTCTACGACTTTAATATTTTGTTCTTGTAATACTTGTGGCACGGGGACTACCATGGCAAAGTTTTTTACCTTACCCTGAAAATCATTGCTCATGGTGATTACGGTTTTGTTTCCGTCACGGGCAATAATTACTTGCGAAGCCTTATTAAAAATTTTAGCATCGGCCTTGGCTACGTAAAAGCCACAAAAGGCAAAACTGTCTGCTGCAAAAAATAAAGTGAGGAGTAGAAGTGGGATTGTTTTTTTTATTGTAATCATAATTTTAAAATTTATATAGTTATTGAATTATTTGTCTTGTGATAAGTTTTAGTTTTTCGTTGTTAATGATGTGATTCTGATAGCTATCGGGAGTGTTTTTCCATAAAAAGTCTTTTGTTGGAAAGTAATAAGTTAGGAAGGGAGTGGTGAAAGCAAAATAGAAGAGTGCCCAAAAAGGTGCAGAAGGAACGTAATAAAATTCTTTGAGAATGAAGGCTAAAATCGCAATGCCTAGTGTCCAAAACTTACGGGCTTTGTGATGAGCTGGAGTAGAAACTGGGTCCGTAATCATAAAAAAGGTAAAGAGGAGAAAACCTCCATTGGTAAAACTTTGTAGCAAGTGATCTAGCGGCCATTGGAGATAGATGATATGATAGAAAAATTCTAATAAGAAAAAAGTAAGTAAGAAAACAGCTGACAAATCTATCCGATTGACTTTGTACGTGACGATAAATCCAAGACAGCCAATTATAAAAAAGAGAATAGCAAAATTGCCCCATTGACCGGGAGAAATCCAAACTTGGTCCGTTAGCAGGATGGCAGCAATGATTCCAAAATTAGCCGGATTGATAAAGTGTTTTTTGCGAAAGCGAAACAAAAATTTAGCACCAATGGCAATAAAAGCAATCAGGATATAGAGATACCAATGATTGGCTTGTACAAGAATGCTCAATCCCAGTGAGGTAATGAGTGCGCTTTTCAAAGAATTAATTTTTAAATTATAGGTGAGAATGGCCAGATACTGAAATGCTAAACAAGAGCCGATAAGTACGCAATACTTAACAAGATCAGTCTCCCAGCCTAAGGAAGAAATCCCCACCGTAAGGAAACAAGAGAGAAATAAGATTTGATAATCTCTTGCATCGATTGGAAAGCTTTTTTTTATGCCAAGGGCTAAACTGTTCATGTAAGTGAGATGCTAAGGAATCTTCTTTTCCATAAATAGAATAGACGAAATATAAAAGCGCGTCACGCTCGGCGTGACGCGCTTACTCAAAAATTCATAAAACGAACTTCTATGAATGAGTTTAATGGCTAGCCATAAAGGCAAGTTGAAACAGCTTGTCGTTTTCCAGACCAGCATGTTTTCTTGCTTCAGTATCATTGATGTTGAGCGTGAGTAATCCTTTGTAGTAGCGGTACATTTTTGCAATGCGGAGTAACTCACTTTTTAGTAATCTGTTGTTTTCTAAAAGTCCCATGTCGAAATCGCGGATATTCTTTTTTAAATTTTTGGCCTGTTGCAAAAAAGACAGCGGTTGCAAATCATCTACCACGTAGGTATTATTATCTTCTTCGGTTAATAAGCTGATGTTTAGTCTTACCGTAGTAAAAACCACTGACTTACTGCTTAAATCAATGACGTATAAATTTTTATCGTTTGAGTTTAACTTATCGCTTATTTCTAATTGAATTTCTTCACCTGCTTGTCCAGTAAAGCGAAGCATATCATTGAACTGTTTGAACGATAAGAGAAGATCTAAACTACGGATGAGTCCTGAAATACGGCATTCGGCTTTTAAGCTTACTAGGTCACTATCATCAAATATTATTTGCGTGATGTGCAAGGCTTGAATTTCTTCTTTCTGTGGTATAAATGTTTTCGTCATGTCGTTTCTTTTATTTGTTCTGAATACAAAGATTTGAACTTGGTGCGTAAAGTGTTTACGTACTAAATAGTTTTCTTTATATTTGTTTTTTCATCATCGGCTGGGCAAGTTGTGTATTCTTATAGACGTTGTAAATGGCCCGAGTGTTAATGGTGAAAGCTAATTTTGACAATCCACTGACTTAAAACACTGTTAAATAGAATGAAGAATAAAAATGCCTACGCTCGCTATCGATTAATTGACCAACGATTAACCAATAAGTCGCTACAGGCGCCTAGCCTAGACGATTTGGTAGAATATGTATCAGAAAAATTAGACATGAGTATCTCCGTATCTAGCATACAAAAAGACATTTATGCAATGCGATATGACAGTAATTTAGGTTTTGACGCTCCGATTGAGTTTGATCGATATGCTCGTGGATATGTATATACCGAAGAGGATTATTCCATAAGTCAAATGCCGGTGTCGGCTGATGATTTAAAAGGCTTGGAGTTTGCCATTACTATTTTAGAGCAGTTTAAGGATATACCAGCGATTAAAGTTTTTGAAGATGCGATCACCAAAATTGCGAGCAGCGTAAAACAAAATATAAATAATGAACAAGGCCAGCAAGAAGTTTTTATTTTGGACAGACCAAATAGTTACAAAGGCATCGAGTTTATGCCGTTGCTGGTAGAGGCTATTCGAGAGCGAAGAGAGGTGGTCCTAAAATATAAGCCGTTTGGTAAAGATGAAAAAAAGCATACGATTCATCCTTTTTTTATCAGAGAGTACAAGGCAAGATTATATTTAATAGCCAAAGATATTCATCCAACTAAGGCGCCAAAAACACTTACATTTTCTTTTGACAGAATGGTCGACGTTATTAAAATGAATAAAACGTTTGATGAAGAAAGTGTGAATAATCGAGCTTATTTTGATGCTACCATTGGCATTTCAAAAACAGATGAGAAACCGCAAAAGGTTGTGCTGCAGTTTGAGCCTCATCAAAGCAATTATTTATTGTCTCAGCCTTTGCATCATTCGCAAGAAGTGATTAAACAAAATGGCGAAGAATTTACTATTGCTGTTACGGTAGTGTTGAACTATGAATTGTCTGAACGAATTAAAGGGTACGGGGCGCAAGTGAAAGTGTTGCAACCCGAACGACTGGCTAACGAATTAAAGAAAGATGCCGAGGCATTGCTCGCTCTTTATCAATAAAATTTAGTTGTCTCTTTTTTCAAACGTCTCTTGGCTTTTATCCTCTATGCGTTTTACAATGAGATAAATAAGAGCAACGATTACAGCGACGAGAATGATTCCTTCTATCATGACTATTATTTCTAGGGCCTTCATCTTAGGCTAATTTTACAGCCGTTCCATAAGCCAAAATTTCTGAGCAACCCTGCATTACCATAGAGGTAGTCAATCGTACATTGATAACCGCATCGGCGCCATGCGCTTTTGCATCCGCTACCATGCGCTCCATAGCTTGCTCGCGGCTTTGTGCTTGTAGTTTTGTGTATTCGCTGATTTCGCCACCCACAATATTTTTTAGGCCAGCAAAAATATCACGACCGATATTTCTTGCGCGCACGGTACTTCCGCGGGCTACGCCTAAAATTTCTGCTACTGTTTTGTTTGGGATGGTTTCTGTGGTTGTTATAATCATGTTCATTTGTTTTGAGTAAAGATAGGTAGTCAATTACGAATTACGAATGATTGAATTATGAATGGTTTTAGAATTAGGATGAATGGCGTTAGCCTGAAAAATACTTATTCCCCAAGAGACTATGGTTTAGAATTTTGACTCAGACTTACATCAACTGAAGAGAAGCTTCATTTGATTTTTAATCAACTTTTTTGTAGGTGAGCAACACTTCTTCTTTTTCAGAAAGTAAATGTAAAATCATTCCTTCTCGCTTGTACTTTTTGACTTTATAGAGTGCGTTGCCAATTTTGTTACTCATTTCATTGCAGTACATTTCCGTAGCATTAATGTCGCCAAAGACCAGTGTGTTTTTATCAGCATTGTGATCAATAATTTTACCTCCAAAATCATTGCAACCTTCATTACCCAACATGGTCATTTTGCTTAGGTTAATTTCTAGGGTGGCTTGTTTTTCTAATATTTTATTTACATTTTCACCCTTATATTCAGTCAAAACATAAATATCATGAATAGAGGAGGTTGCCGTTTTGGCTCCAGACTGTAAAGTGGTACATCCCGTAGTTGTAATAAGCAAGAGAAGAACAAAAAATTTCATATTTTAAAAGTAGTACTTTTTATTTCGGATGCTGTTAAGGTTTTGTTGAACAGTTTTTATTGTAATAGAACGCGGAGAAGAACGTGTAAACTGTGTTACTGTTTTTTAATTTTACCCAAATGCAAAATTCGTGAACCTGTCGGGCTCACCGGATTTACGCTTTTGCCAATCACTATTCCTTTCTCCGGAGCTACATACTTTTTGATTTCATTACCAAAAGCATCGCGCAATGATGCAATGTGATCGCCTTTTTCTACAATATCTCTTAATTCAACATGAACATTTAATAAACCTCCCAAATCGGTGTAGAGCCAACGGGAAGAAATACATTCTACTGTATTACTATTGTCAATTTCTTGTTCGTCTCGAATTATTTCAAGGTGAGACATCACATTATGAATACCGGCCAATCCACTCTTAATCATTTTTTTTTGAAAAAGATTTGGGTTGCCTACTTCGATCGTGATTGCTGGAATATTTAAATCTTCAGCGGCACCCCGAACGGTTCCATCTCCTGGAGGTGCGTTGAGAATAATTTCAGCATTCTGCAGGCGAGCTAGCTTTTTGGTAATGGGTTTACTCATATCGCTCCTGATGTAAAAAGAGTTCACTCTTCCAAAACTAGCGGTGTGCAAGTCCATTAAATAATCAAAATGAGAAAGTACTTTTTCTTTGAAACGATGTGCATAGGTTTCGGCGACGGTGCCGTTTTCTTTGCCAGGCATGATCCGATTTAGATCGCTACCATCTTTGAAATATCGTTCTTGCCGGATGTAAGAAGGAATGTTTACAATCGGAATGCCAATGACGGTTCCGCTCATATTTTCAACTTCTAAATCATTATTAAATAATCTTTGAATGACATTAATACCATTGAGTTCATTACCATGCACCGCAGCTGTTATTCCTAAAACGGGACCTTCTGTCATTCCCTTACAAATCATAACAGGAATTTTAATCGGCACGCCCATGGCATCCTCCGAAAGGTCAAGCCAAAACGTTTTGATTTCACCCTTTTCAATTTTTGAAAGGTCAATCTCTTTTATGTTCGTTGCTTTTTCCATATCCATTTAGTTCACTAAAATTTCTTTAATTAAATTAGGATCATCATTGAGCGATTTAAAAAGGGGCATTCTAAACTTACCTTTGGTATTAAACAATTGCTTACACATTTTGTCAATTGCTACGGTAGAAAGAACCGTTTGGATAAAAGTTTCAATCAATTCATCTATTCCTAGGCCAAGCTTATTATAATCTCTTCGATCCATAATCATGAGGCGGTTGGTATCCGATGTCCATTCGTTAGGACCTAGTTTTACCGAAAGGTTCGTACCTAAAATGTCCCAGCTTGCTGTACTACTTTCTAATTGATCGGTGAGGGGTTTTAAAGATCGGCGTGAGTACATACAGATGGGTTTAATTCCTTCTGACGTGCTACTAACCATCATTCTAAAATCTGCTACAAAGGTTTCTCCTTTTTTGTTGGGCATGGTGCCTACGTGATAAAATTTTCCTTTGCTACTGCGCGAGCTCCAACTATAATTCCCGATTAGACTTTGTACAATAAAACGGTCATAGTCCAAGTCTAGCTCCATAAACTCATCCAGTTCTTGCTGATTGGTAATCGTGTAAACACCTTGCCCGGCATTGCTGTAGGGTACTTTGATTACCGCATGTCCGCCTAGCTTTTGTACCCAAATCGGAATTTCATTTTGCGCTACGTCTAATATTGTATCTGGGATATTTATTTTTAAACCATCCTCGGCAAGCTCGGCATTGAATAAATCATAGGCTTTGGCGGCCAGCATTTTATTTCTTCCTCCTGCCAAACAAACACTAGTAGGATTCAATACTAAGGTTTTGGAGTGTAAAGGGATTCTGTTCCATGGTTTCTGGGTTACATATCTAAAAATAGCACGAACCGCCTGCCACTCATCTTCTTGTTTTATATAAAAAATACCTTCTTCAATTTTTACGTGTGAATTGTCTTCTCCGTTAAAAAAGGGGACCAAGAAAACTTCTTCCTTGAACACATCAGAAATCACCGCTGCATAACCCGACGTTTCCATATAATTTTTATCATAAAAAACGGCCAAACAGCCTTTTACTTTATTTTTTCTTCCTTTCTTTTCTACTAGGGGTTTGTAAGTTCGTTCTATTAAAGTACGGTAGGCTCCGTCTATTTTATTATCATCAATGAGCGGCATGGATTTTTGTCCGCTGGGGCAGGAGTTGTTTTCTATAACTACCATTTGTTTTTTGCCTTCGGCAGAAGTGGCATTGATTAAATCAGCACCACCCCATAAGAAATGCTTACACTCATAAGATAACAAGTCATTCAATTTGTCTTTATTTACTTTGGGGTGCATGTGGCAATACCGCGACATGATACTCTCCTTATCTAAGTTTAAAAAGAAATTGACCATAGGGTGAATAGTTGCGTTTAACACCTTAGGATACCAGTGGTCTTCCGGTACAAAACTGTTTGGCTGTACTAGCTCTATTTGCTTTTTCATTATGTTGTATTATAATTGGCCAAAAGTATGTTGAAGAATTGATATTCGATCAATTAAAAAATTGTGGAACCTGCCTAAAAAAGGCGGAAATCAAATTTGCTCCTTTTAAAATATTATTAGCTCAAATACATAGACCGCTCCTTATAAAGTTTCCTAAAATAAGGATCCGTCAAAT
>CAZTCQ010000060.1:11650-17095 GCA_964612525.1 uncultured Chitinophagaceae bacterium | reverse complement strand
GTGGTGCTTTTACTAGTTCGCTTTCTATTTCTGTAAAACCTGCTTTTTCAAATTCATTTACACCTTTATTATAGCCTGTACTTGCCAATGACATTTGCTCAACCATTGGGTAGTTCACAATATTGATTACACACTCTTGTGTCTCTTTTACGTTTTCAAATGTGTGTTTATTAGTATTGGTTCTTCCATTGCGCGCAGGCGAAAAAATTACAATGGGCGGATTAGCTCCAAACACATTAAAAAAACTAAAGGGACTTAAGTTCACATTCCCTTCTTTATCAATCGTACTTGCAAATGCGATTGGACGCGGTGCAATAGCACTTAACAAGTGACTATGCAATTCTGGGATAGGAAGATCTTTTGGGTTTATGGATTTGAATTTCATTATATTTTATTTAACCGCAAAGACGCGGAGTTCGCAAAGTTAAATCCGTTGCGTGGCATTGGATAATTCATTTTCAATTTTCAACTCTCCATTATCAACTTACAAAGCTGGCAATATCTCAGCACTCACCTCGCCAAAACCAACACGCATTCCATCCTTTTCAGCATGGCCTTTAATGGTTACGGTATCGCCATCTTTAAAAAATACTCTTGTGCTACCGTCTTTTAAGGTCAATGGTTTGGTTCCTGCCCAAGCTATCTCTAACATAGAGCCGTAGGAGTTTTCGTCCTTACCACTTATCGTTCCGCTCGCCATCATATCGCCCACATTTACATTACAACCATTCACCGTATGGTGCGCTAACTGTTGCTTTTGATTCCAATACATAAACTTATAATTGGAGTTACAGATTCTTTCTGTTTCTCCACCTTTTGGAGTAAGGTCTACACTTAAGTTTACATCATAATTCCCCTCCCCTTCATACTCTAAATAAGACAACACCTTAGGATCTTGCTCAGGTCCTTGTACAGAAAAAGGTTTTAATGCTTCCAAAGTAACTACCCATGGTGATGCAGATGAAGCAAAACTTTTTCCAAGAAATGGTCCCAGCGGAACGTACTCCCATTTTTGAATATCACGTGCGCTCCAATCATTAAACAATACCATTCCAAAAATATGATCATCAGCATTTGCTGTGCTTATAGTTTGACCTAACTCAGTTTCTTTACCTACAATAAACGCCATCTCCAACTCCATATCTAATCGTCCACTTGCTTGATATACGGGTGCTGTTGCATCCTTTGGCATTACTTGGCCCTTGGGTCTACGTATAGGTGTGCCACTAGGAATGATAGAAGATGCTCTTCCATGATAGCCTACCGGGATGTGTTTCCAATTAGGAAGCAACGCATTTTCAGGATCACGAAACATTTTTCCTACATTAGTAGCATGCTCCATACTCGAATAAAAATCAGTATAATCTCCTACTTTCACTGGCATGTGCATCACAGCATCTTTGCTGGAAAGCATAGCTTCTTTTACATCATGATCTTCATTATCTCCGCTCAACCATTCCTGTAAACTTAAACGTACGCCATTGGTAACCTCTTTGCCTAAAGCAATAAAATCATTTAAGTAATCATTTTCAACTACTTCTTTGTCCAACTTCAATTTTTTAGCTAGCATAGATAAATCAATTACTTGATCCCCGATGGCTACACCAATTCGTTTGCCACGAGCTACCGTAGAAAAAATACCAAACGGTAAATTATAAATTGAAAAATCTGAATCTGATGGCACGTCGACCCAAGTGGTGATAGAACTCATAGTAGTATAATTTTAAATTTTGAAGTCGTAAAGATAGTAAAAAGCAAAAGGCATCAGAGTGATGTCAGAATCAAAATTTGAAATACTTACTTAGGGTCTCATAGATTCGGTAACTCACTTTTTAGAGTGTATTTTTAGTGGCTTAACTCAAATGAGCATATCCCACCAAAATTTAAGTATTGAAAAAGGTCTTAAAGGCTTTATTCAAAACTGGCGTAACGATTTAATTGCCGCCATAAGCGTATCTATGGTTGCCTTACCACTAGGCTTAGCCGTGGCGGCCGCTTCTGGAGTTCCTCCTATTTCTGGTGTATTGGCCGCCATTGTAGGTGGCCTAGTTACTACCTTTATTCGTAGCGCGCATATTGCTATCAATGGCCCCACGGCCAGTTTGATTGGTGTTATTTTGATCGCCATGAACGAATTTAAAAAAGGTGGCGATGAGCATGCATTCCATTATGTTATGGCTGCCGTAGTTGTAGCTGGTGGTATTCAAGTACTTCTAGGTTTTTTTAAATTAGGTCGTTTTGCAGATTTGTTTCCTGCCGCTGTTATAAATGGCATATTGGCTGCAATTGGTATTATGATCATTGCTAGTCAGATTCATGTAGCTATAGATACAAAAACCTTGCTACCAGATAGTACAGGACCCATAGAGAAATTCACTTACTTTTTCGAACTAATTGGAAAAGCAAATTTACCAATTGCAATTATCACTATTATTGGATTACTACTTCTCGTTTTTCATTCTAAAATTAGTTACAAATTTTTTCATCTACTTCCAGCTCCCATTTGGGTTCTAATTGTTTCTGTTCCCATGTACATGTTATTCCGAGATTCTTTAGGCGAATACTTCGGTGGGGATCAAAATTTTAAAGCATCGCACCTAATAAGTGTTCCGGCAGATTTAAAAAATGAAATAATCAGTAATTTTCCCTACCCCAAATTCGACAAAATAGGAACGCTATTATTTTGGCAGACTGTTATTTCCATTAGTTTAATAGCCTCTATAGAAACATTAGCAGCTGCCAAAGCCATTGATAAATTAGACCCGTTTCATAGAAAAACAAACTTGAATAAAGACTTAATGGGTGTTGGTTTTAGTACAATGGTTTCTGGTTTAGTTGGTGGCCTACCTATTATTAGTGTAATCGTACGCACGACGGTAAATATTCATAACAACGCACGAACTAAGTGGTCTAACTTCTTCCATGGTGCATTATTGGTCCTATTTATAGTGGCTTTAGCCGATGTATTACAACTAGTGCCTTTGGCGGCACTAGCTGCAATTTTAATTTTTATGGGTTTCAAATTAGCATCTCCCAGAATTTTTAAAGAATCTTACGAGCAAGGTTTAGAACAATTATTATTCTTAATTGGGACTTTGCTTATTACTTTATTCAGCAATTTAATTTTAGGCATTATAGGAGGTATTATTATCAAACTGCTTACACAGATCTTATTGGCCCACGTACCGATTCATACCTTTTTTAGTATGTTATTTAAAAGCGGAACAAAACTTTTAAAAAAATCTGAAACTTCATATGAATTGAGAATGAAAGGAATCGCTAATTTTTTAACCATCTTGAATTTAAAAACGATCATGCAAGAAATTCCTGCGGGTTGCGATGTAAAAATTAACGCGAGCAACACAAGAATTTTAGACTTAAGCGTGCAAGAATATTTATACAACTTTAAAAAAGAACAAGAACGAACTGGAGGGAAAGTACGTATTACAGGAATTGAGCAACACATTACTTCATCCAAACATAAGCTAGCGATGAAGACCAAATTGGGTCAACTTCCGATTAAGTTATCGCCTCGTCAGCAACGTATAAAGAAACTGGCAACTACAAATGATTGGGTATACCGTCAAGATGTAGAATGGGACACCTCCCGATTGCAAGAATTTGCTTTTTTCGATACTAGACCCATAGAATATAAAGAAAATGCAATCTCGGGTACGTTCCCTGACTGTCATAATGAGAATTGGGAAATTAGTGATATTACTTTTGACGAAGGCGCTTTGAGTGCTAAGGAAGTTTTTCACACGACCGTAGAGGTTATTCATTTGAATAAAGAAATTCCAATTTTTGTTTTAGAACAAGAAGGTTTCTTTGATAAAATATTTCAGCCCTTTATGGTGTTTCGGGGTCAAAAAGATATTGACTTTCCAGCCTATCCTGAATTTTCCAAACGCTTTTTAGTTAAAGGTAAAAGCAATACTGAACTGCAAGAATTTTTCACGAAAGAGTTAATCACTTTTTTAGTAAGCAAGGATGTTTATCATATTGAAAGTAATGGGAACAGCTTGCTCCTTTTCCGATCGCTAAAAGTAGCTCGTACTGAAGACATTGAGCAAATGATATCCTTCTCGGAGGATTTGGTAAAGGTGATTGGGTGAAGTGGTAGTAAGTAATAAGTAGCGAGTAGTCAGACATTTTTGTAGATTACAATTAAATGTTTCGTCCACTACTTATTGATTGTTTTATACCCTTATTCCTTTGTTTATTGTAATAGGAAAAATTAAAATGACTAAAAAAATTGGCGAATTGCTAATTAAACTTTCGAAAGAAGAAGCTGATTAGCATTTTCATATTATACCAACAATTGGTACATTTGCAGTATGGCAAAAAATACATCTATTTTATTGACTCCCTATTACGAAAAACTCATTGCTAAAGGTGTAAAGAGTGGCGAATACAGTTCGGCGAGTGAAGTCGTGCGGGAAGCACTTCGGCTTTGGGCGGAACGTGTCGAAAAAAAGAAAGCACTCAAAAAAGCCATACAGCAAGGATTGGATAGTGGAATATCTGAAAATTTTACGTTTGACAGTTTTATTGATAAAATGAAAAATGAGACCAAGTGATAAAATATGAATTTAGTAATCGAGCTGAAAAGGATTTACACAACATTTGGATTTACACTCAAGATAACTGGTCTGCACAACAAGCAGAAAAGTATATCCGCGAATTAGAAACTGAAATTAAGTACTTATGCGAAGAACCAAACTTGGGAAGAAAAATTACTGATTTTCCTTCCGTACGAAAAATCAACTATGGCTCTCATTCAATTATTTATGAGAAACGTGATCACTATATTTTTATAGTAAGAATTCTTCACCAACAAATGAATTTATCTAAACACTTAAAAGACTAAATGAAACTAAACCACATATACAAAACATCCTGCGCCAAAGGATTAAAAAAACTTCCTGATGAATCCGTAGATTTAATCTTCACAGATCCACCTTATTATCAATATCGAGCGCAAAATGTAAAAGGATTGAAAAATCACAAAGACGTTGTGACTGAATTTGAATTTGACGGTTTCAATTCTGAAGAGGAATATTTGGAATTTTTAGAAGAAGTACTCACCGAATGTTACCGCGTTTGTAAAGAGGGCGGGAGTGGTTACCTCTGGTGTGGTGATGATTTTGTTTCGTACATCAATCGAATAGTAGAAAAAGTAGGCTTCAAATTTCGCAAGGTGATTCACTGGCATAAAACCAATCCATTCCCTGCCATTCATACGCGCAAAATGTTTGCCAACAGTATGGAGATGATGGTACACTTTAGCAAAGGCACGCCAAAAACTTGGAATCATAAACCGGTAAATGAAATGCACAATTTCATACAAACTCCCATCTGCATGGGGAAAGAACGCAAAAAACACAAGACACAAAAACCACTGAAAGTTTGTGTCCCCTACATTGAAATTAGTAGTAATGAAGG
>CAZTCQ010000060.1:6333-11550 GCA_964612525.1 uncultured Chitinophagaceae bacterium | reverse complement strand
CTATTGCTTGCTTAAAAACAAATCGGAAATACATCGGTTATGAAATCAATCCTGATTATCATAAAATAATTAAGGAACGGATATCTGAGCTAGTACTCGACTCTCCCACGCCGGCGGGGGATAAAGGGGGTGGAAATAGCCAACAACCTTTTGCTTTAAATAATTACCATTATAACAAGTCTTTAAAAGACTTAGCTAACAAACTAAGAAAAAATGCAACCAAAGCAGAGGCGTCGGCTTGGAAATACCTGTTTTCAAAAAAGCAAATGCTAGGTTATCAATTTAGGAGACAGCGTCCTGTCTCAAATTATATCTCTGATTTTGTATGCCTGCCCTTAGGCCTTATTATAGAAATTGACGGTGCAACGCATGATGGAGCCAAAGCTAAAGAAGATAAAAAAAGAGATAAGGAATTAAAGAAAATTGGATTTACAACGCTTCGATTCAATGATGAGGATATTCTTAAACATATTAGTGGGGTGAAGAACAAGATAGAGGATTGGATTAAGGAGAATAAATAATTCTACCCCTAGTCACTAACCATTTGACAGTATAAGCTACTAACTACGGAAATCACTTTGTGCTATTTCCACCTCCCTACCACTCTACCGCTTAGGCGGCACAAGCTACCAGCGGAGGACATTTGACTAACTAATCCAATTTATATTCTTGAAACCGTATTTCAAAATCATTCAACATTGAAAACGGTACAGAAATACTAATCGTATTCCAAACATCATTTCCGGTTCTATTAAAAGCTTGTGTGAGAATACAATAATATAATTGGCCCTTTAGTCGTAAACCAACTTTCAAACTATTAGCTTCTTGCGAAAGCAAACGCTCAATAGCATCTTTTTCTACCAAAGGGAAAAGGTCTTGAATACAAAAAAGACTCAATGCCTTTTTATCTATCCACATCATTCGTTCTGGAAAAAAATAAGCCAATCGCTCAGCATGACTCTTATGTATCCAACCTTTGGTTTCCGGATATTTACTATAAATTTCTAAGAGCAAATCATTATAATCATGAGCTCTAAATTTTTCCGATACAGAATTTTTTCGGCCATCAGGAAAAGAAATACTTAAATCAATATCCCGGCGTTGTAAAATCATATCCTCCTCCGTACTCCTATTATAGCGTTGAATTTCAGTTACTGAGAAAGGCGCTCTTTTATAAAAAACATCAGCTTGATTACCCGACTCAAGCTCGCGCTTCAGACTATTTCCAAAATGATGTTCCTCGTTTTTCATGACTTACAACTCCACTTGATTCGCCAATAAATTATCAAATTCATCACGCTTACGAATTAATTGACCCTTGCCGTCAGTTACTAAAACCTCGGCTGGCAATAATCGAGAATTAAAACGACTAGCCATTTCAAAAGCATAAGCCCCTGCATTTCTAAATGCTAGATAATCTCCTTCATCAATTTCAGTAATTACTCTATCCCAGGCAAAGGTATCCGTCTCGCAAAGATTGCCCACCACAGTATAAATTCGTTTTGTACCATTAGGACGTGAAATATTTTCTATTTTATGATAAGCGTCATAAAACATAGGACGAATCAAATGATTAAAACCCGAATTCACACCGGCAAAAACCGTAGCAGGCGTTTGCTTAATCACATTCGTTTGTACTATAAAATGACCGCTCTCACTTACAAGAAATTTTCCCGGTTCAAACCAAATTTCAATTTCTTTTCCTTTCTCTTGTTGCCATTCGTCTACTCTTGTTTTCAAAGAAGTAGCTAACTCATTTACATCGGTTTCTAATTCATCATCACGATACGGCACTTTAAAACCACTGCCTAAATCTAAATATTCAATGTCCGGAAAATGCTCCACGGCCTGCAACATTACTTCTAGCCCTTGCATAAAAACACTAACGTCTTTTATTTCACTACCTGTGTGCATGTGCAATCCTTCAACATTAATATTAGTCGTTTTAACCACGCGTTCAATGTGACGCATTTGATGAATAGAAATTCCAAACTTAGAATCAATATGACCAGTAGATATTTTATAATTACCACCAGCCATTATGTGCGGATTCAAGCGAATCATTACAGGATAAGTGTCTCCAAACTCATTGCCAAATTGCTCAAGGATAGAAATATTATCAATATTGATATGAACTCCTAATTCTTTAGCTTCTGCAATTTCAGAAAAGGCCACACAGTTCGGTGTAAACAAAATATTGTTAGGCTCAAAACCCGCTTTCAAGCCAAGCTTCACTTCATTGATACTTACCGTATCTAAGCCCACTCCACTATTGGCAATTATTTTTAAAATATTGATATTAGACAAAGCTTTACACGCATAAAAAAACCGAGCGTTCATATCCTTAAAAGCATTTTGCAGTTTAGATGCTTTCTCTTCTATTTTTTCTTTTTCGTAAACATAAAGTGGCGTTCCAAATTCATTCGCCAATTCACATAAAGTTTCATCCTGTATCATGCGCCAAAGATATGAATTGCAAAGAATGGCATTCTAGTTTTTAGCTCTATCTTTAGTCTGTAATGAAAAATTTATTACTTGTGTTTTTAGGCGGTGGTTTGGGTAGTGCATTGCGCTATTGGTTGTCTCTAGTCTTCATAGCAAAAAAAACAGGTTTTCCTACCGCCACATTCGTTGCCAATATTTTGGGTAGTTTACTCATAGGAATTCTCCTGGCCTTGTTTATTAAAAACCAGGAATGGACTCAAGACTATAAGTTACTCAGTGCTGTTGGTTTCTGTGGAGGATTCACTACCATGTCTTCTTTTAGCGCCGAGAACATTCAATTTCTGCGCGACGGCAATTTTGGTCTTTTTGCTATTTATGTAGTGCTTACTATCCTGCTATGCCTGTTAAGCACTTATCTCGGTTTTCAGTTCATAAAGTCTTAGATGAAAAAAACCGTCCCAAGAATGAGACGGATTTTTCTTGTGTAATTAAACACAACCCCTATTTATGAAAAAACTATACGCTTAATAGACGCCACATTCTAATTTATATTACAACGAAGCCAACGTTTTATACTTTCTTTAACAGCCTAAGCTCAAACGCCCAATGGATAAGCTTTCACGTTAAATTAAAAAAAAATCTAGCACATTGCATTAGAATTAAAATACCTTTGTAATGATGAAAAATTGTTTAGGATTACTCTTTGGTATTATATGTTTGGCCTCCTGCCAAAGCCAAGATGGTTTCACAATAAAAGGAAAGGTCAACAATGCTAAATCAGGTAGTCTATTTTTAGTGAACTTAATTACAGAAGAACAGGATACATTGAATATCAAAGAAGGCAAATTTTCAATGACTGGGACGGCTAATGAGCCTACTCCATTTTTAATGTATTCCACCGATGTGCTACCAGCGCAAACTATTTTTTACGCTCATAAGGGAAATACCGAAATTGAGTTTACTGTGAACGAACCAAACACAATGAAAGTTAAAGGTGGTAAAACTCAAGAAGAATATAAAAAGTTTTCTAACATTACGAAACCATTATTGGCCAAGTTTGATTCTATTCAAAATTTAGCCATGAGTGGAAAAATAGATCAGGAAGAAGTCCAAAAAACAGCCATGTTAATTCAGCAAGAATACGAAGCGGCCAATTTAGACTTCGTAGAAAAAAACCCGGGTAGCTATGTTTCTTCATTGTTAGCTTATGAATATTTTAGACAAAAAACACAACTAACGAATGAAGAGAAAAAACAATTCATTGCAAAGTTAGACAAGCATGTACAAGAGAGTCACTTTGGTCAAAAAATGTTAGAACTCGTTAGCCTGGATGAAGTAATGGCCATTGGCAAACCCGCCCCAGATTTTACTTTGCCAACTGTTACTGGCCAAAGTATGAGTTTACAATCTTTCAGAGGAAAATATGTATTAATAGATTTTTGGGCAAGCTGGTGTCAACCCTGTCGAACTGAAAACCCTAATGTAGTTGCAGCCTACAATAAATTTAAAAATAATAACTTTAGTATTCTAGGAGTCTCCCTAGATGAAAATAAAAAACAATGGCAAACCGCCATAAAAAAAGACAAGCTAAGCTGGGCCCACGTTTCTGACCTCAGTGGCTGGAACAGCAGCGTGGTAAGTCTGTATAACATAAAATCCATACCCTCGAATGTATTGGTTGACCCGAAGGGCAACATTATTGCAAAAGATTTACGTGGGGCGGAGCTAGAAAACAAACTGAGCAACTTGCTTAAATAAGATTATGAAAAAAATTATTACTCTCTTTCTACTAATGGCCAGTGCAACATCTTGGGCCCAAACAATTTCTATAACCATTGACAAAAGCTCGGCGAATCAGCAAAAACTTTCCGGCTTCGATTTGGAGAACTATCTAATTCAGAACTTAATTACCTACAAGATTGATACTCTCAAAGCGAAAAACGGGAAAATTACAATACCCAATACCACCAATATTATTACGCCCTTTGCCTTAGCGCGTATGCAACCCAGGCAGGCTCTTGTATTTTATGTAGAACCCAAGAAAAACTTTTCTCTTGGCGTAGTAGAACCCAATCTGGCCATCAAATCTTCAAGCGGAAGTAAGCCACAATCTGACTACATTTCGTTTTTGCGTAAGCAAGAAAATTTTCAAAAGCAAAGCCAATTGATTCAAAAAAATATGGCAAGCTCCAAAAATAAAGATAGCCTGCGCGAAAGAACGACCTATTACCAAATGCAAATGAATGCTCAGTACATTGAGTTTATCAACGAACAAAAAGATAATAACTTAGGAGCCTATATGATTTTTGATATTGCCAACAAAAATCAGCGCATGGGTGCCAAAGATTTAAAAGGACTTTATAACAGGTTAAGCGAAAAAGGTAAGGCTACTCATTTTGGTAAGCAAGTGGGCAATAGAATGAATCGTTTGACAGCCATGGACGTGGGTAATATGGCGCCAACCTTTACACTCAAAGATGCAAATGGTAAAAATCATAGCCTAGAAAGCTTACGCGGCAAATACGTTTTGTTGGATTTTTGGGCTAGCTGGTGCGGTCCATGTGTCAAAGAAATTCCTCACCTAAAAAAAGCATACGAAGAGTATCATAAAAAGGGGTTCGAAATTATGAGTGTGTCAATTGATCGTAAAAAAAGTCAATGGTTAAAGGCGGTGGATAAATACAAAATGCCTTGGATTAGCGTGATAGACAATGCCAAAAATGAAGAGAAAATTACGCAAACGCTTTATTACGTCCCAAGTATTCCGCGCAC
>CAZTCQ010000060.1:0-6233 GCA_964612525.1 uncultured Chitinophagaceae bacterium | reverse complement strand
ACAATATTATTCGGAGTTTGATTTTGCCAATAACCCACTACGTTATGTCCTTCTGAATGTTGATTAGCCTTAGCAAAACTGTAATCCACGTTAATCCAATCTTTTCCCCTAGCTTGTTTTACAATATACTTTTTGTAAGCTGCATGATTTAAAATAAAAATTGGCTTCTCCAAATTATCTTTCTTCTCGTAAAATTTATTTGAAAAATCACTGGCAGTATTATCATCGTTCAAAAACATCACAGATTCAGCGCCAAGTTTAAAAGCTTCTGATGCTTTTCTGTATATTTTTTCCAAACCATTACCGTGCTGATTGTTAAGCTCCACCCCTACTTCGCTGAATTTAATAAACCACAAATTTTCAGGTTCATTCAAGCCAGGAAGCGCCTGAGCTTTCATCAAACCCTCACCACTAAAAGGAGGAACAATTACTTCTCGACCGACTTCTAAACGCTCATTAAAAATTTTAATGTAAGAGTCATCGCTTACGTTATTTTTTTTATCAATCGAAAAACGATGGACATAACTACCAAGATAGGGCTTGAACAACATGCTCCTGAACTCCTGACCTATATAATTACTTAATTTAATTTCGGCTTCACTTCCACCAATAATTGGCGTGTTGCTCAAATTTCTTATTTCTTTCCAACGTGCATCAAAAAGGCTAGGTTCTGTCTTTGTGCCGAACATATTTTTAACCTTGTTCAATGTAGTCTGTCCGTCTACTGATAGAAAACTACCCAAGACAAATCCAATACATAGTATGATTCGTAACACTCTCATTTCGCTGGGCGCAAATGTAGTAATTACTCTCTTTTAAAACTCCTATCCTAATGTTAGAAATGATAGAATGACAACAATAAAAAATACGACTACTTAGGATGGACTACTCCCTACTAACCCCTAAATTTGCCTCATGAAACAAACTCCTTTTAACGACATACATGAAAAGCTTGGTGCAAAAATGGCTGAGTTCGCAGGCTATAATATGCCTATCTCTTACACAGGAATCAAAGATGAACACGATGCAGTTCGCAAGAGCGTTGGCATGTTTGACGTGAGCCATATGGGTGAGTTTATTTTAAAAGGAGAAAATGCATTAGACTTGATTCAGCGCACCACTTCAAACGATGCAGCGAAACTTA
This sequence comes from uncultured Chitinophagaceae bacterium, assembly GCA_964612525.1. Classification (GTDB taxonomy): domain Bacteria; phylum Bacteroidota; class Bacteroidia; order Chitinophagales; family Chitinophagaceae; genus JAGNRR01. The sequence goes on along the minus strand of CAZTCQ010000060.1, from coordinate 5,089 downwards.
CTAATGGTAAAGCCCAGTACTCTTGTTTTCCTAATGGGAAAGGCGGCATCGTTGATGATTTATTAGTGTATTGTGTAGAGCAAAACAATGTGTATATGCTAGTGGTCAATGCGAGTAATATAGAAAAAGATTGGGACTGGGTGAGCAAGCATAACACAAAGAATGTTGAAATGCATAATACCTCTGACAAAACGGCTCTGCTCGCAGTGCAAGGACCCAAGGCGGTTGAGGTAATTCAAAAATTAACTGACATGGATATTGTTGGTTTGAACTACTACACATTCACCAAAGGAACTTTTTGTGGCATTGAGAATGTTTTAATCTCCGCCACTGGCTATACCGGAAGCGGTGGGGTAGAAATATATTTCGACAATAGTAATCCCGAAGATTGCTCAAAAGTCTGGGATGCTATCATGGAGGCTGGTGCTGAATTTGGTATTAAGCCGGCGGGCCTAGCGGCAAGAGATACTCTACGGTTAGAAATGGGCTTTGCACTTTATGGGAATGATATTGATGATACGACGAACCCTATTGAAGCAGGCTTGGGTTGGATAACCAAATTCACAAAAGACTTTACAGACAAAGAACTATTGGAAAAAGTAAAAGCAGAAAAACCTAGTCGCCGCTTAGTAGGTTTTGAAATGATAGATCGTGGTATTCCGCGCCAACACTACAAAATAAATGATGCGGACGGAAATGAAATAGGCCAAGTAACGAGTGGTACGCAAAGTCCTAGCTTAGGCAAGGCGATAGGTATGGGCTATGTAGCCAGAGGGAATGGCGCAGCGGGCAACGAAATTTTTATCTCGGTGAGAGACAAAAATTTAAAAGCCAAAGTTGTGAAGGTTCCTTTTTATAAGGAGGATTAATTTCATACTGGAAAGTTGATGGAGGATAGCTGAAAATGTTTCGCAGTTTTGCGGGCTATTTTAATTCAACACCCTCCGAATATCAGCACCCAAGGCATTCAAACGCTCATCAATATTTTCGTACCCACGATCTATTTGATTGATGTTTTGGATTTTACTTTTTCCTTCGGCGCTCATGGCAGCGATCAAAAGAGCTAAACCTGCTCGTATATCAGGACTCACCATAGTATTTCTTCGCAAGGGCGTTTCTTTATTTAAGCCTACTACCACGGCACGGTGTGGATCGCATAAAACTATTTGCGCACCCATATCAATCAAGCGGTCAATAAAGAACAAGCGACTCTCAAACATTTTTTGATGAAACAGTACCGTGCCTTTTGCCTGAGTGGCTACTACCAAAGCAATACTTAATAAGTCAGGAGTAAATCCTGGCCAAGGATGATCATAAATAGTAAGAATGGAACCATCCATAAATTTGGTGATCTTATATTTTTCCTGAGCAGGAATAAATATATCACTTCCTTGAATCTCTAACTGGATACCCAATTTTTTAAATGTATCAGGAATGACACCCAGGTGCTTGACGTCGGCATTTTTAATAGTAAGTTCACTACCCGTCATAGCTGCCAAACCTATAAACGAACCAACTTCAATCATATCGGCTAGTACTCTGTGCTCCGTTGAGTGAAGTGTTTTTACATCTACTCCTTCTACCGTGAGAAGATTAGAACCCACTCCTGAAATGTTAGCGCCCATGCGATTTAGCATTCTGCATAACTGCTGAACGTACGGCTCACAAGCTGCATTATAAATTCTTGTTTTCCCTTCAGCACAGATAGCCGCCATTAAAATATTCGCTGTGCCAGTCACAGAAGGTTCTTCCATTAAAATATAATTGCCTGTGAGTTTTTTGGTCTTTAAGGTAAAAATGTGATTTTCTAAATCATAAGATCCCTGGACTCCCAATTTTTCAAACCCGTTGATATGAGTGTCTAATCTTCGTCGGCCAATTTTGTCACCTCCTGGTTGAGGAATGAATGCTTTCTTGAACCGTGCTAATAAAGGGCCAGCAAGCATGACTGCTCCGCGTAGCTTCCCGGATTTATGCTTAAACTCTTCACTCACCAAATAATCTAAGTGAATGGTATCCGCCTGAAAAGAATATGAATTTTTATCAAGTTGAATAATTTCAACACCCATATCTCGCAACAAATCTATGAGCATACGCACATCGATAATGTCTGGGATGTTGCGAATGACTATTTTTTCTGGAGTTAATACAACGGCCGCTATTACTTGTAACGCCTCGTTTTTAGCCCCCTGAGGCGTTATGTCTCCGTGAAGTTTTTTTCCTCCAACTATTTCAAAAGTATCTGAAACCATATCTATCTACGGTAGTTTTTTCTATTTCGATTGTTGTTATTATTCGATCGGCGGTGTTTATTGTTGTTATTTTTCTTCTTTTTAAAGTTGACTTTATTATTGTTTTCCGAAAAACTTTTATGATTAATAATTGGCCCGTTGCCTCCGTCTACAAATTCAGAAAAACGTCCTGGCTCATAGATTAAAGCGCCTTTACTCATTTGCTTCAGCTCCTCCTTGATGTTATCATCATGCATTTTTTCACCATGCCAATTGTTATAAGCAATACGCATGAACAAGGCCAAGGTATGAATGTAACCGTTCTTTTTTTCTTCGTCCGTCTCTGCGATGGCCTTGGCTAATAAGAGTTCAAACTTTTTACCTAAATGCTTAAAATCTAATTTTTCTTTTGGATAAGGAAGCGGTTCGGGCTTGGCCTCTTTTTCTTCGGCTGTAGGCATTTCATACGGACTCTTCACTTCCAGCTTATAGTCACTCATCATAATCATGTGATCCCACAATTTATGCATGGGGTCTTCCATGTTTTTAGTGAGCGGATTCAAAATTGCCATAATATCCACCACTGCCTCAGCAGCCAGTTGTCTTTTTTCTTCATCTTCTATAGTCAATAAATGATTTATCATTTTTTGCACCCCACGACCATATTCACGGATGGTCATCTTATCTCTACTAGTATTGTATTGCATAAATTTTTTTGAAAACTAAGACGAAACCGGGTCTTACTGTTTAGGTACAAATGTATTCAATCTTTCCTGAAGAGCAAGGGCTGCAGCGCTATTTGGATAATTATATAGGTAAAGGCTCACTCGTTGCTTGGCTAAGGAAATCATCCCAACCGACATATAATATTCTGCGGCCTGAAGACCTACATCGTAATCAGCATAATCGGGCTGCGTGTAGAGAGGATTAAAAACCTGACTTAAACGGAGTCCCCAAGAGCTTGTGGCGCTATTTTTTAAATTTAAAAAATGATCCCCTTGGACCAAAGAATCGGTTTTTTGATAAATTGCACAGATCGGATCAGCATAAATACACCCATAAAGAGTGTCCCTATATAAATAACTATGAAGCTGTGGCGAAAACTTTCTGAAGAGAACCACATAATCGAATTTCTCGGTTTCATCTAGTGCCAAAAATTTTTCAGGCACTTGAGCATTTTCAAAATAGGTCCTAAAAAACTCCTCGCTAAAAACATCTAAGTCTCTTAAATCGATATACGTTTTAAAATGTGGCTGTAGTTTCCAAAGCAAATAAGAGGAAACCATATAAGAAGAAAAGCACTTTTTGTTAGATAGCCCTTTTTTCTTAATAAACTCCGCAGCTCCAATTGGATTGTAGCCAGGGTGAACAAACAAGCCGTACTCACTATTTGACTTTGAAATTTTATAATATCCATTGCTGACTATGCCTACATAAAGAACAAAACCTACTATCAAAACAGGAATTGGTTTTAATAATTGTGCCACTTTATTTTGAGAAAGTAAAAAGGCAATAAAAGGAGCTATCAATAAGAAGTAAAAAATAATATTTCGAGCGGCCATCAGACTGAGCACTGTAAAAGCAATGAGTAATAAAACGCCCAGAGCCTGCCATTTAAAACCTGAAAACATAGCTAGTAGTTCACTACGTTTTTTCCAAAGAAAGAAAACAATGAGCACTAAGGAAACGATAAATAGATAGGACTCTTTCTGCCAAAAGTTTTCGTCAAAAACATTGGCCAACTCAGTAGTAAACTTATTCTCCTGTACCTGAGAAAAAATATTGAGAGGCCTGAGCAGCATGACGACACCCCTAGGATTAATCAGAATACTGGCAATAGAAGCAAGAAGCACAGAAGAAATCAAAATTGGTTTTTTAGTTTTTTCTTTGAAGAATTCCACCCAAGCTGCCGACATAAAAATACCGATCAGGATAATGCCCAAGCCGTATGCTTCATGCATATTGGTCCAAAAAATTTGTAAGGGAACCAAAGCCCAAATAAGCTTACTAGCCGGATTTTTAAAATGATGGTATAACACGAATAAATAAACCACAAATAAGAAATGAGTCGTCATTTCAGGACGACCAATAATTCTATACTCAATCAGTAAAAAGGTGATAAAAAGAGTAATTGCATTTGAAAAAATATTTTTTATGTTGAACAAAGAGAATATTTTTTTAAGAAAAAATACGATGCCTACGCTTGCCAAAATTTGTAACATAAATACACATTCTGGTCCGCATAGTTTACTAATCCAAGCGGCTAATACTTCAAATCCCCACTTAATATTAATCCACTCCGTACCCGCCACCGAATTACTAAACATATCCGTTTTAGGAACTTGACCATTTTCTAAAATCCACTCGCCCGTTCGGATTTGCCACCAAATATCAGGCTCACGAGTTGCCTTTATTGAAAACGCAATCGCAATCAAATATGGAAAAAATTGAATTAGCTTTTCTGTGATTTTTTTCACCTAGCTAAGGTAATAATTACGGATTACGAATGGTTGAATTACAAGAGAGAATTCGATCTATTCCCTATTCCCTATTCCCTATTCCCTATTCCCTATTCTTAAGAAAAACTAACTAACATGCGCTTCATCGCCGAACACACTTTTTCTAAACTTGAGTGAAGGAGATTCAATAAAGGCTCCTAATCCAAGACTATCCCATTTAGCATCAATCGCTTCAATCGTTTCAGGATTACTGACGATAATATTGGGCCAGTCACGCTGAAAATTATCATGCTCTTTTGTTTTACGGGTGCCGTCGATTATTATCATGGCTCGTTGTTTGCCGTTTTCTAAAATTTCTTCCTCCACAAAACTATCGCGCTTAGGATCAAAATTATTACA
>CAZTCQ010000059.1:0-17416 GCA_964612525.1 uncultured Chitinophagaceae bacterium | reverse complement strand
TTATGACGAATAATGCTTCAATTCAAGATGTATTATTCTTCCCACAAATGCGCCCTGAACAAGGCCGTGAAAAAGTGGAAGAAGTAGCTCCTGTGAATGAAACTCCCGCTGACTTAAACGAAAACGAAAAAGTAGTTTATGAATTATTGTCTAGCGATGAAGCTGAACTATTGGCCGTAAAAGAAAGTGCAGGACTCAGTAATTCTAAGTGGGATAAAGCTGTGAAAGGATTAAAAGCTGCTGAGCTTGTTGAGGTTTGGAAGGATGGTGAGGTTTTGAAGATTAAGTTGGTTTAAATACCCGACATGAACTGAAGTAAAAAGTCTAGGAAGTAGCCCAAGCTTTTCCAACAACTGTTCCTTTTAGTAATGAATAAGCATACCTGACACTCATCATCTTGTAATTGATTCCGAATAAGTTTTTCTGAACCGCATCTAGCACAATTTGTTTTTCGTGGTCTTGTTGGTTTACGTATTTCGTTTTTTATTTCTTGGGGGCTAGTTTTTTCTAGAATGAAATCTTTAATTTCTTTTTGGAACTGCTCTGATATTCCCTTAAGACGATATTCATAGAAAAATGATAGTTCTCTATTGTTTAGTGATTTCAGGAAAATTGTATTGCCCTCACTAATCATAAAAGACCTTGTTTTTTATCCTTAATTTTCAACTGCATTACCATTGCAATGGATTGAGCTCGTTGCTTGGCCAGTTCAGCTATTGTGCCTGCAAATAAATCATCAACTGTCTCTTTAAAAAGACTTATCCAAGTATCAAAGTGTTGTTTCCCTAAGGGAGATTTTTTATTTAAATCTTTATGAACCTTAAGGGTGTTGCCGGCGTAAGTAGCTGCGTGAAACAAGGTAGACTCCCAAAAATCATAGATGCGGGCATGTGTTTTTCAAAGTCAAGCTTAGCTATATCGGTAAAGAAGTAATTAATCTTATCATCTTTCAACACTTTGGCGTAGAATGAATCTACAAGTAATGCTATGTCTTTTCTATCTTCAATATCTTTCACTAAGAGCAAAGGTAAAACAGAAACCTATGAGGTTTTTTTGACATTTGTCATGTGCATTTAGTATTAATCCTTTCAGATTTTTGATATTTGTGAGATAAACCTCACAGGTTTAAACCCTAAGGTAAATGGCAGAACAAAAAACATATCACGAAGAAGTAGAGTATTACTATCAATCTTCTCAGAAAGATTATGAAATAATTTGGGGTGCTAAAAAGCATGGTTCGTTTCATTATGGTTTTTGGGAGAAGGGGATTAAATCGCATAATGAGGCGATTAATAATACGACGGAGAAGGTTGCTCAAAACGCTCAACTACATAACGGAATGCAAGTAGCAGATTTAGGTTGTGGCATTGGTGGGCCAGCCATGTACTTAGCAAAAAAGTATGCTATAAAAGTAGACGGTGTTTCTATTACAAGAAAACAAATAGCACAAGCCAATAAAGATGCATCGGATCGTGGCTTAGCAGAGAATGCAAAATTTTATGCGGAAGACTATTGTCATACAAGCTTAGAAAGTACGATATACGATGTGGTTTATGGAATAGAAAGTTATTGCCATGCGCGGGATAAACTAGACGTACTCAAAGAGTCAGCTCGTTTATTAAAATCTAATGGTAAGTTGGTTGTGTTAGATTTTTTTTGGAAAAATGATTTGTCATTTCGAGCGGAGTCGAGAAGGGCAAAAGATTCTAGTGCTATGAAAAACTGGGCAAAGAGCTGGGCAGTATCTGATTTTGCTTATGAAAAAGAATTTGAAGAAAAGTTAGAACAGGCAGGTTTTAAGAATATCAAGAAACAAGTAGTAACAAAAAATGTTGAGCCTAGCATCAAAAGACTTTTCTACATTTTTATTCCTTCGGTTGCGATTGATTGGGTGTTGCGCGTAATTGGCAAACGAAAAGGCAAGCACGAAAATATGTGGAGTGCCTACTATCAGTATCAATGTTGGAAACGTGGACTTTGGAATTATTGCATTTATACCGCGGAGAAGGGGTAGAACGTATTGTTCCGCTAGGTACGAAGCGGTCTCTGTCGAATACTAAGATTGCTTCGTTCCTTGCAAATCTCTGATTGAGAGCAAACAGTACTCTACTTAAACATTTCAATAAAATCAGTAATTTCTTTATGCGTTTCTTTTGGTTCAGATAGTTGCGGATTGTGATCGCTTTTGGGCATAATGATTAGTTTTTTCCAACTTGAACTTACACGCTTCATTACATCTTCTCCCAAACCTTGGGGTACAATGAAATCGTATTTTCCATAAATGTTTAATACTGGAATGGTAACCTTAGAAAGCGGGGAGCTCATTTCGTTATCTAGGGCGAGTTGGTTAAAATCTTGGGTGTTTGTCACAATTAAATTTGTGATAAATGCTGTGAAAGCCCAAGGTTGATATTGGCCCAAAATAATTTTACCAATTTTCATTTGAAAACCCTCATTTGTGGAATCGCTCATTAAATTCATGGCGTCAAAACCACAAGAGTTGATATTGTTTGATCGTTTAGAAGTGCCGTCTGGTGGGTGAGCCTCAAGCCAATTGATCATACTTTGCCACTCTTCCTTATTGTTGCCTTGCGCTATTTGTCGGGTGCCAACTTCTTTTACTTTTTCACCTACTAACGTGTCGCCGAGTAAGTAATTATGAGCCCCATCTAAATTGACCCAACCTCTAAAATTTGATTGGTAATCTTCAGTAGTCAAATATGCGGCACTAACAAATCCGCCCCAAGAATGCCCTAACAAAAATAAACTTATGTCATCTCCAAAACGATGTTTGAGCGTCAATACAATATTGTGAACGGCGGTAGTAAAAGTTGCCACAGTTCCATCGGAAGTTGGATTCCCTTGTGAAAACCCTGCGTAAGGTTGATCAAAAAATACAGCGGCATAATTAGGTTGAATGAATTCAATACTTTGCTCGGTATTATGCTCCCAAATACCTGGATCGCCGGGACCACCATGAACGTAAAGTACAAAAACCTTTGAAGCCGCATTCCCTTTGACGCGCACCGGTAGCGTTTGTTTACTTGCTTTTACAAAAAATATCTCATCCGTATCTTCGGATAGTGGCAGTTGGTCTTTTTGACAAGAAAAGAAAAGAACAACTGATAAAAAAAAGATTACGTTTTTCATTTTTTTCTTAAAAATTTATTGACGTTAAGACCAATCACTAATCGAGAATAGTAAAGATTATTAAACGGGGCAAAGTTCATCAATCCGAAGTAAGAGTAAAATCGGTAGGTCTCTGATTTAAATTGAACGTGTTTACCAAAACCAAATCGATAAGAGAAACTGGCATAAAAATCTCCTTGTAAATATTTTCGTTGTACGATTCCATTTTCTACCACAAAAGTTGGATTGGTATAAAAAGTTCTGGCCACACCGAAGTCCGCTTGCGAAATGAAAAATTTGTTTTTATTCAAGGAACGTTGCCAAGTTCTCCCCGCAGATAGGATTATGTTATGATGAAAGTTTCTATGAAAATAATAGCGCGTAAATGCTTCCCAACGTCGAATCTTTTGAATTGTTTTTAGCTTGCCTTTTTTCGATTTTGTTTTGGTAAAATATTTATCTGCGATTGAATAATTAAGTTCTACTCCAGGATGTTTTAGTGATCCTAGTAGTCCAATGCCGATATAATTATTTTGATACTCTGTTTTCCAATTAACGGGATTTGTTTCTCCTTGTTTATGGTGAAAGATGTAAGAAGTTCGTCCTTGGTTATTAGCTTCGGATACTCTATTATTTTCTATAGCTTGTGACAAACAAAATTGACTTGTGCACAGAAATAAAACGAAAAGAAATTCTTTTTTCAAACTCTAACGAAGTTCGTCAATTTTTTTGGCTAAATCAAAATCCTTTTCCGTTATTCCGTCCGCATCATGCGTGTTTAACCGAATGCTTACTTTATTATACACATTAAAAAATTCAGGGTGATGATTGGCCTCCTCGGCTTGTTCACCAATTTGATTTATGAATGCCAGCGCTTCTTTGAAATCTGAAAACTCATATTTTTTTTCAATAGCTTCTTCCTTCAATGACCAGCCGGATAGCTTTTCTAAACGAGTTAAAACTTCTTCTTTAGTTAACTTTTCCATTATACGGTTCGATTCGTATCAAAGTTTTCTAATTCTTTGGCTACCTCGCTTAGGAAACCAGCACCCAAAGAACCATCAACAATTCGGTGGTCATAGCTCATAGAAAGATACATCATTTGACGAATGGCAATAACATCTCCGTCCGGAGTTTCTAGAACCACAGGACGTTTTTTAATGGCACCTACCGCTAAAATTGCCACTTGAGGCTGATTGATAATCGGAGTGCCCATAAGGCTACCAAAGGTTCCTACATTGGTAAGTGTAAAGGTCCCGCCTTGCGTATCTTCTGGCTTTAATTTATTGCTTCTTGCCTTAGTAGCCAGTCCGTTTACTTCCTTAGATATTCCGTATAAATTTTTAGTGTCAGCATTTTTAATAACGGGTACGATTAGATTCCCATTAGGAAGCGCCGTTGCCATCCCCACATTAATATCTTTTTTGATAACTATATTGTCACCATCAATACTTGCGTTGATCATTGGATTTCTCTTAATGCAGTTCACAATTGCTTCAATGAATAGTGGAGTAAACGTAAGTTTCTCGCCATTCTTTTCTAAAAACTCGCCCTTCACATTGTTGCGCCAATTCACCATATTTGTCACATCAGCTTCCGTCATTGAAGTTACGTGCGGAGAAGTTTGTACGCTATCTACCATATGTTTCGCAATCAATTTGCGCATACGGTCCATTTCGACAATTTCTACGTTTCCTTGTGGTGTTGCACTTGAAGTAGATGTTGGAGGTTGAGTTGCTGCTGCCGGGGCAGTCGTAGCTTGTGCAACTGGAGCAGAAGCAGCTACCGGTGCAGCTCCTCTATTTTTAACATGAGTAATTATATCTTTTTTGGTCACGCGACCTTCTTTGCCACTGCCAGGAATGCTTTCCAGTTCCGTCATAGAAATTCCCTCTTTCATGGCTATGTTCATCACCAAGGGTGAGTAAAATCGGTTGGGCTCGCTACCATTGGCTGCTGGCTTTTGGATTATTTCTGCAGCAGCAGGAGTCGCTGCCACACTAGGTGCAGGTTGTGGCGCGGGCTCAGGCTTTGGAGCTTCTGCGGCTTGAGGAGCAGGAGCAGAAACAGCACCGTCCGTAGATATTTTGGCGATTACGGTTCCTACTGGTACTACATCGTCGACTTGAAATAGAATTTCGCTAACCGTGCCGCTCACCGTGCTAGGCACTTCACTATCTACTTTGTCTGTCGCTATTTCTAGTAAAGTTTCGTCCATTTCTATGGGGTCACCGACGTTTTTCAACCATTTTAATACCGTTGCTTCCGTGATGCTTTCTCCCATTTTGGGCATTACCAATTCTTCTACCGCCATAAATTCTTGATTTTAATAGTTCGGCAAAGTTATAAAAATCTGTTATCATTTCTTTACTCTTTTGTAGGAAGCTTTCAGATTGTTTTACATTTGGCCAAAATCTAAAATTTTGAAGTATTCTTCTTTCTCGTGGTCTGTTTTTTTTATTACAATTCTATCTACTGTATTGTTTTCTAGTTGCTCCCGTTTTGCGGCTTCCAACACTGCAGATTTTGGCGAAAAAAAACATATTTATTTAAAAACAGACGCGACTATAGAAGATGTATATCAAGAACTAAAAGAAAAAAATATTGTCAAAGATTTTGCCTCTTTTCAAGAAATGGCAGAGTCGTCGAATTTAAGCGAGAATATCCATGAAGGGAAATACAAAATTACCCAAGGGATGAACAACCATGACATAGTTCATTTATTAAAGTCTGGCAAGCAAGAGGTCGTAAGAGTTGTGGTAAACAAATTGCGTAAGAAAGAACACATTGCGAGTCGTTTATCAAAAAAAATAGCAACGGATTCGGCCACTTTTATGAAATTATTTTCTGATTCTACTTTTCTGGCGCCCTATGGAATCAATACGGACGAGTTGCAAGCGATTGTGATGCCCTACACCTATGATGTTTATTACAACAGTACGCCAAGGGAACTATTTGATAAAATGTATAAAGCGTATCAACGATTTTGGACAGCCGATCGGAAGGCAAAAGCCGAAAAACTAAAACTTAGTCAAGTGGAAGTAGTTACAATTGCTTCCATAGTCGATGAAGAAACGAACAAAAAAGATGAAATGGCCAAAGTGGCGAGCGTTTATTTAAATAGAATACGCAAAGGAATGAAGTTACAGGCTGATCCTACCGCGCGCTTTGCTTATGGTGATTTTACTATAAAGAGAGTTCTTTTTAAACATCTACGGTTTGACTCACCTTGGAATACTTATAAATATGCTGGATTACCTCCCGGACCCATTTGCACTCCGCAGCCTGTCGCTATTGATGCTGTTCTTGAAAATTTACAAACGGATTATATCTTTTTCTGTGCCAAAGAAGATTTTAGTGGGTATCACAATTTTGCGAGTAACGATGTGGAGCATGAAAAAAATGCACAACTGTTTCGTAAGGCGATGGATGAGCGGGGGATTCGTCGCTAGAAGCTGAATCATTTAACTTCTTAATTTCAAGCATTTGGGGTCAGTTCCCTTCTTGTGTAGTACCTTAGACCTCAAATTAAACTCTTATGCGCAATTTTATATTGAAAGGATTTTTACTGCTAGGCTGTGTTTTTGTGACCCTGTCATTGATGACCGCAAAAAAACTCTCGGCAAAAGCAATGGAGAGTTCAGTGCTCGCTGACGAAGCTTTTGATGGTCCCGGCGATCGAAAAAAAAATCGGTATAGAAAATCAACAAATAGCAAAAATTTTTCTCGAAGGTTACGTTCTCCAAGAGGTCAAGGCAAGCGCACAAGAGTGGCTGGCAGAGCGAGTACGAATCGTATTTCTGGAGGAAGATTTCAACTGAGAGGATCTGGCGCTTCGAACAGTGTAAGCGGGATTGGAAACAATGGCGTGAAGCGCAAAAACAAATACAAGTATAGTATGATTCGTAAGAGTCGTAAAGAAAAGAAGAAAAACTATACTCAAGACCGCACGGGTCGTCGGAGTAATTCGTTTCTCTACAGAAAATAATCAATCTATCTTCCACGTATGAATGCCTGGGAAGAAAAAATAAGACAGCTTCGGCTAACAAGGATTTTAAAGGTTTGGCTTTCGAAAATTGTGCTACCTGGTTTTCATGGTGTGGCACTCTATGACTCACTGCGTTTTTTTGTGGGTGAAATATTCTCGCCAAGATTTACGGTAATGGCTCGCTCAGTAAGTTTCTCTTTTTTATTGTCATTCCCTCCCTTTCTTTTATTCTTATTTACCCTGATACCTTATTTGCCACTATCGGATACTTCGATTATTACGTCTATTGTTGATACCGTGGGAATGATTACGCAAAGTGAGAAATTTAAAACTTCAGTCGCTAACCTAATGCAGGATTTTTTCTTGCATAAAAAAGAAGTGCTGCTATCCTTTTCGGTTTTCATGACTTTGTTTTTTTCAAGTAACGGACTTATGGGGCTGATGACCAGTTTTGATAGAAGCTATGCGGGATTTAAAAAGCAAGCTTGGTATAAAAAACGTGGACTAGCTATTTTATTGACAATCCTCTTTATCGTCGTGATTTTGGTTTCGTTTTCTTTGCTCATATTTCAGGGGTGGTTGTTCGCTTACTTTGGATTAGAAGATTGGGTAATTATTGGTAAAGTACTTCAGTACCTTATCATTATATTGATGGTCCTATTGACAATTTCCGTCATTTACAGATATGGTTCGGCAACACACACGCGTTGGCCTTTTATTACTCCAGGCAGTATGCTCACTACAGTCTTGATTATTTTAATCACTATTATATTTTTTTATGCAGTAAATAATATTGTGAATTACAATCAAATTTATGGATCAGTAGGGACCTTGATTATCTTTTTGATTTGGTTATTTACTATGTCTCAAATTTTACTAATCGGGTTTGAACTAAACGTGAGCATATTTGTAAATAAAGAGTTGCGGATTGCGAAGTCACAGGATTATCCTGAAGGAATTTTATAAACAATTTTAATGAAAAAATATTCATTGCCCAATGCTTCTATTCAATTGTACAGTGACTTTTTTGAAGAAGAAAACCAGTTTCAAAAATTGCAAAAGGAAATTGACTGGCAAGAAAAAGAAATTGTATTATTTGGAAAGCGAATCAAACAACCTCGTTTAGTTTCTTTTCAAGGAGAAAATAATTTGGAGTATCGCTACTCGGGTCAAACCATGCCCGCCATGCCATGGACAAAGAGTGTAAACGAAATAAGAAAAAGAATTAGTCAGAAATTGGATTTAGATTTTAATTGTTGCCTGTTAAATTATTACCGTGACGGAAAGGACAGCATGGGGTGGCATCAAGACAATGAAAAATCGTTGGGTAAAAACCCTACGATTGTTTCAGTCTCATTCGGAGGAGATCGCATTTTTAAATTTAGGAATATTAATACTCCCGCAATAAAGCAGGATGTGCTTCTTGATAATCGAAGTGTATTAGTTATGTCTGGCGAGACGCAACACTTTTATAAGCATGCTATTCTTAAAACTAAGAAAGATGTTCGGGCACGAATAAATTTGACCTTTCGAACAATACTTTAAAATAATTTTAATAAAGTCTATTTTTTATTGCGCAGCACAATTGCTACTTTTTATGGGAGAAATGAATATATTACGAATTTAAAATTAGGAACAACTATGAGTGAAAAACAAAACAGAGGATTGTCAGATGTTTATGAAGATGGTAAAAAATATTTACAAAACAGAATTGAATATGCAGAGTTGAATACTGTCAACCGAGGCTCTAGAGTTTTTGCAGATATCTTAACTGAAGTAACCATCGTCATTTTTTTCTTGTTAGCGTTTTTATTTGGTTCAGTAACTATGGGGTTTTACCTATCTGGTTTTTTTGAAAGTAATACCGTTGGGTTTGGAATCGTAGCTGGGTTTTATATTCTTCTCGCTGTCATTGTGTACTTTACTAAGGATAAGTATATAGAACGCGTGATTATTGATAGAATAATAAAAAAATATTATGAAGGAGAAAAAGAAAATAAGTAGTCAACAAGATTTAGCACAACGATTAAAAGAGGTAGAAGCTGAAAGCCAGTTTTATATCGAAAGGATGCAGGAGGAGCTAGCTAGTGTTTCAACTTATATTCCCATCGGTAAAATTAAAGAAAGTTTAAATTTAGCCTCTTTTGCGGATGTGTCCGTACAATTAGAAAAACATGGGATGCGTCTAGGGGTTTTAATGCCTATGTTTTTGAACAATACATTTTTCAAAAATAAGGACGACGCTACCAAGGCGTTAGTCACTGCACTTTCTTTGGTGTTGGACGGTAATATCGATTTAAAAGGGCTTGCCGAGCGCTTGATTAATTATTTTAGTAGTTCTGATGGAGAAAAACATCTTGAAGATTCGGCGACTACATTAAAGCCGAGTATTGGAATTACACCTCGAACCTTTGAGGCATCTTAAATAAATTATGGAATGAAAACATTAGAAGAGAGAAATTCTCGTTTACTAAATGTGACTTTGTGGTTGTTTGTTATCGCACTGAGTTTACTCATGGTTTACTTGGCTTCTGACATTATTACACCACTTATATTGGCTACACTTTACAGTGTTTTGGTTATCAGATTTGTTGATTTCTTTGAGGATAAAACATTCTTGAATCGTGTTGCTTCCATTGTAGTTGTACTTGTTTTTTCCGTTTTGTTGGTAGCGGCGCTTGTATTTTTATTAGGTAACCAAGTGGCCGGATATTTTGACGATCTGCCAACCATAGAAAAAAATGTACAGCAACATTTAAAGTCATTTCAGCATTGGCTATCTAGCACTTTTGGATTCAGTATCATCGAGCAAAAGAACCTTATAGAAGAAACTACAAGTGAGCAGTCTGAAGGGTTGAGAGAATGGTTATTGTCATCTAATATTTTTAGCTCTTTTTCTGGTACTCTAGTGAATACTGCTTTGTTACCGATTTATACATTCTTAATTTTGCTTTATAAACGAAGAATAAAAAAATTCTTGTTTGCAAAGTTTGGTAAAGGACAATCTGAAAAACTTACTACAATACTAAGCGAGATCAAGGAATTAATAAAATTCTATTTAAATGGGTTATTGCTTCAAATGTTATTCATATTTATATTGTCGTTGATTGGGTTTTGGATTGCGGGAGCACCGCACATAATATTCCTGGCTTTACTCTGTGCTTTACTTAATTTGATACCTTATGTAGGTATTCTATTTGCTGGATTAATTTGTGTATTTAGCACATTATCTGCTCAGGATAACTTGAGTGCTGTACTAGGGGTTATTATTGTTATTGGCGTCGTTCAACTAGTTGAAAATAATTTTATTTCTCCTAAGATTGTTGGTTCTAAAGTTCGATTGAACCCTTTAGCTACGATTGTTGCCATTATCGCTGGCGGTAGTTTAGCTGGTGTGGCTGGGATGTTTTTAGCTATTCCTATACTGGCAATAGTCAATATTATTATTCAACATGTGGATTCACTTAGGCCGTATAGTTATTTGATAAGCGATACGAGTATTAAAGATTTAGAAGAAATGACTACCATGTAGTTGTTGATTTTATTTCGGCAAATGGACTTGCTTTTACCGTATCATTATAGAACAAAATATACTGTCTAGTGAAAATAGCACCGAAATAAATAAACATAGACGAGAAATAAACCCAAAGCAAGATTACAACAATGCTACCAGCCGAGCCATAACTAGAAGCCGCTGCAGTATGTGAAAGGTACAAGGCAATTAAGTATTTACCGATAAAAAATATACTAGCCGTAAAAATCGCTCCGGGTAATACCTCGCGGATTCGTAGTTTAATATCGGGTAACAGTTTAAAGAGTAGAGTAAAAAGGAGGATTAAAAGCAGAACAGAAAAAGCATTATTAAGCAGACTTATTACTACGGTGGATTGAATGTCAAAAGTTTGTTGCATTTCTTTACTAAATACATCTAAGGTAAAATCAAGCACTAAGCTTATCGACATAATTAAACCTAAAATAACGATCATTGCAAAACTAAGAAGGCGAGAGAGTAAGAGTTTTACCCAAAACTTACTTTTCTTCACTTCTACTTTCCAAATTTGATTTATTGAGTCTTGTAACTCGCCGAACATACTTGTAGCGCCAATAAAAAGAGTGGTAAGCCCAACTGTGGTCGCAAAAATTGTATTTCCTTCCAGTCTTTGATTTTTAAGAGTCTCTTGTATTTGAATGGCAGATTCTTTGCCAATTGTATTATAGATGAATTCGTACAAATGACCTTGAACAATTTCTTCAGTAAAAAACAAATTTCCCAATGCCATAAGAACGACTAACATTGGACTTAAGGAAAATAGAGTGTAGTAAGAAAGTGCGGCGCTAAGCTTAAAGATATTTATATCGCCAAGTTGGCTAAAGGTCTTTTTGATTATTTGATATAGTTGTTGAGGCCTATTCATATTCAAGAATTTAAAAGTATCAATCCGAAAGCAATACAAGCAACAAAGTACCTATTAATATGAGTTGAAATTGTACCATTAGAATTACTGCTAGTATGGCGACTTAAATTTCACTAAAAACTGAATATATAACAAAAAATAATAATGTGAATAATTTTGCACTAAAGACTCGAAAAGTGCATTACTTTTGTAGAATATATATACATAATTAAAAATTATAATATGAGTAACTTACGAATTCAGGCAATCAATAATATCAACGAAGGCGAAAAGGATGTGAGGGGATACAGTAGCGTAAAAGTTACCGATTTTTTTGGCTGCAATGTGTTTTCGGATAAAATACAGCGAGACTATTTAAGCGAAGAAGCTTTTTATAGTTTGCAGGAATCTGTGCAAAGTGGTAAACGAGTTGATCGTGCCATGGCAGATCAGATTTCTTCAGCCATGAAGGCTTGGGCCATGGACAAAGGTGCTACGCATTTTACACATTGGTTTCAGCCTTTAACAGGCGCAACGGCGGAAAAGCATGATTCATTTTTTACCCTAAAGCCTGACGGTTCTGCCTTAGAAATATTTGATGGTGATGCACTGATTCAGCAAGAGCCTGATGCATCAAGTTTTCCCAACGGTGGAATTCGTGCCACATTTGAAGCGCGCGGTTATACAGCATGGGATCCTACTTCACCCGCTTTTATAATGGAAATGGCACAAGGAAAAACACTTTGTATTCCTACTATTTTTATTGCTTACAGCGGTGAGAGTTTGGATAGCAAAACGCCATTATTAAAAGCACTTCACTCTGTGAACGATGCAGCAGTTGATGTATGTAAGTATTTTGATAAAAACGTAAACCGTGTAACAGCGAGCCTAGGTTGGGAGCAGGAGTATTTTGTAATTGACGAAGCCTTGGCCAATGCTCGTCCCGATTTAGTGGCTTGTGGACGGTTTTTAATTGGCCACGCACCGGCCAAAGGTCAGCAGTTAGACGATCATTATTTTGGTTCTATTCCTGAGCGCGTTTTCGCTTTTATGCAGGATTTTGAACAAGAAAGTTATAAGTTAGGCATTCCGTTGCGCACCCGTCACAACGAGGTTGCACCCGGTCAGTTTGAGTGTGCACCGATTTTTGAAGAAGCTAATTTGGCCGTGGATCATAATTCACTTTTAATGGATTTGATGCCACGCGTAGCCAAGCGACATAAATTAAAAGTATTGCTTCATGAAAAACCATTTGCGGGTGTAAACGGTAGTGGGAAACATAACAATTGGAGTTTGGCAACCAACACGGGCGTTAATCTATTAAGCCCCGGTAAAACGCCACGAACCAATTTGATGTTCTTGACTTTCTTTATTAACACCATCAAAGCAGTTCATGATCATGCTGATTTATTGCGCGCCGCAATTGCTTCTGCCGGGAATGATCATCGCTTAGGAGCTAATGAAGCACCCCCAGCTATTATTTCAGTATTTATAGGAGAGTATTTGACTAAGCTTTTAAAGGATATTGAAAGCCGAGTGGGTGATAAGTTTTCTGAGCAGGATGAAGTGATTTTAAAAATGGATATTCATAAATCCATTCCTGAATTGTTCCAAGATAATACGGATCGAAATCGGACCAGTCCCTTTGCATTCACAGGGAATAAATTTGAATTTAGAGCAGTGGGATCTACTGCCAATTGTGCAGGCCCCATGATGGTTTTGAATACGATTATGGCTGATACGCTCGTTGAATTTAAAAAACAAGTTGATGCTAAAATCAAAAAAGGTGAGAAGAAGGAAATTGCGATTTTAAAAACGCTACAAGCCAGTATTAAAAAAAGTAAATCTATTTGTTTTGAAGGAGACAACTACAGTGACGCTTGGGCCAAGGAAGCGAAGAAGCGCGGTTTGAGTAATAATAAGGATACGGTTCGTGCGTTAGATGTCTTGTCAACGAAAGCAGCCAAAGAATTGTTTTCGCGAAGAGAAATTTTTACGGAGATAGAACTAGAAGCGCGTCATGAAATTCAGCTAGAAGAATACGTAAAGAAAATTCAGATTGAAGCTCGGATGATTGGCTATTTGGCCACCAATCATGTACTGCCAGTTGCGGTAGAATATCAAAATAAATTAATCACCAATATTAAAGGACAAAAGGAAATCGGCTTGCCGGCAAAATCTTATGCCTCGGTGAAACAAATTGTATCTCAAATGAGTGATCATATAAATGAAATTAGTCAAAATGTGACAGCAATGGTAAATGAACGCAAGAAGGCAAATAAAATGAAGGATAGCCGTAAAATGGCAATTGCTTATTGCGATAAGGTAAAGCCTCATTTTGAAAAAATACAATATCACGCCAATAAACTTGAACTAATTGTGGAAGATAAAATGTGGCCACTGCCAAAATTGAGAGAACTTCTGTACTTAAAGTAAGGAGTGTTTTCTACCCTTTTTTAATAGACCTCGCTTTTGTGAGGTCTATTTTTTATCAAATGAAATTTAGACCGAATTGGCTAAAGTGGTCCTTGGATTTTGTCGTATTACCGAATCATCAACATATTGTTACCAATTATGCAAAAGATAATGAAAAGGTAACATTAAGGTAATATTGGATATTCGTCATCGGATAGTCGTTCGGATACATTTGCGCTCGATTAAACTAGGACAAATGAAAAAAATTACATTACTCGGAATGCTTTTGCTTTGCATTTCTTTTGCGACGCAGGCACAATTATCTACTAAAAAATTTGGAAAAGGATTGAATTTTTATGGAGCGGACTCTTCTTTTCACATCAAATTCGGCTTTCGTTTTCAGAACCTATATCAAGGGACTTGGAATGTAGCAAATGATGATTTAGGAACGATTACGGATCATAACTCTCGCTTTTTAATTCGTCGTTCTCGTTTAAAATTTAATGGTTTTGCTTTCTCCCCAAGATTGCGTTGGAAAATTGAGTTGGCACTGACGAACCGCGATATGGCCAATGGGGCTGTTACTCCAGAAATGAGTAATGCAAGTAATTTGGTATTAGATGCATTTGCCGATTACCGTCTCTTTGCTTATCAAGGATCTAATGTAAATACATACAATAACGCTGATTTCTACGGAATGTTTATCCGTTTTGGTCAAGGAAAATTACCGGGCAATGTAGAGCGTGTGGTTTCTTCCGCAAATCTTCAATTGGTAGATCGTTCTTTGGTGAATTCTCGTTTTAATATTGATCGTGACATCGGAGTTCAAATATGGAACAAGCACAAAGTAGCTGGCAATTTTGTAATGAAAGAAAAATTTGCTGTAAGTGGAGGCGAAGGTCGTAATGTAACACAAGGTTCTTTTGGTGGCTATAACTATACAGGTCGTGTAGAATTTTTGCCTTTGGGCTTATTCAAAAAAGATAAAGATGATTACGTCGGTTCGGCCCTAACTTACTATGAAAAACCAAAGGCCATGGTAGCCGTGGGGTATGATATTAACGATAATGCGGTACGCAACAGAGGACAGCTTGGTAGTTTTATCCAAGACGCGAATGGTGACTATGTTGGAGAGCAGCTGAATACATTTTTTGCTGATGCGGTTGTAAAATATAAGCGTTTCTCACTAATGACTGAGTATATGGATAAGAAAACGGCTGATGGTACTTCGGCAGTTTTGGATGCTGCCGGTGCTCAAGTTGGAAATTTCACAACGGGTCGTGGTTTGAATGTACAGGCGGGTATGATTTTGAACAAAAAGAATACACATGCATTTCATAAAGTAACAGGTAAGAAAGGTCCTTTTGGAGAAGTAGAACTGGTGGGAAGATTAACTACTGTAGATTTTACCAATGGTAGGAATGATGAGAATCAATATACTGTTGGCTTCAATAGCTTCTTTTCAGGGCATCAGTTAAAGTTACAGGCCGATATGAGCTATATCGACATCAAAGGAGCTGATGACCGATTGATGTTCCGTACCCAATTGGATGTACACTTTTAAAATAATAACCTTAACGTAATATTCAACAAGAAATAAAAAACAGTAAGAAACTAATTTTACACTTTAATAAAAAAATAATGAAAAAACTAATTACAATTTTCGTAGCAATTTTAAGCGTTTCATTCCTAATCATGTCGTGCGGCGACAGTGAAAGCACAGGTAGTGGCGGTGATGGACAAGCAACTTCTAATGATAAAGGAAGCATCGGTATAGATGGTTCTAGTACCGTATTCCCAATTACTGAAGCAGTAGCTGAAGAATATAGAGCGGTAGCAAAAGACGTTCAAGTAACAGTAGGTGTTTCTGGAACAGGTGGCGGATTTAAAAAGTTCTCTCGTGGAGAAACTGATATCTCCGATGCCTCTCGTCCAATCAAGCAAAAAGAAATTGACGCTTGTAAAGAAAACAATATTTCTTACTTGGAGCTCAGTGTAGCTTATGATGGTTTGGCTGTTATTGCAAACCCTGAGAATGATTGGTTGACTGATATCACCGTTGCCGAATTAAAGAAAATTTGGGAGCCCGCTGCAAAAGGCGTGGTAATGAATTGGAATCAAATTCGCCCAGAATGGCCAGCTGAAAAAATAGAATTATATGGTCCGGGAACAGCTTCTGGAACATTCGATTATTTTACCGAAGCTATTTGCGGAGAAAGCGGAGCTTGTCGTGCGGATTATAACTCAAGCGAGGATGACAATATCTTGGTAACTGGAGTTTCTGGAAATAAGTATGCACTTGGTTTCTTTGGATTGGCTTATTATGAAGCAAATCAAGAGAAATTAAAATTAGTAGCTGTTGATGGAGGCAATGGTGCTGTAACTCCTTCTTTGGAAAGTGTAAAAGACGGTTCTTACGCTCCGTTATCTCGCCCATTATTTATCTACGTAAACAGCACAGCAGCAGCTAAAAAGCATGTTGTAAATTTTGTGAACTTTTACTTGGAGAATGCAGGTGAAATGGCAGAAGAAGTTGGGTACATTCCTTTAAAGGATGAAGAGTACGCAGCTGAAACTGCTAAATTTGAAGAATTTTTAAGTTCTTTGTCTACTCCTGCAACTGCTGAATAGTTTTTATCTATCTTAGCGCAGTAGATGAGAAAAATCTTATCCATAGAACAAAAAGAAAAGCTGATTAAGGCTTTTCTTTTTGTATGTGCGGCCATTACCTTATTGACCACCTTAGGTATCATTTGGGTCTTGCTTTCGCAGTCTTATAACTTTTTCAAAGAGGTTTCTGTTTGGGATTTTATTACGGATAAAGAATGGACACCGCTGTTCTCTGAAAAGCATTTTGGTATCATGCCCTTGCTTTCAGGAACTTTACTCACAACCGTAATTGCTTTGCTCGTTGCCTTGCCTTTAGGCTTGACCATTGCGGTTTATTTAAATGAGTATGCACCCAAAGGTTTTCGTAAAGCAGTAAAGCCATTGCTTGAGATTTTAGCAGCCGTCCCAACGGTTGTTTATGGTTTCTTTGCTTTGGTTGTTGTTACGCCGTTCTTGCAATCTATTTGGCCAAGTATTTCAGGTTTTAACTCGATCTCTGCGGGTATTGTAATGGGTATAATGATTATACCTTTTATTTCTTCTTTGGGAGAGGATGCTCTTTTTGCAGTGCCTAATTCTTTACGTCAAGCATCATATGGTATGGGAGCTACACGTTTGCAAACGGCCTTTAGAGTTTTAATTCCATCGGCTTCTTCGGGTATTATTGCTTCTATCATTTTGGCTTTTTCAAGAGCGATAGGAGAGACCATGATTGTAGCAGTAGCTGCGGGGCAGCAGCCGCAATTAACTATGGATCCTACGGTCCCGATACAAACAATTACATCATACATAGTACAGGTAAGCTCAGGCGATGTGCAACATGGCTCCTTGGAATACAATACCATTTTTGCGGCCGGTTTGGCTTTATTTGTGTTCACTT
>CAZTCQ010000058.1:12208-17539 GCA_964612525.1 uncultured Chitinophagaceae bacterium | reverse complement strand
TTTAGCCTATCCGTAGCGTCCCGCTACGGATTACGTATAAAATAGAGCCTCCGGCTCGACAACTTAACATATACACTAAATAGCAAGCAGCCAATTAAAGCCGACCACTCGCATTACCAAAAAATAGAATAAGTACATTTATAACATGTTTCGTGCAGGCTATACTATTAAAGACCAACATGCTATACATTTTGTAACATTTACCGTGGTACAATGGGCCGATGTATTCAGCAGACACCTTTATTCTGATATTTTTTTGGATAGCATTCGATTTTGTCAAGAAACTAAAAATCTCAAAGTGCATGCATGGTGCATAATGTCAAATCATGTGCATCTAATCTGCTCGAGCAGTGAGCCCAATAAGTTATCCGATACCATCCGAGATGTAAAAGGTTACAGTTCTAAACAGATCATAAAAGCTATACAAGAAAACGAAAAAGAAAGTAGGAAAGGGTGGTTGCTTTGGTTATTTAGCTCGGCTGGCGAACATAATAAACGAAATAAAAACTATCAGTTTTGGCAACATACGAATCATCCTATAGCCTGTAGCACTACACAAATTTTGAAGAGTCGAATGGATTATGTTCATCTAAACCCCGTGCGGGCAAATATTGTAACAAAGGCGGAAGATTATTACTACAGTAGCGCTTTAGATTACTATAAAGGAGATCATCTTGGGCAGCTTAAAATTGACTATTTATAAGTTACCGGTCTATTCTTGAGCCAGAGGCTCGTGTCTATTCTACATCCGTAGGCTGGAGCCTACTGATAGATGCGTGTTGGGCAGAATTGGTTGGAGGCGCATTAATCAATATCCCCCAACAAATATTGACCATCCACCTTTAAAAAAGCGAAGAAAACTTTCTTAGGCTCTTTGTCCTTGGTAAAGAATTTCATTTCCCATACTAGCCACTCTCCTTCTAATTCTTTTTGAGTAATAAATTTTACAAACTCATATTGGTAAGGCAAGTATCGATCCACAATTCGCTGATGAATATTTTGCACCTGATTTTTTTCTTCAGGAATATCGTAATTGCAATGGTCTTTCCATTTTCTGTCCACGTCATCCCCTCGATAGACTATATAATTGGCCAGTTTATTGGAGTGACCCGCTTCTACAATTTTAAACATTTTGACAATTGTTTTCTTCACCTGCTTTTGGACGCTCTTTTTACACGCTAGCGACGGGCTAGAGATCAGCAGTACTAACAAGAAGGTTGAAAATAATTTCATCAAATAAAGATAAGACTTATTAAAATTTCCAATCAATCCCTGCGGCAAACCATCGTTGAGGCATAGGTGCACCCAATATTTCCTGATATTCAGTATCAAAAATGTTGAGCACCTTTCCGGTTAAATTCATTTTACCGTTGAATGTTTTCAAACGCAGCACCGCATTACTGATTAAATATTGCTTGGGAATTTCGCCAAATACAGCTTCTTCTATTTCCGACTTACGTTGTCGCCACTGATTAGTAATCAAAACATCAACAAAACGTCCTTCATACCCAATAAGCGCATTGGCCATTTGCCCGGGATGATTACTTATGTATTTTGAAGGTTCGTCATCCGTAGTGGTAGTTTTTAGATAGGTATAATTTATTCCTAATCGTAATTTCCGATTCTTAGAAATTCTCACTCTTTTTTGAACGCTTACCTCAGCACCATAGGTCATAGCGGAAGAAACGTTTTTAGTGTAAAAGTAATCGGCATTCGGAACTAGCTCTACATTGGATGAAATCAAATTTGAATTTGTGAGCGTATAATCTATCAAATTAGATCCTTGACGAGCAAACACCGTTGAGGAAAATAATTTTTCGGTTCGAGAATAATAATCAAAACCTATGTCGGCTGTAGTACTCCGCTCCGATTGCAAATTTGGATTCCCTAAATTCCGACCCGCTGATAAGCTGGGAAGGTTATTCGAAACATAGCGCTCGGTAAAATCAGGTGCTCGGTTCGCCATGCCCACACTAGAACGCAATACCATATTTTCACGAGGTCTGAACGCAACACCGATTTGAGGCACAAACGAAAAATCAAAATCCGTGTTATACTCGCCCCGGGCACTAGCCGTAATATTAAGCTTTGAGCAAACATCATAATTAGCGCTCATGAATAAAGCGTGCGTATTGTTTTGGTGGTCACCTCGATCGGTACTTTGTATGTTCTGAAAAATTGATTGCCAGCCAAAGGCAACTTGGAAATGTCTACCCAAGGTTCGTTGCTGCTGAGCATAAGCCACTACGTTTCTAGTAGTATGATGATTGACGGCAAATAAAGGATTAAAAATAAATTCATCTCCTAACTGTTTGAAGGCAATCCCTAATTGAGATTTTTGTTTTTTACCGTGGTGTTGTAAACCGGCCTGTGTCCAAACTGTATTTACTTTTTCTACTGACTCATCGAAGGTGCTATTCGTATAAAAATAGCGAGCATTGAATTTTCGAGTATTCAGAGAGGCTCGCGCGAAAATTTTTGTTCTATTATTTAAAAAGTAACTCCCGAATAAAGAGTAATTCTGAATATCAAAATCCGTACGATAGTTTTTTTCTAGACTTGAATCGCGCAAGACATTTGGATTATTAAAAATTTGACCCAAAGAAGATTTATTATTTACACTTCCACCAAAATATAAGTCTTTGCTTTTGCTTTCCAACACAGCATCCACGATCCTTAGTTTATTTTCACCCAGCATTAGCTGACCTACACTACCCAACTCTTTATTTTTTTGATTGGCTGATGAAAGATAGTTTTTGGTTTGAATATGAATCAAACCGCCTACTGCATCAGCGCCATAGGCACTGGCAGCAGGACCTCGCACGATTTCTATTTTAGCAATTTCGCTTAGCGCTATGGGCAGATACATATTGTAATGTCCAGTCAGCGATTCATTCACGCGAACATTATCTATCAAAACCAATACTTGCGAAAAAGTACTCCCCCTCAGTCCAACATCCGTTTGCACACCAAATCCTCCGCGAGCATTGCTATTGATTCCTTCTATATTGGAAAGTACTTCTTCCACTGAGGTTGCAGCCATTTTACTAATTTCTTTGGCTGTTATAACTGTTATACTTCTGCCCGACTTGACCGTCTTAATATCTAACGGACTCGGATTGACCGTAACACTTTTCAATAGGGTCTCAGTTTGCGCTTGAAGAGTACCGCAAAAAAGGAGAGAAAACAAAACTAAAAAACTTACTGCTTTTTTCATAACTAATTTGAAGCGCCAAACATACTTTGGAACTTTTAAACGCCGTCATCAATAAAGCAAAAACTATTTGATTCCCTTTTTGTAGGCTTCCAAGGCTCGTTCACGAGCAAATTTATGCTCCACCATAGGCGCTGCATAATCGTCAGTTTCCAATTCTGGAATCCATTTTTTCACATACTTCCGCTGCTTGTCAAATTTATCCAACTGCGTGATTGGATTAAAAATTCGGAAGTAGGGAGCGGCATCACATCCGGTGCCTGCTGCCCATTGCCAATTTCCATTGTTGGCACTCAAGTCGTAGTCTAACAATTTCTGAGCGAAGTAGGCTTCCCCTTTTCGCCAATCAATGAGTAAGTGCTTTACTAAAAAACCAGCCGTAACCATGCGCACTCTATTGTGCATATAGCCCGTTTCGTTCAACTGTCGCATACCCGCGTCCACCATTGGATAGCCAGTTTCGCCTTTACACCATTTTTCAAAATCAGCTTCATCATTTCGCCATTGAATCCCATCATATTTTTCTCTAAAATTGTTACTAACCACCCTAGGAAAATGATAGAGTATTTGCATAAAAAATTCTCGCCAAATTAATTCATTGATAAAGGGCGTTTGGTTCATCCCCACCTTACTCATTAATTGCCGAATACCAATCGTTCCAAATCGTAAATGCGGACTGAGATAACTCGTGCCATCCATGCTAGGAATATCTCGTGTTTTAGCATAACTGTCTAAATCCTTTAGGGTAAACGGCTTGACTTGAATGCTTGACTTTTTGAAGCCTATTTCCTCAATCGTAGGAAAATCTGATTTGAACTTATGCAAATTTTCCTTGAAGGCTTTGGGTACCGTGAGCATATCTTCCTCAAAGTGCTGGTACCATTTATTTTTAAAAGGGGTGTAGACAGTATACGGCAAACCGTCGGCTTTGGTCACTTCATCTTTTTCAAAAATGACTTGATCTTTGTAGGTATAAAAACCAATCTCTTTTTTCTCTAAAATTTTCTTGACATCCTCGTCTCGTTCCAATGCGTAGGGCTCGTAATCACGATTGGTAATTACATTTTTTACAGTAAAGTCTTTGCAAATGGTATCCCATATTTTTTTGGGTTGACCCTGATAAATTTTTAAGGCACTTTGATGCTCTTTGATTTCTTGATGCATTTCTGCAAGACAATCATAGATAAAAGAAAGTCGAGCATCATCCTCAGGTAACTCTTTGAGAATATTTTCATCAAATATAAAAATGGGAACTACGGGCAATTTACCTTTTAGGGCGTTGCTAAATCCAACATTGTCGACCAATCGCAAATCTCGACGGAACCAGAAAATATTAATCTCTTGCTGTTTACTTGCCATGCGGCTAAAGATAAATTGGAATAAAAAAAGGCTGTCATCAATGACAGCCTTTTTCGATATAAAATTTCTACGCTAGAACGGTAGTGCTTCCTTCTCTTCTGATTTATTAGTAACCAAAGAAGCCGTATTTTCCTTTTTATCTAACAATAAAAGTTCATTCCCTTTTATCTGGGTATAGTATTTTTTATTGCCGTCCTTGTCTTCATAGTTATCATAAACGAGCTTTCCTTGCACGGCGCACTGGCTTCCTTTTTTGAGATACTGCGCAGCTATTTCAGCGGGCTTACCCCAAAATATAATATTGTGCCACTGCGTTTCTGTGATTCGCTCACCCGCTTGGTTTTTATAACTATCACTTGTAGCGAGGCTAAATTTAGCATACTTGCTTCCGTTGGATGTTTCTTTCATTTCTGGGTCTTTTCCTAAATGACCGATTAGTTGAACGTTGTTTTTTAAATTGTACATAATTGTTTTGTTTTTGTTCCCCCACTAAAGGGAGGGCTTTGTGATTAAAAAATTTATTTATTTCAGTCGCTCAGGATTCTTTGACGTCGGTTCCTCCCGTTTGACAAAGCAAATGTGCGACACCTCCCAACCGTAGCCGTGGAATAATCGGTTATTTCCGTTTGTATCCGTATACACACGCTTAAACATAATAAAATAAATAGTTTAGCCGATTTTTAAAACTAAATCTTCCATTGGCCTCGCAGGATAAATCAGGATAAGTTTGAAAAAAATAGAACGAATTTTTAATAAAG
>CAZTCQ010000058.1:0-12108 GCA_964612525.1 uncultured Chitinophagaceae bacterium | reverse complement strand
AAAACAATAAAAGAAAAGCTTATCGGACTAAGGTAACATTGCCAGTAAATGAATTACTAAAACCGTTCTTCCATGTTGCCTCGATTTGATAAACATACACTCCGATAGACTGCTGATTTCCTCCGAGTTTTCCGTCCCAGCCTCTGCCATCAACTTTATCCGTTTGGAAAATGACCTCGCCCCAGCGATTCATAATTTTCATTGAAAAACCGATTAAGCCTGAAGACAATAATTGTCGAGGTAAAAAGTAATCGTTGCGACCATCACCATTCGGAGTAAATGAGTTTGGAATGTTCAGATAGCAATCTCGTTTCACCCAAACGCTATCTACCGATTCACATCCTTGGGTTTCGGCACTCGCCCAATAACGCCCTGTTTCATTTGCATTTACGGTAATAAAAGGTTCTTGTTCTCCTGTACTCCACGTCAAGATTTGACCAGGATTTGCGATGTTCAGTAATCGCACTATGCTATCCTGACCCGGACAAAACGTGCGGTCTTCTCCAAGATTTACCTGAGGGTAATCATTCACTTGAATCGGCACTATGATTTCTGGATCATCGCAGATTAAATACTCACCCGAAAAACTTACGTTGTAGTTGCCTAGTCTTTCAAACGTATGTTTGGGATTGTGTTCATTGAGCAATACATTTCCATCATCAAAATCATAAGTGGTACTCACAGTATGCGGAGCACTTGAATCCACAAAAATAACTTGGTCGCCCAAGCAAATTGTTGTAGGAGAAGCAGTCATTTCAATGTAGGGTGTAGCTTCTACAAAAACAGTTTTTTCAATCGTATCTCGACAGCCCAAAACTGTGTCTACTATACTCAGTTGAATCGTATACACACCACCTTGCGTGTAAGAATAACTAACAACCGGATTATTGTCATCGAGAATCGTCCCATCACCAAAGTCCCAGGTATTGATCAATAAATTAGGAGCAGGAAAGGGCGAATTATTTACCGTTGAGGTATTACTCAAAATGATAGGTTCGCCTAAACAAATAGAATCTTCTATCACGTCAAACTGAGCATCAACCTCGCCTTGTATAAAAAGAGAGGTGTCCCTGGCGGTGGAGACATCGGAATTGCAACCTCCTGTTATAGCCGCTTCGACCACTACCCCCATTGGGTAGGGTGGCGTCAATTTTAAACTAGGACCATTTCCAAGTATATTGCCCGTAGTGACATCACGCCAGGTATATTGAGTGGCGAAGACATAGGGAGCACCTGCGGGTTCAAATCGATAGCTATCATCATTGGCTGTCCAAACGGTGTTATTTCTACCAGGCACGGTATAGGCAACCGTACCTGTGCTATTTTGAATCCCCTGTAATGCCAAACCACCATTCCAACCCGCGCAAAGCGGTTTGTTAGCTATATTAATGTCAATCACATTGGACAATTCATACAATACGATTTGCTGCGAATCAATCAAATTGTTACAACTAAACATAGGGAGCGTGGTCCAATTAATCACCATAACTCTACACGGGGCTACTCCAAAAGTGTCCCAGGTGATTTGAGTATTCACTCCTGAAACGCCAGGATCAGTATCATGGTAAGGTGCCATGATTGTGTTGTTCATGGTATTTTGAGTAGCATTCGGCGCTGTAATTAAAGGTGTACTCGTCTGCCATGCGTCAAATGTTCCCGCAAGGGTTGTATCAAAAGATATTCTACCGTTGGAGCCAATCACATAACTATTGTACGTATTGCCAAAAAAACAAAACGAAAAAGGAAGTGGAACCACTTGACTCCATTGATCATCGGTATTATTCAATACTGAATTTGTTCCCACCCATGGTAATGGATTATAAGGTATTGGGTTTACAGTGTAAACATCTGTGGCATTTACCGGGAAATTAATATTAATGTTAGCCAAAAAATCAATATCCACGGTTTTGGAAGTGTCACATGGTAAAATCGGTGGGCTGGTAGAATTTACAGCTAAGGTCGCACATTGGCTTTGTGCCTCTACCACAACGGAAAGAACCATTAAAAAAGAACAGAAAGTAAGAAATATTATTTTTTTCATCAATACGTTTTTAAAAATAAAGCAATCTCTGTGTGAAAGACGTTCAATTCTAATCATTGGTTAGCTGTTTAATCTATTTTCTTTCTCTATTACTAAAGATAAACAAAAAATAAACCAAACTCAAAAGCAACGTCATAGCCACTAATTGATGAAGCTGCGCATTCCACTCAAATAGGCCCCACCCGTTTTTTACCGCCTTCGGAGAAGTTAACACGCTTAGAATACCCAATAGAGCTTGTATTAATACGAGAATTAGGGGCAAAAAAGCTTTTTTAATTTTTGATTTAAAAACCTTCCAAGTCCAGAGAATGCTAAAAACAAACAGCACAAAAGCCAGGCTTCTATGCACAAAATGAATAGAAATAGAATTGTAGAGAATACTTTCTTGTAAGACGCTTGGTGGCAATAGGTCTCCATTAATGAGTGGCCAAGTGGAAGCTGCTTGTGCCGCTTTTTGTCCTGCCATAAAAGCACCATAAACTAGCTGTACAGCTAACAATACGATAAAAGCAATTGTCAATTTTTTCAAGCTTTTATTAGGAACAATTGTCAACTTTTCTTTTAGATAGCCCAATGCAAACCAAAAGGTAAGAGAAATTAAAAACATAGCTAGGTTGAAGTGCATGGCTAGCTTTATATGGCTCACGTATAAATCCTCTGGATTCAAGCCCGAAAAAACCATAATCCAACCTACCATCGCTAGTAAAATTCCGATGGCAAATAATATGAGCAGTTTGGGTAAGTCTCCCAATCTGAAATAACCTTTGATTAGAAAAATAACGAAGGGAATTAGAAAAGCAACACTGATTAATCGAGCCCAATTTCTGTGAAACCACTCCCAAAAATAAATGAACTTAAAATCTCCCAGGGTGAATTCAGAATTGAGGTAGGTAAATTGTCCAATTTTTTTATACTCACCAAATGCGTAAGCCCAATCGGCATCAGTCATTGGTGGTAGGGCTCCCAAAATCGGCTCCCATTCAGTCATGGATAAACCCGAACCGGTTAATCGTGTGATGCCCCCTAATAAAACTTGAACTGTGAGCATGGCCACCCCGAGCAGTAGCCATTTTCCAATAATAAGATTCCGGTCAGTTGCCTTGTTCATATTGATAGGCAAAGGTAAATTGCAAGTGCAAGTACACGCCAAATAGCCCATAGTATTTTTAATAAAATGAAGTAATGTTGCAACCCTATTTACATAAAAACAAAATTGAAGCGGGATGCGATGAAGCAGGAAGAGGCTGCCTAGCAGGACCTGTTTATGCAGCGGCTGTTATTCTTCCCAAAGATTTTTACCACCCCTTACTAAATGATTCAAAACTAATCAGCGAGAAAAAAAGAGAACTGCTGCGACCGATTATAGAAAGAGAGGCAATTGCTTTTGCCGTTTCAAAAGTGTCACCCAAAGTCATTGATAAAATAAATATTCTACAGGCCTCTTTTCGCGCCATGCATTTGGCAATTAATCGATTAGAAATGACTCCTGAACTTCTTCTGATTGATGGAAATCGGTTTAAATCTCATAAACGGATTAAACATAACTGCATTATAAAGGGAGATTGCAAATTTGCGAGTATTGCCGCCGCTAGTGTTTTAGCTAAGACTTACAGAGACGATTATATGCTCAAAGCTGCTAAAAAATTTCCTGAATACGGCTGGGATCGAAATAAAGGGTATGGTACGAAAGAACACCGAGAAGCGCTCCGCAAGCATGATCGAAGCGTTTATCACCGTTTTAGCTTCTCATTTTAATAAATTCACTTAACGTACCAATAGTATTTAATTGATGCCATATGCCCTTTAAATATCTGCAAACATTACTTTTGCACAAAATTTTACTATGTATCAGGATATCATTGATAGAAAGAAAAAAATCGCAGTTGTAGGTTTAGGCTATGTGGGTTTACCCATAGCGCTTGAGTTTGCGAAAAGTACAGACGTAATTGGATTTGATATTAATGCCAAGCGCGTAGAGATGATGAAAAACCGTCAAGACCCGAGTTATGAAGTTGCTGCTGAAGAGTTTGATAATAAAAGCATTGAGTTTACTGATGATATTGAAAAATTAAAAGAGGCTTCTTTTTACATAGTAGCGGTGCCGACTCCTGTGGATGAACACAAGGTTCCAAACTTAACGCCCGTGTTGAGTGCCTCTAGAACTATTGGAAATGTGATTAGTGAAGGTGATTACGTAGTATATGAGTCAACGGTATATCCCGGTTGTACGGAAGAAGATTGTATTCCAATCGTTGAAGAAATTTCGGGATTGAAAGATAAAGTAGGTTTTAAATCTGGCTATAGCCCCGAAAGAATTAACCCAGGCGATAAAGTACACACCCTTACCAATACCGTAAAAATCGTTTCAGGATGCGATGAAGAGTCACTGGAAGAAATAGCGAAAGTGTATGAGCTAGTCATTGAGGCGGGTGTGCACCGAGCGACTTCTATTAAAGTAGCTGAAGCCGCTAAAATTGTAGAAAACTCTCAAAGAGATTTGAATATTTCTTTAATGAATGAGCTGAGTATCATTTTTAAAGAAATGGATATTAATACCTACGATGTAATTGAGGCAGCAGGAACCAAATGGAATTTCTTAAAATTCTATCCTGGATTAGTTGGTGGACATTGCATTGGTGTAGATCCTTATTACTTGACGTATAAAGCTGAGCAATTAGGTGTAAAATCTAAGGTAATTCTATCCGGAAGAATCATTAATGATGAAATGCCTGCTTATGTAGCCAAAAAAGTTACTCAAGAAATTATCAAAACCGGCGTACCGATTGCCAAGGCCAGAGTACTTGTTATGGGAACCACTTTTAAAGAAAATGTAGCGGACATCCGCAACTCAAAGGTTGTAGAACTGATTCAGGAATTAGAAGATTATAGCTTGCACCTTGATATTGTAGATCCTTATGCCGTGCCCGAGGAAATGGAAGAAGAATATGGTATCAAGCTGAATGATGAAATTGGTGACAATTATAACTTTATCATAGTAGCTGTTGGTCACAAACAATATCGTGATCATAGCGAGCAGTTTTATCAAGATCGCCTAACGGATAAAGGTGTTCTCTTTGACGTAAAGGGATTATATCGCGGTGAGATGAAGGATATTAATTATTGGAGCTTGTAGGTATAGGTTTTCAATATAAAGTGAAAAAAAGCAAGTCAGAGCGACTTGCTTTTTTTATAGAAATATTTTAAACAAAGTATTTTCGATTCTCTTTGTACCACTCAAAAGCAGTGGCAATGCCTTCCTGTACTGAAATTTTTGGATCATATCCCAGTCTTTCTTTTGCTTTAGCTATATCGGCTAAACTGTGTGGGATATCTCCTGCCCGCGTTGGACCATGCTCGGGTTCTATCGTTGAACCTGCTTGTTTTTTTATCGCATCAAATAGCTCAAGCAAAGTTGTGCTTTCACCAAAAGCAACATTATATACCTGATTTTCGGCTTCTGGATTTTCAGTAAAAAGCGCTTTCATATTAGCTTGCACCACATTTTGAACGTAGGTAAAATCTCTGCTAAAACTTCCATCCCCATTAATAGTAGGTGGTTCATTGTTTAAAACAGCATCCATAAATAACGGAATTACGGCAGCGTAAGCTCCCTTCGGACTTTGATGAGGACCAAACACATTGAAGTATCGCAAACCAATAAAACTCATATCGTAGGTTTTACCAAAAACATCCGCATAAAGCTCCATCACGTATTTAGTAACAGCATAAGGAGAGAGGGGTTTGCCAATCGTATGTTCTATTTTAGGTAAGCCCTGACTATCGCCATAGGTAGAAGAAGATGCTGCGTAAACTACTCTTTTTACACCAGCTTCCTTGGCTGCTGTAAAAATATTGATGGAACCCACAATATTGGTTTCATTCGTTGCTCGTGGATTATTGATACTTCTAGGCACTGATCCCAAAGCTGCTTGGTGACTCACATGAGTGATTCCTTCCATAGCCTCTTTACATTTTTGAAAATCAGTGATACTAGCTTCAAAAAGTTCAAACTTCGGATGATTTTTGACCTGTTCTAAATTTTGGCGGTAGCCTGTTTCAAAGTTGTCAATTACTCTGACTAGTCCGATACGATCATCCTCCAGTAAGGTTCGCAATAAATTGGAACCAATAAAACCTGCCCCCCCTGTAAGTAGTATGTTATTCACTTAGTTGCGAAATTAACTTTATGTATTCGTTATTGATGATTTCTGAGCTATAATTTTCGAGTACCAGTTTTCTACCCTGTATACCCATATCATTTCTTTTACCTACTGATAACTCAGACATTTGCTTCATTTTTTGGAAGAGACTTTCACTTGATTTCAGTTCCGCTAGAAAACCATTCTTCTCATTGTCAATCAAATGTTCACAACCAACACTATTGACCGTAATAATGGGAGTAGACATACTCATGGACTCAAGCAAAGATTTTGGTAATCCTTCTCTATAAGAAGGCAACACAACACAATCACTGGAATTAATAAAATCCTTTACTTCCGCTTGCATACCATGATGAACGAGGTTCGTTTTTTTCTTATAATTCTCTATATCCTCTCCAGTGAGCGATGCAGGATTACCAATATCAATATCACCCAAAATCTGCAGCTCTATATTTTTGTTATGCTGAAACAGTTTTTGGTAGGCCTCTAACAGTTCCCGAATCCCTTTGTCCACTAATAATCTCCCGATAAAAAGAAAAACGAATTTTTCGTTTTGTGGTCTTTCAAATGCTTGATAAAATTGTGTGTCAACCCCTGAACCATTTATAACTTTAATTTTTGCTTTACTAACGAGTCCGAGCTCATTAAAAAGTTGAGCATCGGTGGCATTATGAAAGCAAGCAAAACTCGTTTTTCTAAGACTAACTTTGTAAAGCTTTTTTGCAATGGTATTTTTCAATGATTTATTTAAAAATACATACCCTAATCCTGTAAGATTAGAGATGGTTTTTGTGCCTACGCGAGCGCCGGCTAGACTGCCATATATATTGGGTTTAATTGTATACTGGATCGCAATATCTATTTGGTTTTCTTTATAAATTTTTCGGTATTCACGAATTAGTTTTATGTCCTGATATGGATTACTTCCTTTGCGAGATAGCATTTTCAGTGGAATAAACTTAGCCTTAGATTGTAGCGTTATTTGTTCTACTGCCTCGTCTAGTGGAGCAATTGCAAAAACCTGATGACCTTCCCTTGCTAAAGTTTGAAGCAATGACAATCTAAAATTTAAAAGATTCCATGCCGAATTAGCTGTTACTGCAATGTTCATATTAGTTGCTACTTACTAGGTTACTATTGGTTTTTTTCAATAAAATTGACCCGACTAAGAATGCCATAAAAAATGGAATACAAGGTACTTTATATCTTACCAAGGCTCCAAAATTACCCGAAGACACGCCTACTATAATTGCAAAGGCGATTGTAAAAAGAAACAAAAATTGCAAGATAGGGTATTTCAAAAAATTCTTAGCGATCGTGGCCGGACCGACCTTAAAAATAAAAAGAATAGTAATTAGAGTAACCAAAAAACTTTCAATAGCTGAAATCAAGATAACTATTTTGGTGGACTCCCATAAAAAGGGCCTAAATAAACTTACAACAATCGCTTGGGGCGCTGCACCCAGTAGCGCCGTAAAACTCGGACTTGACAACTCTAATGAATACCCACTTCCAGAGTTGGAACTCAAATTATCACTATGAGTAATAATATACTCAATTGTAGAACCCATAATTTTTTCGTCTAAGCCAGTATAAACGAAAATAAAAGGTAAAGACAAGGTTAGAATGGTCAAAGAGAATAATGAAATTAGTTTAGAACCTCTTCGTAACAAATTAGAGTTTATTAGATTCAGATAATGAAAAAATACGAAAAGTGCAAATGATGGATACAGTGCAATAAGATAAAAAGATTTTAACTTAGAGAGTAATCCTACGAAAAAGATAAGAATGATTAAAGAAAAGATATTGAATTTTCTTTTAACTATCAACTTATGTAAATGATAAACAATAAGGCAAAGCAAAAAAATCGCGATGGGTTCTTTTAATAAACCTGATCCCCAAAACATTACCGAAGGTAAAAAAACAATGGAAGCAAAAAGATATTTGTAATTAACTTCAGGCAGGTGGTACGCTACCACTCTAAACAAATGATACAATCCTACATAGCATAAACAGCCGTATAACATGCCAATTCCAAAAAGTGAATTAAAGGAAAATAGAGATATAAAAGCACTTATTTTAATCATTCTAACAGTGGACTCATTGTAATAAGCCATTAGACCACTATTACTTTGAATTACTTCCTCAAAGACAATCTTATACTCTTCTGGAGTTAAATTAAACAAATAAAAAAAGTCTTGTGGATTGTGGACTAGCTTGTTTAAGAAGAAAGTGGCCTCTCGATAATACACTAATGTATCTCCATAACCATAATAATGGATATAAACCAACTCAACTAGAATCGAACTAATAATCTTAAAGAAAAGTCCGTACTTGAAAACTCTATATATCTCAGGATACTCTTTTTGAACGGACCTTCGAAATATAATGATCACCGCCAAAAAATATACAAACCCTAGCAGAGGCGCTGTTGTATATTGGATAATACCTGGCATTTACTCAACCGTTTTTACACCAAACTTTCGAATATTAGTTTCTCCTCCTTCTACTCCCTCAAACTTAAAATATTTACCCTTTAATTGACTCTTCTGCTCGTTCACTTCGAATGAATTATTAATTAAGCGGACCTTACCGAGAATCCCTAAAAAAGCTTTCGGACCAAATTTTGCCGAGTTAACTCGGAACGTACAATTTCTAAATTGAGTATACAAATTTTTAGAGGGCGGTCTAGATCTATGATAAATTACCTTCTTTGATTTTGCACTAAAAACACAGTTGTCAAAAATCTGATTGTAGCCTGAACTTATTTCTGCCAGATATCTACCTCTCGTTTTGAAGGTAGTATCCGAAAAGTAACAATTAAAGTACCTCGTTCTATCCATATTATTTTTGGCTGGATAACCATGGACTATGGAACCATAGAACTTACAATCGGTAAACGTAAAATCAGGTTTTTGCACCCAACTAGACCAATTCTTCCTTCCTATTATTAGACAGTTTTTTAGTTTGACATTCCGAGCATCTCCATTCATAGAAATGAAACCTACGCCCACATTATCAATCATTTCAGAATTTTTAATAGTGATATTTCTCGCTCTTGAACCTGCATTAGGTTCAATATCAACACCGGCCATGGGACTCGACCTAAATTTTCCAGTACCCGTATAATTAAATTTACAATTATCAACCTGAATCCCACTACCCCCCACTATTGACAAGCCCTGCCTTCCATTATAAGTACAATCCGTATTAATGATACTTATATTATTCTGACTGAAATTGCCCTTGGTAGTGCTGATGTAAATACCGTCTAATCCAAAATCCGTTATTGAACTATTCTTAATAGAAATATTAGTACCATCCAGAATACCAATCCCAGAATAAGGAGCCTGAATTCCTTTATCACCGTATCGGCCTCCTTTAATAGCGTCATTCGCGCTGCCATCCAACTCAAGACCATCTATTTGTATATTACTACACTTGATAAGATAAATACAATTACCCACCGTACTAAGATATTCTTTCTTGCGAACGATTTTATCCTTTGAAGTATATCTCTTATTCGAGAAAGGAAGAAAGGTACCAAATCGCATTGCTTTCTTATATACTATTTTACTATTGGCAGCAGCTTCTATTTTTAAATTATTACACTCTTTTAAAGCCAATAAATGTCTCCCTTTAAAAATTCCAGCTTTCCTAATTTGCTTTCCGACTAAATAAGTCCCCGAAGGAATTGTTAGTTTACCATTTCCTCCCCTTGCATTAAAAAATTTCGCCGCCTTCGAGAAAGCTTCTGAATCATTCGTAATTCCATTTCCCGTAGCTCCGAAATCTTTGATTGACTTTACAATATAGGATTGACTCTGACCTTCGATAACGGTACAGTTAAAAAGAAAAATAGTGATGGCAATGAAGAAAAATGATGCTTTCATGAATTTGTTAGTGGTGTTTTGCAGTTTTTAAAATCCCCTCTTCCAATGTAGTTAGCTCTCTTCCGAAGGCAGATTTCATTTTACTGATGTCTGGGCATCTTCGCTTCATATCCCCTTCTTTCAATGCTGGTAAGTAAATTATTTTAGAATCTGATTTTAATATTTCTATAATTCTTTCAGCCAATTCTTTTATGGTCATTTCCAAATCACTGCCGACGTTTACTGTGTCATTTATGAACAAGTCATTATTTATAATATGCTCGGTAAATTCAGTGTTATCATCTATATAGCAAAATGTTCTAGTTTGCGAGCCATCACCATAAATGGTTATGTCCTCATTATTCTTAGCCTGACTAATGAACTTACTTATCACAAAGTCGGTGCTTTGTTTCGGTCCGTATGTATTGAAAAATCTGAAAATTGTATAATCCAAACCGTGCATTTGCTGATAACTCTTAAGAAATGATTCTCCTACACTCTTTACGATGGCGTACGGTAATTTTGCATTCAAAGGGGTTGTATCTTCAATTTGAGGAATCTCAACGGGCTCACCGTACACCTCAGAAGAAGAAGAGAAAATAAATCGTTTCACATTGTGTTTGACTGACAAATCAAGCATATGTTTAAAACCTTCTATATCATGTAACACATTAATCGGATTCTCCAATGTTCTTAGAACTCCTACCACAGCTGCGTAATGAAAAACATAATCAAAATTATGATCCTCAAATACAGGAACCAATTGATCATAGTCATTCGCATCTGCTTCAATAAATTTACAATTTTTGAAATGAGTGGGCACCTTGCTTCGCTCGCCAGTAGATAAATTATCAACCACTACAACTGTATTGGACTCATCTTTAGAAAAACGTTCCGCCAAGCTTGAGGCCACGTTACCTGCACCACCTGTAATTAAAATATTTGCCATAATAAATTATATAAATTGCTCAAAATCTTGAACAATCGAATCTCGTGCGAATTTACTAACTATTTCGTCAGTATTATTTCTTAATTTGTTGTACAGTTGTTTATCTTTTACCATTAAATCCATTGCTTTTTGCAAAGCCTCAGGATTCTGCAAGGGTACTAGAATACCAGCTTCGCCAACGTAAATATTCTCTTCGGCAAAAAGGTCCTTTTTTATATCAATGTTAGGAGCCAACATTTCTCTTGGGCCGTTCGTACAATCAGTGCTAACAACCGGCAGTCCGCAGGCCAGTGCCTCTTGCATGGAATTCGGAAAGCCTTCATAAAGAGAAGAAAATACGAAACAATGGGACCTTGATAAATAAGCGAATGGGTTTCGGTCAAATCCAACAAATTTCACCCTATCCGATATTTCCAATCCCGTAGCTAGCTTGGTAGCATTTTCCAAGTCCTCACCAATTCCCAACAAAACCAATTGGCACTTTTTGTTCTTCATATTGGCAAATGCAGTTAGTAAAGTAGTAAAATCTTTGGGATACTGGAATCTTGCCACTTTGATAAAAGTAAATAGGTCGTACTCCAAAGTTGTTGCCGGTTCTAAGTTCTTTTTTTCGGTAATCACATCTAGTTCGACAGGGTTGTAGATACAGTCTACATTTTTAACCTTGAACATCTCTTTCATTTCTAGAGCCGTTCCTTTTGAATTAGCAATAACGAGATCTCCCTTGGGATAAAGCCATCTCATCAAACTCAATGAAATGCGACCGCCTATTTTTTTCTTATTATACTTCTGAGAAGGTGTAGAAACCTCGCATAAAATAATTTTTGCCTTATTCCCAAACCATTTAGACATCACGGCTACCCAATTGGGTCTGGGAAGAAACGATAAACTTGTTTCAATATTATTTTTCTTACAAAACTTTGCATACCGGTAAGCTAACAAAGGCAATTTGATAAAATTGAGTGGCGTCCTTTTATAGAGTTTCATATTATCAATCATATCAATGGATACATCTTCTTCCAAATCATACTTAATTGTCTTGTTAAAAAGAACCAGCTTCGTATTATATTTCTTATGAAAATAATT
>CAZTCQ010000057.1:0-18062 GCA_964612525.1 uncultured Chitinophagaceae bacterium | reverse complement strand
CGTTAGCGCACCTTTGTTCAAACCAACAGAGAAAAACTGTTCTTTAGTTCAATAACCGTTTTAGTATTGACTGTCAATGGATTAAAAAACACGTATAGCCATAACTAATTGAATATCAACTATATAGTAAATTTTTGTATATATTGGCATAGTTATTGAATATCAAGTGCTTATGAAAAAACTACTACTTCTATTAATAGCCGTTGCTATGGGCATTTCAGGATTTGCTCAAGTACCACCTTACAATCCTTACACGCAAAACATTCACTACTCGCCAGAGCCGACTGCGCAGGGCATTCATAATTGCGGACCCATTGATGCCATTTTTACTATGGGAATGACCACCCAAGACGATGCGGTTGACTGGACAAACAACCCCTTGATTATTCGAATTTGTGCAAATGGTTTTGAATTTAGAGGCAATTCTGCTACTGCAATAGTTTATGGTAACTATTCAGAATTTTTTAGTTGGACCTTGGAAGGAGATTCTTGTTTGGTCGGTACTCAAAGTGACACAATACATGGTACCGGAACTGATTTATTCAATATTCACCCTGATGCAGCTGGACTGATCGGAGTTAAAATGAATATTCCTCCTGAGCTTGAGGTTCCTTCATTTGCGGGCATTGATATTAATTTAATCGTTCCGGCTTATATGTCAACGTATAATGTACTATCGGATGATCCTGAATCTTCTTACACTCAAAATTACATTAGCCATACTACTATTAGTGGTTCGGTTTTTAATGACCCCACAGTTGGAGATACTCCTATGGGAACACCAATTGGCGCACCAAGTAATACTAATGTTTATATTAATGTAGTTGATGCTGGAACTAGTTTAGTGGAAGGAACGACTATGGTGCCAAATACAGGAAGCTATCTTGTAGATTCATTAAGTGTAAACACTACCTATGATGTGCAAATCAGTACAAACCAAGGCATTAAAGGTCAACTAGCTCCTCCTATTCAATTGCCAGCAGGTTGGACCTTTGCCGATGAAGATTGTTGTGATAGTTTGTCCAGTGATGGGCTAGCGAATG
The DNA here is from genome assembly GCA_964612525.1 of uncultured Chitinophagaceae bacterium. Lineage (GTDB taxonomy): Bacteria > Bacteroidota > Bacteroidia > Chitinophagales > Chitinophagaceae > JAGNRR01. Next base: position 17,019 of record CAZTCQ010000057.1, on the reverse strand, counting down.
GAGAGCTTGATGAAGTATCCGCCTCTACTTGCCCTGTTGAACATGCAAATTTTGGAATATCGAATGCCATTCCTCTTCCCGTAAAACTTTCTTCTTTTACAGTAACTGAAATTAATTGTAACCCAGTTTTAAATTGGACGAGCTCGTTGGAAGAAAACATTTCTCATTATGAAATACTGCGCAAAGAAGAAGGTATGGAAACCTTTGAATTAATTTCTCAAATCGAGGCCAAAGAATCAAATACAAATTTAAAAAGGTATACATTGCTCGATGAGATTACAGATCAAAGTAAAGAGAACTTTCAATATCAACTGAGAATTGTAGACCAGGACAAGAAATATTCTTTTTCAGAAATTAAATTTATAAATCTGAATTGTAATGATTTCAATCGTAATGTAAGCTTAGCGCCTAATCCTGCTTCCGATAAAATTAATTTTATGTATTTCAATAATAGCATCAATACGTCCGTTCAAATTTCAATTCTAGATGTTACTGGACGATTGTTAGACAAAAATGTTCGTAATATTTTAAGCGGTCAGAATAATCTGCTTTTTGATGTGAGTACTTATACGCAGGGCACCTATTTCTTGCAGTACAATGATTTGGAAAGTAATGAACAAGGAACATTGAAATTTACCATTAAATAAAAAAATCCTTACAAAATAAAACAGAGGTCGTATCCCGTGCGACCTCTGTTTTTTTTTGTTTAAAACTCCTTTACTAGAAACAATAGTAGTAACAATTAATACTGATTTTCACCTTGCCCTAAACTTCTCCCAAATTCATAATTAATTTCCCGATTGCGATAAACTATCCTAAAATACAAGATTACCTTCGCACTAATTTTTTATAACACAAAGTGAGTAAAAAAACTGCCATAGCAAATGGGCGTTATATCATAACAGCTATTAACGGGAATCGTGACTTTCGTTCGTTTTTGCTTGGGCATAATTTATCTATTGGTACCGTCTTTAGTACAAATTATAGTCCACAGTTTTCGCAGTTAGTAAACATTACTGTTCGGCAAAAAATACTCTCGATCCGCACAGAAGATTTTAAGCAAATAGAATGCGTTCAGATAGCTTAGAAAATATATTACTCGTCGGGAAGCCAAACGCAGGGAAAACAAGTTTGTTTAACCAGCTAACGGGTCTAAACCAAAAGGTGGGCAACTATGCCGGCGTAACTATTGAGGTACGCAAAGGTTCTTTTGGTACGCAGAAAATAATTGATATCCCGGGTTTACAATCTTTGAATACGACTTCGCCAGAAGAATTAATTTCAAAGAATGAAATTATTCGAGCTGCTGAAAATGGACAAACGATTGTGTTTGCAGCAAACGCCATGCAGCTATTTGATAGTTTGCTGCTGTTCTCGCAAATAGCAGATTTGCAAACGCCGGTTGTCCTTGCCATAAACTTTATTGATGAGGCCGAGAAGAATGAACTCTCTATTGATAAAAGTTTATTAGAGAAAAAACTAGGCTGCCCTATCGTATTTTTAAATTCAAGAAAGGGCACAGGTATAGACAATATAAAAGAACTACTTCGTAAAAAAGCCGCGCGTATCCCGAATGCCATTTGTCGTAGTAATTATGATCGTTTCACAAAAGACTCCATTGAAAACTCTTATGTTGAAGATCTAGAAAAAGAAACAAAAGACACCGCTTGGGAGGACGACTACAACCGAAGACAGAAAGTCCTTTTACCGATAATGAATGCTTGCGTGATTTCAAGCAACGAGCAAAATTATTTGCGCAACACGCACAAATGGGATAAAGTTTTGCTGCATCCGATTTGGGGTTTGCTTATTTTCTTTGCTACGCTCTATCTTGTTTTTCAGTCTGTCTTTTTTCTTTCCAGTTTTCCTATGGATTGGATTGATGGCGGTTTCGCTAGCCTATCAGAAATTACAAGTAACAATATCAGCATTCCTTGGTTGCAAAATTTAATCGCTAATGCTGTAATTCCTGGGCTCAGTGGTGTACTCATATTTATACCGCAAATTGCTATTTTATTTTTCCTCATTGGCCTGTTGGAGCAAGTGGGTTATCTCTCGCGCATCTCATTTATATCTGATGCTTTTTTAAAGAAATTTGGCCTGAGTGGCCATAGTGTAATTCCGTTAGTTTCTAGTTGGGCCTGTGCCATACCCGCCATAATGAGTACACGGATTATTGAAAATCCTAAGGAGCGCTTAACGGCCATTCTCACCTTGCCCCTGATGACTTGCTCCGCTCGCTTGCCAGTTTATGTGATCTTAATTGCTGTTTTATTCCCAGCAGAGTCTACCGGATTCTTTGGTGTGCAAGGTTTATTTTTATTGGGTCTTTATTTGTTGGGTACCATGGCCACCCTTGTATTGGCCTGGCTCGTAAATAAATACAGCAAAGTAGCTAGCAATTCGAACTGGGCTTTGGAATTACCCGTTTTTCGAGTGCCGAATTGGAAAAGCCTTTTCTTAAATGTGCTAAGCAAAACAAAAACCTTTGTGTGGGAAGCCGGTAAAATAATTTTTATGGTAGCTATTGCGCTTTGGGCTTTGGCAAATTGGAGTCCAAAAAGTGATGCTTTTTTAGCGGAGCAGCTCACAAAAAATCCGCAACAAACAGCATCTTCTATTCAGCTCGAGTATTCGTACCTAGGCTATCTTGGTAAATCTATTGAGCCTGCCATACGCCCATTAGGTTATGATTGGAAAATAGGTATTGGTTTAATTTCTTCATTTGCGGCACGCGAAGTTTTTGTAGGCACTCTATCTAGTATTTATAGTATAGAAAGTGAAGACGAAGGAACCATTGTAGAAAAACTAAGAAGTGAAAAAGACCGAGACGGCAATAAAATGTACGATTGGGCCACCGCCATTTCGTTGCTTTTATTTTATGTGTTTGCTATGCAATGCATGAGCACATTAGCCATAGTGAAAAAAGAAACAGGCGAGTGGAAATATGTAGCCTTTCAATTTATCTATATGTTGGTCTTGGCATACGGTTCTTCTTTTGCGGCGTTCCAATTATTATCCTAAAAAAAAGAGACGCACAAGGCGTCTCTATAATTTTTTATTGAGCCAAAAACTATTTCGCTGCGGTAATATCCAAGGTCATTTCTACTTTGTCATAAATCCAGTCATCACCTAGTGACTCATCGTTTTTATAAGACATACCCCAATCTTTACGATTGATTACAAAAGAAGCTTTAGCAGCCATTTTACCTTCTCCCATTTCTACTTTGGCAGGAAAACTTAAATTATTAGTCGTCCCATTCATGCTTAAATTGCCGCTTATCGTATGCGTATTATCTGCATCATCTTCCAAAGGAGCTACTTCAGTAATTTGAAATGTTACCTCAGGATTTGATTCTGTATTAAAAAAGTCTTCACCTAATAAGTGACCTTTCAACTTTTCTTTTTTCTCATCTTCTAAACCTTCTGTAGTAATAGCAACATCAGCCACATTCACTGTTATGTTACCACCCGTAATAGCTCCTTCATTTACATAAATATTCCCAGAACTTACTGCAAAATCACCATTGTGACCATGCGTTGGAGTAGCTCCATAAAATGATACTTTACTACCATCTGCCAAGGCGTAAGCTTCTCCTTCAGGAGTTTCCGTGGTTACAGTTTGCTCTTCGGCCACGGCTACCGCATCACCCGAAGGCTCATTGTTACAGGCAGTAAATAAAAGTGTTGCTGCCAAAATTGATACATATATTTTTTTCATAACTTTAATTTATTGTGCGCAAAGTAACGAAAGCTTAGACTAACAAAAAAGTTAATATTTCTATCAAATTTAGTGAAAAATACCATCCCCATTAGTAGTTCAAAATGTGTATAGATTCTATTTGTGTTGGGTATTTAGCACTTATCTTTGAGGCTTCTAATTTTTAAGAAATTATGCAAGAATTCGGAACTAAAAACCCTAACGCGACTTTAAACGATTTAGGTATTCAAGCTTCAACTTTACACTGGAATCTATCTACTCAAGAATTGTCTGACAAGACGGTTGAGTTGGGACAAGGTGCCATTACTAGCCAAGGAGCCTTGGCGGTAAATACAGGCAAATTTACTGGGCGCTCACCAAAGGATAAATTCACTGTGAAAGATGAAATCACGGCTGACACAGTTGACTGGGGTGACATAAATTATGCCATTTCTCCAGATCATTTTGATAAAATATTTGAGGACATAACAGCCTTTTTAGATAACAAAGAACTTTATGTTCGTGACGCTTATGCGTGTGCTGATCCTGCTCACAGATTGAATATTCGAGTGATAAATGAAACACCATGGGCCAATCTTTTTTGTAATGATCTTTTCCTTCGTCCTACCGAAGAAGAAATCAAAACACAAGAGCCCGATTGGGTAATTATTCAAGCTCCTAGTTTTGAAGCGAACCCAGCTTTGCATGGTACACGTCAGGGAAACTTCACCGTGGTCAGTTTTACCAAAAAAATGATTTTAATCGGTGGTACAGCCTATACGGGTGAAATGAAAAAAGGAATATTTGGAGTATTGAATTTCATACTACCTCATGATAAAAAAGTATTGAGCATGCACTGCTCCTCCAATGAGGGCGAGGCAGGTGATGTGTCATTATTCTTTGGATTAAGCGGAACAGGTAAAACTACCTTAAGCGCTGACGCCAAAAGAAAACTAATAGGCGACGACGAGCACGGCTGGGACCAGGGTTCTGTATTTAATTTTGAAGGAGGGTGCTACGCAAAATGTATCGACCTTACCGAAGAAAAAGAACCACAAATTTATAATGCCATTAAGCATGCTGCTTTAGTAGAGAATACAAAATTTAAGGAAGGAACGAATGAAGTAGATTTTACAGATACTTCGATTACTCAAAACACAAGAGTTGCTTATCCCATTGATCATATTTTTAATGCGAAAGAGCCTAGTGTAGGACAGAATCCAAAAAATATATTTTTCCTTACTTGCGATGCCTATGGCGTTTTACCTCCTATTTCTAAATTATCAGTTGGTCAAGCCATGTATCACTTTTTAAGTGGATACACTGCAAAGGTGGCGGGTACCGAGGTCGGAGTTACCGAACCTCAAGTTACTTTCTCTGCTTGTTTTGGAAAAGCCTTTTTGCCTTTACACCCAACTAAATACGCTGATTTATTAGGAGAAAAACTTGATAAAAATAGTGAAATCAATGTTTGGCTTGTGAATACTGGCTGGAGTGGCGGCGGATACGGCGTGGGAGAACGAATGAAACTAAAATACACACGTGCGATGATCACCGCAGCAATGAACGGTAGTTTGGACAGTATTTCTTACGAAACACACCCAATTTTTGGCGTGGATATGCCAACTACTTGCCCTGACGTACCTGACGAATTATTAATTCCATCGAATACTTGGGAAGATAAAAAAGCGTACAATGCAGCTGCTAACAAATTGGCCGGTTTGTTTAACACAAACTTTGAGCAATATAAAAGTGAGGCAAGCGATGCAATCAAAGATGCCGCTCCTGTAATTTTAGAAAACGCATAAACTACATACTTAAAAGCTGAACGAATACATTTATGTATAAAATACATTATACTTTCGAAGAGAAAGGAATAGAGCCTGTTACGATAGAAAATGCCGAGTCTGGTTTTAGTGTTTTAGAAATTGCTCTAAAAAATAAAATTGAGATTAGCCACAACTGTGGTGGCGTTTGCGCGTGCAGCACCTGTCATGTTTATATCGAACAGGGTGACAATTTAATAGAAGAACTAAGCGACAAGGAAGAAGACTTTATAGACAGAGCCCGTAATCCAAAGCTAAGTTCTCGATTAAGCTGTCAATGTGTACTGGAAGACGGAGAAGGAGAAATCAAAGTACACGTGCCTGATCAAAGCGTTATTTTAGGAGAATAAAAATTAATATTATGGATTTTGAACCACCAATACATTGGAGAGATTATGAAGATATTGCCATCAAACTATATGAGAAGTTTGGCGATGAAATGAATGAAGGTAAAATTTATCGTATTCGATTTACGGCTTTGCGAGACTGGGTTTTAAGCCTAGACGGTTTTGAAGGAAAACGAGAAGAGTGTAACGAAGGTCATTTAGAAATGATCCAAAGCAGCTGGGTCTACGAATGGCGCGATAACCAATAAGAAATAGTAAAGTGAGTTTTCCAACTCACTTTTTTTTTCATAAAAATGGATTTAACATAGCTTATTTTTTTAATATGAGGTATATTCACACTAGGACCCAAACAAAAATTTATGATGCCAAGCGTATTAATTATTGACGATGAAAAAAGTATTCGAACCGCACTGCGTGAGATTCTAGAAATGGAGAAACTAAAGGTTGAGGAGGCTCAGGATGGTAAAGAGGGTTTGAATTTACTTTTGGCCAAAAAATATGATTGTGCCTTATGTGATATAAAAATGCCAAGATTGAGTGGTATGGAATTACTAACTAAGGCTAAAGAAGAAGGAGTTGATACCCCTATCATAATGATATCCGGACATGGCACCACCGATGACGCAGTTGACGCGGTTAGATTAGGTGCCTTTGATTACATTTCTAAGCCACCCGATTTAAATCGATTGCTCATCACTGTTCGAAATGCTATTGATTATGACAATCTAGTCAAGGACAACAAACAGCTTAAAAGAAAAATAAACGGCGTCCAAGAAATCGTAGGTGAAAGTGAGGAGATAGTGAAGGTGAAGGAGACTATTGACAAAGTAGCTCCAACTGATGCTCGGGTGCTAATTTTAGGAGACAATGGAACGGGTAAGGAACTAATTGCTAGGTGGTTACATGAAAAAAGTAATCGAGCCAGCGGACCGCTCATTGAAGTGAATTGCGCAGCTATTCCTTCCGAGCTCATTGAAAGTGAGTTATTTGGACATGAAAAAGGGTCTTTCACAGGAGCCGTCCGTCAAAGTATCGGCAAGTTTGAACAAGCGAATGGTGGAACCTTATTTCTTGATGAAATTGGAGATATGAGTCCTGATGCACAAGCTAAAGTTCTGAGAGCTCTACAAGAAGGTCGTATTAATAGAATTGGCGGAGAAAAAGAAATCAACGTAGATGTTCGTGTGGTGGCAGCTACTAATAAAAATCTTCAGGAAGAAATTAATAAAGAAAACTTCAGAAAAGATTTGTACTTCCGTCTTGGTGTCATCGTTATAGATGTGCCTCCCTTAAATGAGCGCAAATCAGATATTCCATTGCTCGTTGAGCATTTTTTAGATGTGATCTGTGCGGAGCAGGGTAAAAAAAGAATCAAAATCACACCCGAAGCTTTAGAGTTACTCGCCAACAAAGATTGGCAAGGAAATATTAGAGAGCTAAATAATATCGTGCAACGACTTGTGATATTTGCCGATAATGAAATTAATAAAGAGACCGTTACCAATCACGTTTAAGATTTAAATGAAAGACTTTTCTCTAGATAAAGCAATCAATCAAATGCTTGGTGAAAGCAGGTGGGGGCAGCGCTATATGGCTATCAGTATTGAGAATGATTGGGAAACAATCATGGGAAGTACGATTGCAAAATATACTAAGCTTCGAATTCAGCAAAAAAAACTTTTTGTTTCTACTGACGTAGCTCCTTTAAAGAATGAACTTTCCCTAAACAAAAAAGGCATTATCGAAAAGATTAATGCCTTCTATAAAAAAGAAATTATCACTGAAGTGGTGATTAATTAAGTTAATTCATTTTTTCAATAATTCCTAAGAACGAATCTGCCTGCAAAGCTGCTCCTCCAATTAGTCCACCATCCACATTTTCTTTAGCAAACAACTCCTCAGCATTGTCGGGTTTTACACTCCCCCCGTACAAGATTGAAATGTTTTCAGCAGCCTCACTACCCCACTTTTCATCAATGAGGTTTCTAATGTAGGCGTGCATGTCTTCTGCTTGATCTGCCGATGCAGTTCTTCCTGTACCTATAGCCCAGATAGGCTCATAAGCGATTACTAAATTAGAGGATACGGTTTCGGAATTTAAATGATACAAACTTTCTTCAATTTGCTTTTTAACATAGTCATTCTGACCTTCTTTTTCTCTTATCTCAAGAGGCTCTCCACAGCAAAATATTGGAATCATTTTTGAAGCTAAGACAGCATCCACTTTTTTCTGAAGAAGTTCGTGTGTTTCACCAAAAATTTGACGACGCTCGGAGTGACCCACAATAACGTAGCGTACATTTAAGCTTACCAACATCTCTGCACTCACTTCACCAGTATAGGCGCCCGAAGATTTATCCGAAATATTTTGAGCTCCCAAGCTCAATTTTGTTTTTTCGTTTTCCTCTATCGATTTACTAACTCCTGCAATGCCAGTGAAGGGTGGACATACGACAACGGCTTGATTATACTTTAATTCTATTTTCTCTTTTAGAATATCATTTACCAAACTTTCACCTTGCTCCGGTGTTAAGTTCATTTTCCAATTTCCTGCTACTATTTTTTTTCTCATAGGTTGTTTCTTTATTATTTGGCATTCATCAAGTCTACAATCTCCGACGTGATATCCAAACTTGTATTTACATGAATAATAGATCCATCTTTAGAATAAGAAAGAATGTAATCATATTTATTGTCCTTGTTATACTCAGTTACTACTTTATCTAATTTTTCTTTTAATTGTTTATTGAAGGTGTCTTGATCTTTCAACAATTTGGAAGCTAAGTTGTTTCTCAATTTCTCCAAATTTTCTTGACGCTTCAGCAAGTTTTTCTGCATTTTTTCACCTTCTGCTTGGGTGAGCGTTCCCGCCTGGGCTTTTTTCTGAAGGGAGACATAAGATGCTTCCAAGCCTTTGGCTTTTGAAGCTAATTCAGTTTCAATCTTTTTTTCGCGCGACTTAAATTCAGCCTTTTTCTTACCAAAAAGATCATACTTCGCTTCCAAAGTATCTAAGTCAACATACGCAATTCTAGATAAAGGTATTTCTACTTTTTTACCTGAAGAATCTATCGTAGTGGTAATTGGTTTTGCATTTTTTCCGTTTCCTTTGAATAATAAAAACCCAACTCCAATGAGGGCTAAGGAACTGAGTACGAGTGCTAGGTTTTTCATAGTAATTCTGTTCTGAAAATCTCGCAAATATATTGGTATATAGCCAAGCAATGAAGAAAAGAGTAGCTAAATTGTTCCCAAAACCTTGTTATTTTCTACCTAGACTGCTTGATAGAGCTTTCCTGGGAGAGAACGCACCATACCATTCATTTCGAGCTGCAACAACAAAGGTGATAACTTAGACATTGTCAACTTAGTTCGTTGAAAAATCTCGTCAACGTGTAAATGGCCTGACTGTAAGCAGTCATAGACAAGCCTTTCATTTTCAGACAGTTCTACAAATAGTTTTCGCTGAGCAACGGGCACTTCTACGTCTTGATCCCAATTTAAATAATACAAGATGTCTTCCGCGCTTGTAATTAGATTGGCTCTTAAATTTTTAATTAGATTATTGCAGCCTTCGCTTCGTTTATCTCCAATTCTTCCAGGCACGCAGAATACATCTCGATTGTATGAAAATGCCAAGTTCGCCGTGATCATAGATCCTCCTTTCTTTGCCGTTTCAACAACAATTACGGCATCAGACATTCCAGCAACGATTCTGTTCCTGGTGGGAAAATGTTCACGGTCTGGTTTTGAGTTTTGAGGATACTCAGTTAGAAGTCCACCGTTTTTTTTCATCTCTTCGGCTAGCTTTTTATTTTGAGCCGGATAAATTGTATCCAAACCAGTAGCCATTACTCCAATTGTTTTCAAATTATTTCGAATGGCAGCTTTATGGGCTACACTGTCAATGCCGTAGGCTAATCCACTCACTATCAGCGGCTGATGGGGTGCCAATTCTTCAATTAACTTTTCACACATTTGTCTGCCATAATCACTGCAAGCCCTTGTACCAATAAACGACAAAACTCGAGTATTATGAATTGATTCATCTCCGTGGTAGTACATGAAAGAGGGAGAATCAATTGCGCGTTTTAGCTTGCTAGGATAGTTATCCTGATCGAAAGCCAAAAACTGTACCTTATTTTTGAGAATGAAAGCAAGTTCCTGCTCGGCCTTCTTAAAATTTGTAAATCTTTTAATGGCTTTCCAATGAATTATACCAATTCCCTCAACAGCGCTCTCACTTGCATTACTAGAGAATACAGCTCCAGCTGAACCATAGGCTGCGATTAACTTTTTGGCTCGAGCTGCTCCGATTCCCTCTACTTCTTGAAGAGAAATCCTGTTTATAATCTCTTGTTCACTTAGTTCCATGCATAAAAAAATATCTTATGTACAAACAAAGCAAATAATTTTGGTATATTTGAGTAAACAAGAATAAAAGAATGAAAAAAATAATTTTACCCTTCGTCAGTCTCTCCTTTCTTGGACTTTGCCTACTAAGTTTTGCTTCCTGTACTCCGGAAATAAACGACCGTCTTCTATACGAAGCAGACTCTGACTCGATCCCTCCGGTAATCAGCATTTCAGTACCTGCTAATAATCAATCGGAATCTTATGGAAATCATGTGGCAATCGTAGGAACTGTAACTGATTTTGAATCAGCAAAAAACGACATCTATATTCCTGGCATGAGAAAAGGTGAATTATCCAGTGTGACGATTGATGTTGACGATCTTACCAACAATAGAAAACTATTGAAAAGAGACTTGGATGTTTCGGGCAAGGATGGAATTAGTTTCAATGAACGCGTAGAACTCATCACAGGTTCTGGAATTACTGAATGCAGGTTAATTGTTGTGGCTTCTGATGGAGCAGCGACGAAACACACCGTTCGTGATACCGTTGATTTCGCGTACCAATAAAATATAAATTTTAGAGTAATCAAGTGCTAATTCTATTAGCACTTTTTTTTATAGTAAATATGAAACATACAGTTGAGAAAAGAGTTCGTTACGGTGAAACAGATCAGATGGGATTTATGTACTATGGTAACTACTGCCTGTACTACGAAATTGCTCGTTCAGAAATGCTCCGTGCTTGGGGTTACACTTATAAGAATTTGGAACAAGACGGCATCCAGATGCCCATTGTAAAGGTGCAATCAAAATACCTAAGACCGGCAAGGTATGATGACTTAGTGCGCATAGAAACTCAAATCCAAAGTTTAGAAAAACTCCCTTTTCTTACTTTCCTACACCAATTTTACAACGAGGCAAATGAGCTGCTTCATAAAGCTGAAGTAACCCTTTGTTTTGTAGATGTAGAGACTGGTAAGCGCACCATGCCCCATACTAAAATGTTGAATATACTTAAAGAAGGTTTTGAGAAATGATTACAGCAACCATAATAACCATAGGCGATGAACTTTTAATCGGACAAACTATTGATACCAACTCAGCTTGGATTGCACAGGAGTTTAATAAAATTGGAATCTCTATAAAAAGAAGAATTGCCATTTCTGACCAACGCCAAGAAATCATAAACACATTAGCTGAAGCTTCCAATCTCAGCGAAATCGTAATTACTACAGGGGGGCTCGGCCCAACTAACGATGATATTACCAAAGACTGCCTTTGTGATTTCTTTGATTCTAAATTAGTTTGCCATCAACCGAGTTTGGAGCACATAACAAAGTTCTTTGCCAGTAGAAATCGTGAAATGCTTCCCGTTAATGTTGAACAAGCCAACGTTCCTGAGAAGTGCACGGTACTCATGAACGAAGTCGGAACGGCACCCGGTATGTACTTCAAACAAAATAATACGCATTATTTTTCATTGCCAGGAGTACCATTCGAAATGAAACGTTTAGTTGAAAAACAAATTATTCCGATTTTACAAAAAGAATATGATTTAGGAGGAATCGTACATAGAACAATGGTTACTTCAGGTCAAGGTGAATCTTTTTTGGCAAACGAACTCATTGATTTTGAAAAACAACTACCTCAAGGAATTAGCATGGCCTATCTGCCTAACTTTTTAACTGTCAAGATCAGATTAAGCGGAGAGGCTAAAATGGAGAGTCAAATAGAAACTGAATTTGGAATCCTCATAAATAAGCTTGGAGACTTGGTGATAAGTGAGTATGACCAAACGCTAGAACAAATCCTTTTTTCACTTTTAAAGCAAAATAATCTGACTGTTTCAGTGGCCGAAAGTTGTACGGGAGGCAATATTGCTACCAGACTTGTTTCTTTGAGCGGCGCCTCCGAGGTATTTATGGGTTCAACCGTTACGTACTCCGTAGAGTCTAAGCAAAGTATTTTAGGCGTCACAAAAGAAAGTATTGCCCAACATAGCGTTGTGAGTGAGCAGGTGGCTAGGGAGATGGCCACTCAGGTAAAAGCAAAATTTAATTCAACTGTTAGCATCGCTACTACTGGTTTTTTAGAGGGAGATGAGCAATACTTCTTCGCGGCTATAGCCATTCGGGACACTCTGATTACCAAAAGATTCTCATTGCCGTATGGAAGAAAACTCAATTCGAAGCTAGCCACATCGCTCAGTTTACAACTTGCCATTAAATCATTGATAAAAAAAAGCAGCTCAAAATAACAAGCTGCTTATTTCCGTTTGAAATTTTACTTTCTAGTTCTTAGTTATCTTGAAAGTATTCTCTCCAGTATCGGACTTAACTTTTAAGATATACATCCCACTCACCATTTGCTCAGTAAAGTTCACAGTGTGATGAACTGATTTTGAAAATCCATCTAACACAATTTTACCCTCCATATCCGTAAGTACGTATTGGATGTTAGTTCCGGAAGGATTATCAATAATAAAGAAGTCAGTGGCCGGATTAGGCTTAACCTTGATAGGCAAAGTTGCACCGCACACCGCTTCGAGTACCTCACTATAAATATTTTTATTATTAAGGTCAGCTAATTTCAATCTTATAAATGTCTTTGCATAAGGCATTTCAATAGATGCTTTGTACGTCATTTCTATCTGTGAATTTCCTGACGCATTAACCGTTTTTACATCTTCAAAATTAGAACCATCAGGGCTTACTTGTATCGTGAAGTCTTTTGAGTTTTGCTCATTGTAAGTTGTCCATTGAATATTTAGAATATTGTTTGTTTCACATGAAGTGGAGAAATTTGCCAAATCTACGGGCAATACAGTGTTTGGGTTAATTGTCAAATCCCAACCACCACTAATCTGACCGGCATCACCACTACTAATGTCAACTACCCATAGTCTCCATAAGCCATTCGGGCTTGCACCAGCAAAAGTAGAAGCCATAGTGGCATTACCAGAACTTGAAGGCCCTGGATTATTGTATGCCGAACCTGGACCAGGATTATTAAAACTAACAAGTCCACTGTTGGCAGTGGGCTTATACGTGCCGCTGGAAGCCAAATCAAAAGATCCAACCTGATTGGAACCTAAGTCACTGATCATATAAGTAATGTCAGAAGCAGGAGTACCCCAAATAGCTTCTTGAACCAATAGCTTTTGTCCCGTAGGAGACTCTAAACAAATTGCGACATCGGAAGGTGCACTGTGCGTAAAACCTTTAATGGTAATAGCTACTCCATTTACAGTCCCAGTAAAACCAGCAACTGCAATGTCACTAGAATATTGTGAAGCAGTTGTATTATCCACTATGTTGATCGTGGCAGGATTTGAATAAGTCATGGTTTGCGCTAGGCAAACGGAACTGACAAATAATAAGGTAAAAAGAAAGTAAATTTGTTTCATGATAGACGTTTTACCAAATTTACATTTTTTTTTGGTGGAATTCAAATCGTACGGGGTACTACTTATTCATAGTAGCCAAAAACTCAGCGTTATCCTTGGTATTGCGCATTTGCTGACGAATAAAATTCATCGCTTCTTCTGAGTTCATATCGCCTAAATGCTGTCTGAGTATGTTTAATTTATTAATTACATCTTTACCATGCAATAAATCATCTCGACGGGTAGAAGAAGAAATAATATCAATAGCAGGATAGATTCTTTTATTAGCAAGCTTACGATCCAATTGTAATTCCATGTTACCCGTACCCTTAAACTCCTCAAAAATAACCTCGTCCATTTTACTACCAGTGTCAATAAGTGCCGTAGCCAAAATAGTAAGAGAACCTCCATGCTCAACTTTACGTGCCGCACCAAAAAATCGTTTTGGTTTTTGCATTGCATTGGCCTCTACCCCACCACTTAATACTTTTCCGCTGGATGGAGATACTGTATTATGTGCGCGTGCCAAGCGTGTGATACTATCCAAAAGGATTACCACATCATGCCCCACTTCTACTAAACGTTTTGCCTTTTGCAAGGCAATCGTAGAAACTTTTACATGCTTATCAGCAGGCTCATCAAAGGTGGAAGAAATAACTTCTGCATTTACACTGCGTTCCATATCAGTTACCTCCTCGGGACGTTCGTCTACCAAAACAATCATTAGGTAGCACTCCGGATGGTTTTTTGCTATGGCATTGGCCACCTCTTTTAATAAAATAGTTTTACCCGTTTTCGGTTGTGCCACTATTAATCCGCGCTGTCCTTTACCAATGGGAGAAAACAAATCCATAATTCGCGTACTCATATTCGTGGGGTCCGAACATAAATTTAATTTTTCGTATGGAAATAATGGCGTTAAATAGTCAAAAGGTACCCTATCGCGAATCTCTTCTGGCTTTTTACCATTTATAGTTTCTACCTGCGTCATGGCAAAGTACTTCTCTCCTTCTTTAGGAGGGCGTACATTCCCAGTAATGGTATCTCCAGGCTTTAGGCCGTATTTTTTTATTTGCTGATGCGAAACATACACATCATCCGGTGAGCTCAAATAGTTATAATCACTGCTACGCAAAAATCCATAACCGTCATTCATCATATCCAATACTCCTTCTGATTCTACGATGCCATCTAAGTCAATTTTAAACTTTGGTTTTGGCTTATCAGCTTGCTGGTTGGATTTGTTCTCGTTACGTTGATTGTGATTTCTTTTATCGTTTTGGTTTTTCCTTTCGTTCTGATTTTTCTTGTTTTCGTCAAAAGGTAAGCGATCCTTTGATGTATCCTTGTCATTTTTATTTCTGTTCTGACGACGATCATCATTCTTGCGCGCCTCCTTCTTTTCTCCCTCTTTCTTAGGTTTAGCCTCCTCCTTTTTAGTCTCTTCGGTATCTTTTTCTTTATCCGCTTTCTTAGCCACCTTTTTCTTCGTCGCTTTTTTCTTAGGTGATGGTTTTTCTTCTTCCGACTTTGAATCGTCTGATTTCTTTACCTTCTTTGTCACCTTCTTTTTTGCTTTTTTGGCTGCTGGTTTGGGCTCCTCCTCTTTTTCTTTTTCAGCGGGTTTATCCGCCCCAGAACTTTGCAAAGCTTGCGCATCTAAAATTTTATAAATAATGTCTTGTTTAGATTGTCCTTTTACGCCTTTCACGTCAAGTTTTTCGGCTAAGTCTTGTAGCTCAGGAACGATCATTTCGTTCAGTTGAATAATGTCATAACTCATAGTTGGAAAATAATATTTTGATTGGATTGATACGGAATATCAATAAAGTTGTTGAAAGTAAATTTTAAGATTGAAATTGAGTAAAAGTCAGGAATCGACCCTCGCTCTTTCTATTGCAAGAATAGGTATATTCTAATGAATGACAAAATATAATTAAAAAGTAAGTTCAAAAAAAAGAGCCCAACAGGCTCTTTTTTCTAGTTCATTGGTGAATAAATTTATTGAATCACTACTTTTTTGTAATAAGTGTTACTGTTCAATTTCATGTTTAATAAGTAAATACCAGAAGCAATTTGCGAAGCATCCACTTGCAAGGAATTGCTAGATGTTTTCTCAGTGCTCAAGGATATTTTTTTACCCGTCAATGTAAAAAGAGTAAGAGTTGCATTTACAATTTCCTCCTCCATTTTTACCTGAAAATTATCATTGATAGGATTTGGAAATATCTTAATATTGGCTGCCTCGATGTCCGAAGTTGAACTTGCAAAAGCCTCTGCTAATGGAATAGACGTCACATTTGGCTGATCGCCATCTGTACCACCCGTGCCATTACAAGCATTACCAGCAAAGTTAAAGTTTAGATCTCCCGCACCTGTAGCGGGCGCTGTCCAAGAAATAGACCACGTTACACTTCCGCTGCTCATTGCTTTCGGACCATCATGAATAATTTCTGTGCTGCTAGAAGCAGTTACTCCCGTAGTGGCGGCAAATGTTCCTTGCGAACAAGTGATGTTGAATCCACCCCTTGCAGTTGCCTGCGTATAAGCTGAATTAGAAACAGTGGCTTGTAAAGTATAAGTGGTACCACCTACATAACCTCCTGCTGGCAATCCAGCAATCGTTAAGATAGTAGCAGCATCATTATTCGCGTGACACCCTCCGCCATTACACCCAATTGTTGATTGACCGGCACGACCACCACTGTTAGAACTTAAAGCCGTGTACAAAAGAGGTAGGCAAATTGTAAGCACGAGATAAAGTAGATTTTTATTTTTCATATGACATTCATTTATTTAACCTAAAAATAGATAGAAGCTGGTAATAAATGAGATTTCAATTGTCATTTTTCTGACAATTCGATGACAAAACACAAGTATTTATCAAAAAAGTACAATTCTACAGTCTCTAGAACCCGAGTTCATCAACAAAAATATAGGCGGGATTCCCCCGTCCGGGGTGCCAATTGGGTAAAGAGCCATAATTTTTAGCCTTTACTTTAAAATAGCGTTTGCCTTGAACGCCACTTTTCTTGGGGTCCACCTGTTGGATTTTTTTTGAGATGGAAACTTTATAAATCGTAACATTATCCTCATCTCGTTTTGTTTTTTCCTGAAGAGAAACCGTTTCTAAAAGGTCCCAATTTACAGAGTCGGCACTTTCATAAAATGAAACTTCAGTAGGATAAAAAATCCAAGCGCGTTGATCCTGCAGAAAATTTGCCGACAGTGTTTCAACTTCTTCCTCACCCGTATATTTTACTACGGCCTCAAAATCTTGTCCTTGATAACCTTGCCAATCACCTGCTCGCCAATTGGTTTTTCCATATATACCATCCACTAATCCCATTGGACCACCAGCATGATATGTTTTAGAATATTTACTTTTTAGGAATACTTCTTT
>CAZTCQ010000056.1:0-18158 GCA_964612525.1 uncultured Chitinophagaceae bacterium | reverse complement strand
TAATACGGCTGCAATCGAAACGCGATAAAACTTGTTTCTAAAATACCAATCCATTGCTCCACCGTTTTATCATCAATTCCTAGCGCATTTCCTATTTTACTCTTATTCAAAACCTGACCAATATTACCTGCCAACAATTGCATAAATCGTTGAAAAACATCTAGGCGATTTACTTCAGTAATTTGACGCACATCGCGCTCGGTATACGTTTGAATGTAGGAAGGGTAAAAATCCAATGGCGCTATTTTTTGGTCATAAATTCTAGGATAAAATCCCTGAAAGATTAATTCATCAGTTGATAATTTCTTGTTTTTCAATTCTGTATTTGAAAACGGCAACAGATAAGAAACAAAAACACGACCTGCCAGCGTCTGTGAAATTTTTTCCATGAGCAAAAAATTCTGGGAACCAGTAAGTATAAACTCTCCATTTTTTTTCTTAGCATCGCTCTTTACTTGTATATAAGAAAATAGCTCTGGCATTTTTTGCACCTCATCTATTATTATACCTTTTTTGTGATTACTTAGAAATGATTCCGGATCGGCTTGCGCTCTTTGCAAAGTTGCAGGATGCTCTAAATTGACATAATCGTAATCCGGAAATGCCAATTGACTCAGCGTTGTTTTACCACTTTGTCTAGGCCCCGTAATAGAGAGAATGGGCATTTTCTTTGCCATTGCTCTAATTTTCTTTGCTAGTATCCTCTGTTCCACAGAGTAAATATACTATGCAATTTCGGAATCAAATTCCGAAATTGCATAAAATTATTTAACTCAAGCCAGTAATCACACCATCCGCATCAATATCCATGCCCTCGCTCGCTGGAACAGCAGGTAAGCCAGGCATGCGCATCATATTTCCTAAAATAGGAATTACAAAACCAGCACCGGCGGCAAATTCAAACTCACGAACGTTTACTTCAAAGCCTTCTGGTCTTCCTACTAGCTTATCATTATCACTTAGCGACTTTTGTGTTTTCGCCATACAAATAGGAAAACCATCATAGCCTAAATCTTTAATTGTTTTGAGTTGCTTTCTTGCTTTTGCAGAATAATTTACTTCGCTTGCTCCGTAAATCTCTGTAGCAATGGTTTTAATTTTTTCTTCTACGCTTAAATTCCAATCGTAAAGTTTTTCAAAATTATTTATACCGCTTTCTACTACATCTACTACGGCTTGTGCAAGCTCAGAAGTTCCTTCTCCGCCTTTGGTAAATCCATAAGATACTACAGCTTTCACGCCAAGCTTTTCACACTCCGCTTGTACAAATTTTATTTCTTCTTCCGTATCATTCGGAAAATGATTAATCGCCACGACAGGCGTTAGATTATACTTTTTACAGTTCTCAATATGCTTGGCTAAATTGGCAAAACCTGCTTGTACTTTTTCAAGGCTTGCCGTATTATACTCATCTTTCTTGGCACCTCCATGATGACGTAGCGCACGAATTGTAGCAACGAGTACCATTGCTTTTGGCTTAATACCCGCATAACCACATTTGATATTCAAGAATTTTTCTGCGCCAAGGTCTGCACCAAAACCTGCTTCGGTAACAACATAATCGCCTAAGCTCATACCCATTTTAGTGGCTAAAATTGTATTCGTCCCTTGCGCAATATTCGCAAACGGACCACCATGAATTATGGCAGGATTTCCTTCTAAGGTTTGCACCAAATTCGGGCGAATAGCATCTTTTAATAATAGTGCCATCGCACCTTCGGCTTTTAAATCTTTGGCAAAAATCGGTTTTTTATCATAAGTGTAACCAATGAAAATGCTTCCTAGTCGTTTCTTTAAATCTTCGATATCGGTAGCCATACAAAGTATCGCCATCACCTCACTTGCCGGTGTAATATTAAAACCATCTTGACGAGGCACTCCTTGAAAAACACCTCCTAAGCCAATCACCATATTTCGTAACGAGCGATCATTCATATCCATCACACGTTTCCAAACTATCGTTCTTGGATCAATGCCTAAGGAGCGTGTTTTACTTTGAATATTATTATCTATCAAAGCAGACAATAAATTATTCGCTTTTTCTACTGCCGAAAAATCTCCCGTAAAGTGAAGATTAATATCCTCCATCGGAATCACCTGAGAATAACCCCCACCGGCAGCACCACCTTTGATGCCAAATACAGGACCTAAACTTGGTTCGCGTAAAACCACTACAGCTTTCTTTCCTATTTTATTTAAGCCTTCATTTAAGCCAATAGAAACAGTCGTTTTTCCTTCACCCGCTGGTGTAGGATTAATAGCAGAAACTAAAACCAAATTCGCCGCAGCTACTTTTTTCTCGTCAATTAAGGCTAAGGGTAACTTAGATTTATTCTGACCATAGTAGTGCAAATGTTCTTCGCCAACATCTAGTTTGGCAGCTATATCTTTAATGTGAAGCGGAGTCGCTTTTTGTGCAATTTCTAAATCTGATGGAAAGCTCATTATTCGTTTAAATGTTTATATGGTTTATAAAGTTTATTTCTAATATTTCCCCTGTTGATAGGAGACTAAGGGGTTTGTCCCAAAGCATTGTAAATATAATTGATAAGAACTAACTATTTTGAAAAACACTTTGCTTTTACAAAAGACAGAATCCCAATGCCAAAACCTACCTTTGTTGAAAATATAAAAATATTTGAAAGGACTAGTTTACAGAAGTACAGGAAGTTGGTACGAGGTCAAAGATGTAAAAGGCGACTTTTGGAAATGCCGACTCAAAGGAAAATTCAAATTAGATGAAACCATCCGATCTTCTAACCCAATTGCGGTAGGTGATATTGTTCACTTTGACATTGAGGATAAAACGGAAGAGACGGGCATGATTTACGAAATTCAAAATCGTACAAATTATGTTGCACGCATTTCACCCAAGAACCGTAACCTGCGGCATATGATAGCTTCTAACCTAGATCAAAGTTTATTAGTAGCCACGCTCAAAAACCCTAAAACCTCTAGTGGTTTTATTGATCGTTTTTTGGTGAGTTGCGAAACCTATCACATCCCGGCCATTATCGCTTTTAATAAGAGTGATATTTATGGTGAAGAGGAAATGGACCGCTACACATACTTAAAATATTTGTACGAAAAAATTGGCTATCGAGTATTGCTAATTTCTGCCAAAGAAAAAGCTGAAATCAAATCGTTACAGGAACTCTTGGAAGGAAAAAAAACATTAATCAGTGGCCATTCAGGCGTGGGAAAATCTTCTTTAATTAATGTATTGATGCCAGAACAAGATTTAAAAGTAATGGAAGTGAGCGACTGGAGCGGCAAGGGAATGCATACGACTACCTTTGCTGAAATGTATGACCTAAACGAAGACAGCAAATTAATAGACACGCCAGGCATACGAGAGCTAGGCATTGTAGATATTGAACGCGAAGAGCTGAGCGGATACTTTCCTGAAATGCGAGCTAGGTTACAAAATTGCAAATTTAATAATTGTCTTCATCTCAACGAGCCAGATTGTGCGATTCAACAAGCCGTTATAGATGGAGAAATAGAGGAAGAACGATTTGGAAACTATATGAGCATTTTAGGTAGTTACTAAACTATTTCTGTTCTTCTTTTAAAACTGCATTTCTAAAAAACTGTAAAATGTTCGGATCTTTCATAGCATTTTCATCTCCTCGTACTTGTAAAATAATATCACTTTTCTCAGAAGGTCGATATTCAAAAATCACATCGTCCTCGTAGCGAACGGTATAGCTGCCCTTCACACCCAAACTGATGGTATCAATTTTTCTTTCAACGTCCTCTTCTTCATCAAATGAAAATGCATCCAAGTAAGAAGACTTTCTGGCGGCATTGACTTTGGACCAAAATTCAACAAAACGAGAGGCATACTTTTTTGGGTTGGGTTTGATTTCATCGGTTTCCTCAGTCTCAGATTCTACAACTTGACTTGTACTGTCAGACAGTTCATCGCCTACTGTATCCGCCGCGTTTTCTACTACGCCTTCCATAGCATCAACTATAATTCCTTGTGATACTTCTATTTCCTCCGGAATCTCCCTGTCAAGCTCCCCGTTAATGTAGCGTTCCAAACTTTCTTCAAAACTCAAATTTTCATCCGAGCTCGTTACTAAGTCACCGTCGGCCTCTTCCACTACAACAGACTCAGTGGGTTCTGCGTAATTGTAGGGTTTTTTGTATTCAAAAAAAACAGCACCCGATGGCGTTAAAAAAATATTGTCGTTCGTTTTTTGAAATCGATTCAAAGCAGCAAAAGAATAACTGGATGCTTTGATGACGGTATCTACACCCATTGGCAAAGTTGTAGAGAAATATTTATTTTCATAGGGCTTCCATCGCGTAGTTTTATTTTGCCGAAACGGCGATTCAATATCCATGGGTCGAACCATATATCCATTTTTTTCTAACAAAGCAATTACACCCATCGGGCCGCACATATGCCCAAGACCTACTGCACAGCTCAAAGACTTTTCTTTATGCCGTTGATCAAAAAACGAAAACATTCCTACGTTTCTATCATCTAATAACCTTCGATAATAAGAACCCCACACAGGATGCTCTGTGTAAATTTTAAACGAATTACAAATTTCTTCAGCCTGATTATTAGCGGCCATGATAACCACAGCATCTGTTTCCATATTTGCTTTGAACCTAGGGGTTCTAGAAAAAAAACCACGAATCATGTTTTTCATTTGTGGTTTATCAACAGAAAAAAGCACATTCATTTGATCCGAAAATGTTTCGATACCTTGCACTTCTTTTTTATTAAATCGTGCGTAGGCTACCAAAAAATAATCAAAAACCAAATTTCTACTTTCCGCTGTTTTTTCTGTGGCACTCTGTTTATCATAGAACGTACTGATGCCCTCCGTATATAGTTTTACTAAACTGTCAACTGATTCTTTCTTGTAGTCAGGTAATATCTCAGCCACGCATTCCATCATCAAATAAGCCATGTCCATACTCATGCTTTTCATGCTTACGGTATTGCTATAGTTCATCTCACTATTGTCTAACTCTACGGACAAAAGATCGGACTGGTCGATGGCCCAATAAATAGAATCATTCATTTTAAAAACATCCTCATAACCAGAATGTACCGTGCCGATTAAATAAGAACTATGCGACTGATCCGGATGCCTCACTTCCCACAAACGAGTATTCCCAATTTGAGCGGACAAGCTTAAGGTCGCACACAAAATCATTAAAAATAAAAACAGCTTTTTCATTCAAAAACTAAAGTAAGTCTTTTACATAAACCAAGAACTATACTTCACATAGTTATGAGCAATTCTCTGAATCTCACCTTCAGATAAATCACTTGAAATGTCTTTTACTTTTTTAGCAGGCACTCCTGCGTAAATACTATTCGCTTCGCAAACTGTGTTTTCTAACACCACCGCACCGGCGGCAATAATGGTGTTGGAATGAATGATTACCTGGTCCATTATAATGGCGCCCATGCCAATTAATACATCATTTTTTACAGTGCAACCATGGACAATCGCATTATGACCTACTGAGACATTATCTCCTAATATTGTTTCTGATTTTTGATACGTGCAATGAATCACCGCACCATCTTGAATGTTTACTCTTTCCCCCATTCGAATTCGGTTTACATCTCCACGAACTACAGCGTTGAACCAAACGCTGCATTGTGCACCCATTTCCACATCACCTACTATGGTAGCATTGGGGGCGACAAAACAAGAGGATGGAATATTAGGTAACTTATCATTGACCGGGAGAATTACAGGCATAGTTTTTAATTTTTAAGCCTCCAAAGATAATACCTAGGCACTCATCAAATAATTAGAAACCGACTCCCCGTATTCTTTATTGAGATGCTTTTTTAATTTGATTAATAGGTTTTCATACAAGGAATTGTTTAGTCCATCATGTGAAGACGAAAGCGCCATTTGTTCAAACCATTCTGGAATTCTTGCGGAATGATTTCCTTCTACGTTGAGGATGTAATTTGCAGTCTTAGAAATACTGTTTTTCAATTGTGCTTTTGCGTTTTTCATTGGATTCTCGTTCTAGTTCAATCTATTCATTTCAATTGCTGTGCCAATTTTTTTTTAGCAATTAAGATAATATAAAAGATAGTTGGCCACCCCATTCATTAAGCACTATATGAAAACATTTTACATATATTATTTTTTTTATGTATCAAATGGCAAAAAATGCCGCTTCTTTCCAACTTGAGCCAATATCGCCTTAGTTTTGAACTTGTATGACGCAGCGCGAACTATTTTTAAAACACGTAGGACAAACCTCTACGAGCCCTTTGGCTTTTGAAGTTTCTAAAGCCGAAGGTTGCTACCTATATGATGCCCATGGTAAAAAACACATTGATCTCATTGGTGGTATCAGTGTTTGTAATCTAGGGCACGGAAATGAGCGAATCAAAACGGCTGTAAAAAAACAAGTAGATGATTATATGCACGTAATGGTATATGGTGAATCTGTTTTGAGCCCGCAAGTAAATTATGCCAAAGAGATCAGCGATGTCCTTCCAGAAAACCTGAACTCAGTTTACTTTACAAATAGTGGAAGCGAAGCTACGGAAGGGGCCATGAAATTAGCCAAACGATACACAGGTCGGAGCAAAATTCTATCATTTAAGAACTCCTATCATGGTAGCACCCAAGGTGCACTGAGTGTGATGGGAAGCGAATATTGGCAGCAAGCCTATCGTCCTCTGCTACCCAATGTTTATCAATTTGACTATGGCAGTCAAGCGGCCGTTGACGCAATTGATGAACAGACAGCTTGCATTATTTTAGAACCCATGCAAAGCGAAGCTGGAATTCATGAGGCGCCCATAAGTTGGTTTAAAGCGCTCAGAAAAAAATGCCATGAAACCAATTGTCTATTAATTTTTGATGAAATCCAAACAGGCTTTGGTCGCTGCGGTTCTCTATTTGCTATGAATAAAATTGGCGTTACGCCGGATATAGTATTATTGGGCAAAGCATTAGGTGGTGGTATGCCCATCGGAGCTTTTGTGTCTGACAAAAAAATTATGGACGCCTTTAGCACCAATCCCGTTCTAGGTCATATTACCACCTTTGGAGGTCACCCCGTCTGTTGCGCTGCAGGTCGTGAGAGTCTGGCAATCATTCAAGATTTATTTGAAGAGGAGCCTGACTTTGTACATAAAAAAAGCAAGCTCTTTAAGAAACACCTGAAGCACGATGCTATTAAAAAAGTATCAACCTACGGTTTGCTAATTGCTGTGCACTTCGAAGACTATGACACCAATAAAAAAATTATTGACCAGTGCATTGTCAATGGAGCCTTTACGGATTGGTTTTTATTTGCCGACAATGCATTGCGCATTGCTCCTCCTCTAATCATCTCCGAAGAGGAAATTTTAGAAGCGTGTAAGATCGTAATTCAATCCATCAACGAAATACTTCATGCGGGCGGCTAAGATACTTTGGGGACTACTTGTGCTGCTCGGCTTCTTTTTAGTAGCAAGCTTAATCTGGTTTTTAAATTCGGATTACGAGGAGTTACTTCTGTTAGCAACCACCCAATTAAATCGCCCTGATTTATACGAAACGCTGAAACAACAATATTTCACGGCTGATAAGTTTGAAACCATCCGCGGTCTTACTTATGTCTTGTTACCTGCTTTTCTTATTGGATTGGGCTTTCTTATTTACAAAGGCAAACGAATCGTCAGCATATTACGCGTCTTATTTCAAAGAGTCGGAAGCTACATCCGTTCATTTTATATTAGGATTAATGAAAGCAGCACACGAACAAAAATCATTTTAGGCAGCTTGCTAATTTTTGTACTAGCACGATCCGTTTATTTAGCCTTGCATTATTATCCGCAATACGATGAATGTTGGAATTATAATTACTTCTTGAGCAATAACCCGCTGACCAGCGTCATGGCGTATAATAATTACCCCTTACACAATTTACTTACCTACGCTACCCTCAGCATTTTCCCTGATCATACTTTTTTCTTACGCTTGCCGAATATAATTCTGGGAGTTCTCGCCGTGCTTTTGGTGTTTGGCCTAGTGAAAACTATTTTTAAAAATGAAAACATTGCCTTGGTGGTGGCGGCTATTTTTTCGGCTTTACCTGTAGTTCTATTTTATATGCTATTTGCCAGGGGCGTAATGCTTTCCATGGTTTTTGCCTTGATACTCCTTTTTTTCTTTTTTGTAAAACAGATTAAAAACTGGGACAAAGTTGATATTTTTTGCGTGGGACTCATAGGTGCGCTAGGTTGCTATGCCATGATTAGCTTTCCCATTTTTGTAATAGTTCTATGGCTCTGCGCTGCCGTACAATATATAAAACAAACGAAGGTAAAAGCATTACT
This sequence comes from uncultured Chitinophagaceae bacterium, assembly GCA_964612525.1. Classification (GTDB taxonomy): domain Bacteria; phylum Bacteroidota; class Bacteroidia; order Chitinophagales; family Chitinophagaceae; genus JAGNRR01. The sequence goes on along the minus strand of CAZTCQ010000056.1, from coordinate 9,826 downwards.
TCCTTTGCTATTTGCCGGCCTGTGGCTAGGTGTATTTACCCTAGTTTTATATAGCCCCATGCTACTAGGTTCAGGTTTAGGTCCTGGCTTATCGTCAGGATATATGAAGACTGGTTTTAATTTTGCTAGCTTACTTTCTACAACCGACTTCATCTCTCGCAATCAAATTGGTTTCTACCGAGGTGCGATTATTTTTATCCTTTTAAATATTGTGTCACTATTTTTTTCAAAAAGAAAAGAAATTATTCTGCTCAACCTCTTACTCTTGGCCTTACCCTATCTTCTATTTTTAATAGGAATAAGTTTACCAGCACGAGCGCTCAGCTTTCAGTTTATAGCTTACTTATTTTCTCTTATTCTACTGCTTGAAATCATAAAAAACAAAACTTCACAAGTCGGAGCGGTTATCATTGGGATTTTATTTTGCCTTGCTTTTCACTATACATCACTCACACATACGTTTTTAGGTTGGAGTGCCAAACGAGATCAAGGTGCTCATGAAATCGCTACTGTTTTACACAAAAACAAACTCACAAGTTTATACGATCTAGATGGATCCTTTGGATATTTCGTACCAGGACTTCAGTATTATTTTAAAGTAAGAAATAAGAATTTAAACTTTAGAACAAATAATAGAACTAGCACTCGATTTCAAGATCCAAATCAGCAAAATGGAATTGTATTTGTGACCGAAACAAGAAAGTATGATGCTAAGTTGACAGATGAAATTTTATTTCGCTATCAAGACGAGGCAGTCGATTTTACGATCTATCAAAGAAAAAAATAAGGGAGTTACTTTTTAACGATAAGGTTAAAAAAGGAAATATAACTTTCGGGATTCATGACAACAGCATTTTCAGAAACTAATTTAATATCTATATTTTTTTCACGGGCCGTAGTAATAAAATCTTCCAAAATTTCGATGATATCATTATCCAAAAAGCGTGTTTGACGAACATCTAGTTCCAAAAATGAATTCGCGGGCAAGGCATGTAATTCTTTCAGTATGGCTCCTTTATTAAAAAAGGTAACCTCCTCCGCCAGCGTCATTTTTACTCTGTTTTGCTCTCCCGATTCTTTGTGCAGGAAGTGAGAATTTTTAAAACTTTTGAAAAGAATAATTACGATAGCCACAATCAACCCCAAACCAATACCCCACAACAAATCCTTAAATACGATACCTAAAATGGTAACTACAAAAGGGACCCACTGTTTCCAACCTAGACTAAACATAGTTTTAAAAGTGGAGGGTTTGGCTAGCTTGAAGCCAACGATAAACAGAATCGCTGCCAACACGGACAGAGGAATTTTATTTAATAAATTAGGAATAATAATTACGGAAATTAGCAATAAGAAGCCATGAAGAATGGCAGCTAATTTTGTGCGTCCACCCGACTGAATGTTGGCCGAACTTCTCACAATTACTTGTGTTATGGGCAGACCTCCTATCAATCCCGAAAGTATATTTCCTGTTCCTTGCGCGAAAAGCTCCCTATTCGTGGGGGTTACATTTTTATAAGGATCTAACTTATCAGTAGCCTCCACACAAAGTAAGGTTTCAAGAGAAGCGACTAAGGCGATAGTAAATCCTGTGACCCAAACTTCCATTTTAGAAATCGCGGCAAAGTTTGGGAAGCTAAATTGACCTAAAAAATCATTAAAACTTTCGGGCACCGGCACAGAAACCAAATGATTTTCTTCCAAATTTAATGAGCCTCCTTTCGTAAAAACATAAAATAAAATTCCAACCACAACCGCCACTAAGGGCCCTTGTACTAGTTCAAATATTCTTCCTTTTTTGGACAAAACATTGGACCACAACATCAGAATAGTCATAGAAATGAGTGCAATAATCGTAGCTCCCATATTTATATTCCCGCTGAAGAGAGCATTCATAGCATCTAAGAGTTCGGTTATTGTATTCTTCCCGTCCACTTGTAAAAAAGAAAAATCCCCTTCTGGATCAGCATCCATTCCAAAAAAATGAGGGATTTGTTTTAGTATAATTATGATGCCAATTCCGCTCAACATTCCTTTTATAACCGAAGATGGAAAAAAATAACCAATGATGCCCAAACGCAATGCACCGAACAAAAGCTGTATACCGCCTCCAATAACCACAGCCACCAAAAAGCTCTCGTAGCCCAAAGACGATATAGAAACCAAAACAATAGCAGCTAATCCGGCAGCAGGTCCGCTCACACCAATCTTTGAACCACTTAGTGCTCCTACTAAAATACCTCCTATAATACCGGCTATCAAGCCTGAAAATAGTGGTGCGCCACTAGCCAAGGCAATCCCCAAACATAGCGGTAGTGCCACAAAAAACACAACGATACTCGCTGGCAAATCGGCCTTAAAATCAAAATTAAATTTTTTGCTGCTCATGGAATATCGTTTAGCTAAGTGGACAAATGTATACTTTTCAATACTTAGATGCAGTTAGTGCTTGATTAATTAACAGTCTACTCATAATGACAATCTATTGTGTAAATTAGCATTGCAAGATGAAAAACGAGTTAAAAAAACTCTGGTTTAAGACGAAGTCAAAATTTAAGGAGTGGAGATGCGATGATCCGCTCATGATTGCTCCCTACTTATCCTACGCCAACAAACAAGATATTATAATCAGAGGTCGAGTCTTGGAAAACGAAGACATAGTGGTAAAAGAAGATGATGGGAAGTGGGAAAATTTTGTCAATAGTCTCAAGCGGATGGAAAGCGATGAAGCGAGCCATGTGAATGTAAAAATAGAATATGATGGGAAGGAATATCTCTGTAAAACTAATGAAGAAGGTTTTTTTAAAATCACTATTCCACGCGAGCAAAGAATAAATCCGTCTGAAAAAATAAATTGGCTAGAAGCCAAGCTAAGTTTAGCGAATGAAGTAAACCACCAAGACAAACCGATTTGTGCTTCGATAAAAATTGCTGTTTTAGGAGTCAAAACAAAATATGCCCTGGTAACAGACATGGACGACACCATTTTGAAGTCCCATGTCAATTCTTTTCTAAAACTTCGCTTACTCTATGAAACCTTTCTCAAAAATGTTCATACTCGATCAGCTTTTGAAAATATTGGACCCGTTCTGAAAAAAATAACACATAACAAAAATGGTCAACAAATAAATCCAATTTTCTATTTGAGTCACAGTCCTTGGAATTTATACGAACTCCTTCTAGAATTTCTATCAAAAAATAAAATCCCCAAAGGACCCTTTTTCCTAAGAGACTTTGGATATAAGCGTGGCAGAGAAAAATTTGAATATGATAATCACAAAGCCTTGGCCATTGAACACCTCATGAATTTTTATCCCGATTTACCATTTCTACTCATTGGCGATGCAACGGAACATGATGTAGACATTTATACAAAGGCTTTCAAAAAATTTCCTGACAGAATTTTAATCATCATGATTCGAGCTACAGAAAAAGAAAGTAAGAACCAGCACGTCAGAGACATGAAAGCTGCCAACCCAAAGGCTCCCATATTTTTAATCCATCACTCAGATGAAATTTTAGAATTAACCAGAGACCTACTGTAAGCTATTTCAACTCTACAATTACTTCATTCCGTCTGTTAACCGCTTCGTAGGGCGGATTATAACCTAGGTAGTAAAAACGGTTTGTAAACTCTATCCCTTTTTTTTCTAAAGCCGTTATCAATTGCTTTTTATACTTTTCAATTTTTTTATCACTTGCCCAGCCGCTAAACCGAATGGCTGCTACCTTTTTTGCGGGTACTTCCTCAAATTGAATTTCACTATTGTTCGGTGTCGGCAGGTTTTCCTTTTTCAAATTGCGCGGCACCATGAACATCATCGTCATTGTATCATCCAATGACATTGCCACCGGGCTGGTCATTGCAATTTTTTCTTCTTTATCGTTTCCGCCAAATATGTATCCGGCCAACTTTCTGAAACCTTCGTTAGAACCATTTTTATAACTTTTGCTCACTAACTTGACTGAGCTAAACAAACTCGCTTCATACTCACGAATTTCAAAATCATCGTAATTCTTTACTACTTCATATGGGTAGGTCTCTATTCCATTTTGACCACGTTTAGCCAATACTTGAATGGCTATAAAGGCTAAAACCCCAATTCCGATGGTAATAAATACTGCTTTCATTTTCGTTTAAGTTTATAGCCACAAATTTAAACAAAATAACCCGCTAAGTATGTTAAGCAAGCTAAAAAGTTAGAGCTCTTCTACCAAAAGACGGTTACCAACAGACTCAGTCAGCACCACGTTTTTCTTTTTGTTATAACTAACCACCATACTGTTATCAAAATCTTCTCTTTGAGTGACGGTAATTTTTGTGCCCAGCGGCAATTCCTTTTTATTCAAAAAAAGTAAAAAATCAGTAGAACTACTTTTCAAGGCCTTTAGTAAAACCTTGCTTCCCACATCGATTTGTGAAAGCCTTTTGTAGTTTGGCTTTACAAAATTACCATCTTTGTCTGGTATAGGTGAACCGTGCGGATCGGTGCTTGGGAAACCTAGCAATTCATCCATCCGATCAAAAAATTTTTCAGAATTGATGTGTTCTAAATCTTCGGCAATATCATGAACCTCTTCCCAACCAAAATGCATAATCTGAGTAAGAAACATTTCGGATAAACGATGTTTTCTTATAATAATGGCCGCTAGTTTTAAACCTTTGTCCGTTAACCGAAGTGGCTTGTATTTTTCGTAATCTACCCAGCCTTTTGTTTTTAGCCTTTTCACCATACCATTGGCCGTGGGTTTGCTTACTGCCACTTCCTTACCCAAATCAGACAAAGAAATCTCTTCATTTTTTTGATGTAAATAATACAAGGCTTTTAAATAATTTTCTATGGTCTGGGTTGTCATGACGAAAACTAAAAATAGGAAAAATTAGTTTAGTAAATTGTCTCCTGTCATTTCTTCAGGAATTTCTATCCCCATATAATTCAAAATGCTCGGGGCAATGTCACCTAATTTGCCTGGTTTTATTTTTATACCCTTTTCATTACTTATAAAAAATAGTGGTACAGGGTTCAAAGTGTGAGCAGTATTGGGAGAACCATCCTCATTACGCAAGCAATCACTGTTGCCATGGTCTGCCGTTAAAAAAATAGCATACTCCTGCTCCAAAGCTGCGGAAACTAATTGACTAACACATTGGTCGACCGTCTCTGCTGCTTTCATAGCAGCGTCCCAGACACCCGTGTGACCCACCATATCTGTATTCGCAAAGTTCAAACAAATAAAATCTGTCTGCCCTTTTTTTATTTCGGGCAGTAGCGCTTCGGTTAATTCAAAGGCGCTCATTTCTGGTTTTAAATCATAGGTCGCCACTTCCTTAGGCGATGGTTTTAAAATTCTCTTTTCTCCTTCAAATTCTTTTTCTCGTCCTCCGGAAAAGAAAAAAGTTACATGCGGGTACTTTTCTGTCTCAGCAATTCTTATTTGTGTTTTTCCATTTTTTTCTAAGACCTCACCTAATGTATTTTTCAAATCATTTTTTTTGAACAGAACATTAATGCCTTCAAAAGATTTATCATACTCGGTCATGGTTGTATAATGCAAATTAAGTTTTTGCATCTGTTGCTCCGGGAAATCTTTTTGCGAAAGTGCTTCGGTAATTTGTCGGCAACGGTCCGTTCTAAAATTAAAACACAGAACCGCATCGCCCTCTTGAATGATGGCTTTCGGATTACCGTCCTTGTTACAAATAGTAATCGGTTTTATAAATTCGTCCGTCATGCCTTCAGCGTAAGATTCATTAATTGCCTGGAGGGGATTTTCGCTTTTTCGCCCCTTGCCATGCACTAAGTTATCATAAGCCACCTTCACTCGTTCCCACCGTTTATCTCTATCCATGGCGTAAAACCGACCGGTAACACTAGCCACATCACCAACCGTTTTTTCATGATGCTTCATTAAATCTTCCATGAACCGAATTCCACTCTTTGGATCAGTGTCGCGTCCATCTGTGAAGGCATGTGTAAATAACTTGTTAACACCAGCGGCCTTACAAATATTACATATTTCTTTAATATGGTCTAAATGTGAGTGTACGCCCCCATCACTTACCAAGCCCATTAAGTGTAGTGGTTTATTGTTTTCTAAGGCATAATTTATCACGTTTTGTAGTACCAAATTATCAGCAAGCTCACCCGTTTCAATGGAGACATTAATCCGCTCTAACTCTTGATACACAACGCGTCCAGCACCTAAGTTTAAATGACCAACTTCACTATTGCCCATTTGGCCTTGGGGCAAACCTACCTCTTTTCCGTGGGTAACTAATTCAGTATTTGGGTATGAATTATATAAGGAATCCACGAAGGGAGTAGCCGCATTTTTGATCGCATCAGTCTCATTTACAGCGCCATGACCCCATCCGTCCATTACAATTAGAATAACTTTATTGTCCATAAAGGATGTAAAATTAGCGATTAATATTCGCTACTTTTGTGGATAACCTACTAAAGTTAAAATTGAAAAAGCTACTACTCACAATAGTTCTATTAGGACTGTTTGCTCTGAACATCGGAGCAGAGGGTGATAGGTACATCAAAATTGTAAAAAAGGGACTTTCCATAGGCGATGTAAGGAGTATGTCAAAATTATTTGATCGTACAATTGACATTACTTTTTCGGATAACAAAGCGACTACCTACAGCAAAAATCAAGCAAGTGTTCTTCTGAAAAAATTCTTCGCCAAGAGCACTGCAAAAAACTTTATTCTCCAACATCAAGGCAAAAGTCATACGAACAACACCCTGTACGCCATAGGAACCTTGTACACAAAGTCAGCTAACTACCGAGTATATCTCTTCTTTATCCCAAAAAGCGAAGAGTACCTCTTGAAAGAACTTCGCTTTGAGCGATTATAGATTCTGAAAATAGTTTTTCTCCTCCTCTAAATTTAAGTACGAAAAATCTGTCACTAGTGTATGGATTTTGGACAATTGTTCTTGGGCAAACTTTTGAGCTTTGGCACCCTCTGGATTCATCAGCTTGTGTTGACGAGCTAAATTCAAATTAGTAAGCTTCTGAATCAAATCATGAGCGGAAGGATGCACTAAATTTTCTAATACATAGTTCCAAACATAATCAGTGGCTTGTTCGTTCGGATGAACCATATCTTTTTTATAAAATCTGTAATCTCTTAAAAGGTCGAGAACCAATTCATAACTAGGAAAGTAAAATGAATTTTCAATCGTGTCGCATACTTCATGCACGCTCTCTAGCAGTCGAGCTTTGCTTCTATTGTTTTCAATTAAGCCGTATCTGAGGTGACGTACGGGACTTACTGTAAAAACTATTTTACAGTTTTGGCTTACGTTATGAATGGACTCACAAATCGAAGTCAACGATTCTTTGATTTCAGCCAAGGTCAATAATTTATGATCGAATAATTCGGCAGCTTGTTTTAAATTATTCGCTACTACCTTGTTCGATTTTTTTAGGCCATGTACCCAAGCCGAACCCAAGGTTATGAAAATAACATCCGTATTCTTTAGCCAATTACGACTTGACTCATTCGTTTCTACTATTTTTGAAATTAAGTCTTCTGGACTGCTTCCCTGAATAGAACTGTGGTAATCATAAGAATTGAATACACCATCTCTCTCAACCAATAAGTTTTCATCAACCTCCGACTGATTCACTATTGAATTAATTGAGTGCGCAATACTCAGCGGATTGTAAATGATACCATGCGGATTGGACAGAACAGAAAACTTGCGCTCCTCAAAATAGCGACCTATTGTATCAGAAAAACAGGAGCCCATAAAACAAAGTCTATCCTGATGATTTATTTTAAACGGCAGTTTACAAATGGGCGGCTTAACAGTGAATTGCATGGCTACAAAGATAACAAGGCCTCTCCATCATATTTGATACACATATCGTGCTCATCAATCTGACAGCAGTAGCGCAGATCCTTTTCAAGGCCAAATTTTTCTAAGCGATGAAAATGTGAGCCCTTGCGCAGAAAGCCAAACAAATCAGATTTAGCCGTATCATACAAAGCAGAAGCGGCTATCGTTGAATCACAGTTTGTATGAAAATCTTTGCCGAAGGCTTGAAACAAGGCTCCGGCAAAAAGAGTGTCTTCAAGATTAAAGCGATCTTTCCATGACGCACAGGCTAACAAAACATCTTTTTGCTGCGTCCGAATATAATCGGCCGTAGCACTTAGATTTAAAAATGCACCCGACAATATTTCAGGAGCCTCTTTTACTTTATGTAACAAACGAGTACCATTCGTGGTGGTAAGCACAAGCGTTTTACCTTGGATGAGCCCAGCAGGATAAGCCGAGGGCGAATTCCCCATTTGAAGCCCTTCTACAATTTGTCCATTCCGCTCTCCCGCTGTTATGCTATTCGGTGTTTTTGCTCCTATTTCTATACATTCTTCTACATTATCTACCGGAATGATTTTATCAGCACCATTACCCAATGCCGCAGCAATTGTGCTCGTAGCTCTAAAAATGTCAATCACTACAACTAGATGATTTGAAAAATCAAAGAGGGGTAATAAGGCAGGAGAAAAGCAACAACTAACTTCTTTTTTTTTCATTTACAATATTCTTTATCCAAATATAAAATACGCTACCACACTCGCCACGGCTCCCAAACTACCGCCCACCACCAACTGCTGTCGTGTATGTGCTTTTAAATCCATTCTAGAAAAAATTACGAGTCCTAAAACGACCAAGGTCGTTACTAATAAAACTAAATCGTTCCATCCTGTACTCAGGTTTAAAAGCAAGGCATAGATAAAGGCACTAACAATACCTGCTACGTGTAGGCTAATTTTATTAAAAATCGTTATCAAAAAGGTGAGGACCATGGTCGCAAAACTGGCTAATAACCAAGTTTTGATCCAACTAGAGGCACCTAAGTTTAAGTGAAAAATCCAGAACACCCAGAAGTAAAAACTCATACAAGCTATCAGCGGAACATAGCGCTCCTTGGTCGTTTTCATTTCTAGGGATTGAATAAACTTCAGCTTCCAAAGTAAAAAAACTACAAAAAGCGGCATGAACAATGTGCTATAGGCAGTAATTAAAAACCACTGTACTTCTTTGCCTGGCGGCACTGCCAAAACAGGATTATTGCTAACGAAAAGAAGGTACGCCATTACGAAGGCTGTGAGAAAAATTGGGTGAAACAGAATGCTCACTAGTTTGGAAAACCACTTCATACGAAAAGGCAAAAGTAATTCGTAGAGGGCAATAATTAGCGTATCACCAACTCTATATTACTAGAGCGTAGGGTGCGACGTTTTTTATCTTTTACAAGAAAATTACTAAACCGAATCGTGTCGCCTTTGTAAGCATGCTCACCAAAAAGCTTGATCCAATTTTGATCAATTTTATCACCTCGGAAAGAAGCAAAGGTATAATCAGTGTGCTTGATCGGTAAACCCGTAGAATCTTGATAAAGACCAGTTTCGGCATAAATCATATCAAAACTTATGACGCGATACATCGTATCTAAGGAGTCCTTTGCGCAAAAGGGCTGATTAATATATTTTAAAAATTGATCGGCCGTCAGCATGATATTACCATACTGCTTGCAAGCAAAATAACTATTCACCTTAGGCAGACGCTCTTTTTTTTCGTCCGGACTGAAGGCAGAAAAGACCAAAAGGCCAAAACCAAGAAAAAGTATAGTAGTTAGCAAACGCATGAAATACTAAATTAAAGAAAAATGAAATAGGATTCGTGGGTTTAACTATTTGTTTTGTGGGTGGATTACCCCAAACTAGCAATACTCTCCTCCAAAGCTTTAATCTTTTCTTCTGCGTCAGATTTTTTCTTTCGTTCTACTTCTACGATTT
>CAZTCQ010000055.1:16199-18948 GCA_964612525.1 uncultured Chitinophagaceae bacterium | reverse complement strand
AGGTTAAACGCCAACACAATAATCATAATCGCAATCCCCGGAACAATGGCCAACATAGGTCGGTTGGTGATTATGAAATTATAATTTTCTTTAATCATTAGCCCCCAACTAGAAGTAGGCGGCTGAACACCGATACCTAAAAAACTCAATCCAGCTTCAATTAAGATAGCCGTTGCAAAATTACTGGCTGCCAATACTATCGTGGGGCCAATCACATTGGGTAAGATGTGTTTTACAATTATGCGCGCATTAGAAAAGCCCATCGTTTTGGCCGCCTGAATATAATCTAATTCTTTTAGGCCCATTACCTGGCCCCGAATCAAACGGGCGGTTCCTACCCACATGGTAAGACCAACGGCAATAAATATTTGCCAAAAACCTTTTCCCAAAATAAAAGTAATTGCGAAGACTAACAGCAAAGTAGGAATACTCCAAACAACATTAATCAACCATACAATGACAGCATCCACTTTTCCACCAAAATAGCCCGCACTTGCACCAAGCAATAGCCCTATACTGATAGAGAGTAACACAGCAATTAGTCCAACTGCTAGACTAACCCGTGTGCCAAGTAAAAGCCTTGACCAAACATCTCTTCCAAAACGATCGGTACCAAAGACAAACTTTTTATCAATAACTCTTGGCTGTCCTTTTGAGTTGAGACTTAATTGACTTATCGAAATCGTCTTCCGTTCAAACAAGCTATCGTCAATAAAGTAATTATATCTCACTGAATCTTTCGCAATGTCGAAATCTACAATAGGAACATGAGTAGCCGCATTTTTATCACCTAGAAATAATTTTGAAACAAAGGATTGTTCTATTTTTTTATCCGGCTTCAATACTAAAAACTTGGCTTGATAAGACGGTGGCTTTGTCGCCATTTCGAGCATCACCCTGTCAGCATCAGGAAAAGAATCGCCCGATAAAGGATAAGCAAAAAGAGCAGCCAAAACAAATAGAACAATGACGCACAATGAAAGTATGGCAATTTTTTTCTTGCGCAGTCGATGCCAAACCCTGCGCGATTCAGAAATCGATTGTTCTTCTATTTTACCTTTCGTTGTTTCCAAGTATATGAATTAAAAAGTCCAAGCAGCCCCACAAACGTCATGTATAGAATGTGAAGCGGTTGCAATATAAATAAAAATGGTAAGCTTTTCTTTCGATCAAAAAACGCTGCCACTTCATTACAAAAAAAATATTCTGCAATACTCTTTGTGATAAGCAAGAGCAAGGCAAAAAACCACTGGTCTTTTATAAAAAAAGCAGATACAAAAGTAGCAACCAATGAAGCATTCAATACCCAAGAGAATAAAAGGACCAACTGTATTTTTCGGTCCGACAAGGATTTGTTTTTACTTGACCAACGAATCCGTTGCCGTAAAAAACCTCCAAAAGTGTTCATTGCTTTGGTTTGAACTATAGCATCTCTATCTTTTAAGTAAGTGATTTCCTCAGGAAACTCTTTGGCAAATTTGTCCATCAGCATCATATCATCACCACTGGCTAGATGATCAATTCCTTCATAACCATTCACCCTAGCAAAGGCTTCACGAGTATAGGCAAAATTAGCCCCATTACACATAGCGCCCTTTTTTGAGGATAGTACCGCAGCCGTTATTCCTTGCATCGCCACAAAGTCCAATACTTGGAATTGTTCCAAGACAGATTTTGGACGAAAGAACATCACCGGACCCGCCAAAGCTTGACAATTAAAGGTATCAAAACCTTGGGCAATAGAGGCTAACCAGTTTTCACCTACCACACAATCCGCATCCGTGGTAACTATTATTTTTCCTTTCGCTCGATGAATCGCTTCGCTTATCGCTTTTTTCTTAAACGAGTTTGTGAAGTTTTCAGTCACCCATTCCTGCAAATGAAAATAGCGTACACTAGGAAACGATTTAATGATACTAGCTGTTTTGTCAGTACTATGATCGTCAACAACAATTATCTCAAACAAATTTTTAGGGTAAGACTGCTCAGTAATACTCTCTAATAGTTTACCAATATTCTCTTCCTCATTACGAGCCGCGATAATAATACTAATGAAAGTTGAGGGCTTGCGTTTAGTTTCAACCTGCTCCTCACTAATAGAATCCCAAATGATTTTATAATACAGCAACAACAGACTGTAAAACAGCAGCAAGGCTGACGTAACGGCGAGTAAGCTTAAGTAATCCATTCTTTCGCTAGCAAAGTAAACATTTCTTGAGTCATTAAATTATGATCTGTGTCTATTATATAATGGTTGCCATTTGGAAAAGTGTTGGCACATTTTTTCTGAATGGATAATGGAATCACAGGGTCATTTTTTCCAAAAAACGAAACGAGCTCAATATGATTATTCTCTATGGCTGCTTTTACTGTATTTAATTTAGGTCTAAAAAAACGAAGGTTCATCCAAGCATTATAAACAAGTGCCCTTTGCTTTGCATCACGCATATTCCATTTACTAAATGCATACATGGATTTATTCACCACACCTATTTTGTATAAAAAATGAAGCGTCTTCATGTAAGCAGATTTATGACGAACAAAATAGCGAAACAAGGCTCTACCCCATAGATTTTTTATAGCCGCACGATTCCAGAAGTTATAAGAAATTCCATCAGGAGCCAGTAAAATTATTTTGTTCAATCGGTTCGAAAAAAAAATCGGAAGGTATAAATTCATGCGGCTACCCATACTGTATGATATGGAGTCAAACGTTTTAATTTCTAATTCTGAAAAACGTTTCGATAAG
>CAZTCQ010000055.1:14256-16099 GCA_964612525.1 uncultured Chitinophagaceae bacterium | reverse complement strand
GTAACCTTTATCAAGTTTGTCGGTAATTGTTCTTCTACCGGTGTGCTGCCCGTCACTACTACCACATCACCTTCTTTGACCAAGTCTCTCTCTTTCAAGGCGGTAATTTGATCTTGAATAATATCGTCTAAAGATTCGGCCTGTTCAAAAAATATAGCCCGAACGCCCCAACTCAAACTTAGCTGATGCACCAAGCTTTTCGTTTTGGTAAATACAAATAAAGGTGCCTTCGGTCTAAAACTGCTTAGCATAAAGCCAGTATAACCACTTTGAGTATTTCCAATAAGCGCATCTGCTTTTACATCAACTGACATTTTTGAAGCACGATAACAAACAGCGTCGGATAAGAAAGAAGGAGAATGCTCTTGAGGAGTCAAGTCCTCACGGTGATACAAATTTTCTTCCTTTTCTACTTCCGTAATAATATTGGCCATGCTTTTAATTACCAAAGCTGGATGTTTACCCACGGCAGTTTCTCCACTAAGCATTAGCGCATCCGCTCCGTCCAAAACAGCATTGGCAACATCCGTTATTTCACTACGATTGGGCTTGGTTCGCTCCATCATACTTTCCATCATTTGAGTGGCAATAATGACTGGTTTCGCACGGTGAATGCACATTCGCACAATTTCTTTTTGAATCATAGGAACTTTGGCCATCGGTAGTTCCACTCCTAAGTCCCCTCTGGCAATCATGATACCATCACTCTCCACAATTACATCGCGCAACACATCAAGCACCTCAGGTTTTTCTATCTTGGCTATGACTTTTGCTTCGCTGCCATAAGCTCTTAGCATGTTTCTAAGTTCAGAAACATCTTTGGGTTTTCTTACAAAAGAAAGTGCCACCCAATCCAAGCGTTGCTCCGCTGCAAATTTTACGTCCTTCTTGTCTTTTTCGGTGATAGCCGGGATAGAAATTTTCGTCTGCGGTAAGTTCATTCCCTTGCGGGAACTTAATACCCCACCAATAACTACTTCCATGGTCACGGTCTTATCCGAGTTCAGAGACTTGACTTTCATCTCTATTTTACCGTCATCAAAAAAGATAGTTTCACCTGGTTCTACATCTTCATAAAAATTTGGATACGAAATATAAATCTGTTTAGCCGTACCCAATATTTCTTCATTAGAAATTAAAATCTCATCACCTTCTTTTAATAAAACGCCATCACCTTCCATTTGGCCAACGCGTAATTTTGGCCCTTGCAGATCACCAAGGATTGCAATTTTAAAAAGAAACTCTTCATTAATTTTATTAATATGGTCAATCACTTTTTTGTGATCCTCATGCGTCCCATGCGAAAAATTTAATCTGAACACATCCACGCCTTCTTCCGCGAGTCGTAACAATTTATCATAAGTGTTGCAAGCCGGTCCGACGGTGGCTATAATTTTGGTTTTTTGAAATACTCTTTCCATTCTGTAAGTAGTAAAAATAAGAAAGCTCGGCCGAAGCCGAGCTTTGTAGTAGATTAAATAATGATTGTTTTTTTCTATTTCGCAGTAACCACGCAAGCTATTCGTCTGTTTTGAGCACGACCTGCGTCAGTGTTATTGTCACCAATTGGGTGCTCAATACCATAACCTTTGAATGGCTCATCATCGAAAGAAGAAGCAGCAGCTCCTTTGTTCATGATAGCATTGTATACTGTTTTTGCTCTGTTTTCTGAAAGAGTTACATTCTTTGCAGCGTCTCCAGTGTTATCCGTATATCCTCCTATTTTAATTTTAAGATTTGGAAATGCTTGTAAAATTTTCGCAGCATTTTCGATTTGTGGCATCGCACTCGCTTTCAAGTTTGCACTTCCAGTTTCAAATTGACAATCTTCAAAATTGAACCA
>CAZTCQ010000055.1:9619-14156 GCA_964612525.1 uncultured Chitinophagaceae bacterium | reverse complement strand
CCGCTTTTGGCAGCACCAACTGTTGCACCGGCAGCGTCTCCAACACCACCAGCTACTTTACCAGCAGCACCTGTTACCGCTCCTACTCCGCCTTTCACAGCATTTCCTGCAGCACCAGCTACATTACCTACACCGCTTGCAGCAGCACCGGCAGCACCTGTTACAACTCCAGCGGCACCTTTCACAGCACTTCCTGCACCGTCTACTACTTTACCAGCTGTACCAGTTACAGCACCTGTAACGTTACCAATCATATCTTTTACGCTTTCCCATGGACCTGGTTTTACACCGATAGCATCCATTACTCCTTCAGGAGCAGCTTTCATGATAGCATCTTTCTCACCACCGATCATGTTCAGGATACTTCCAAAGCCTAAACCGTCTTTCATCATTTTTTTACCAAAATAAGAAGCGGCTAAAGAACTAACCATTCCTAGGATAGATGAAGAGCTTCCTGCTTTTTTCAAACCACCTAGGTTTGTTAATATATTTACGATTCCTCCTACTTTATCACCAAAAATTCCGCTCACCAAAGAATCCATGATACCGCCGCCAGCATTACTGCTACCGCCTGAAATACCTCCCAAGATATCACCCATGAGGTTATCATTGTTTGCCGCCTGACCAAAAAGACCAGATAAGGCACCATGATTTTTTGAATCAGAACCCAATAAACCACCCAATACTGATGGCAAGGCTCCTTGCATTACTTTTGAAATAGCACCGCTGTCCTCTCCGAGGGCACCTGCTGCTTTTGATACGAGTTCGTCCGTTACCAGACCTTTTAAAGAATCTAAAATGTTCATAATTAGTGTTTTATAGTTTAAGAATGTTGCAAAAGTACAAAATAGTTAAAATGATTTGATTATCATAAGGTTAAGGAGAATTCTTTAACAATCCACTTACCTTTGCCCTGTGATAAAGATTGGCAACATAGAATTACCTGAGTTTCCGCTTTTGTTAGCACCCATGGAGGATGTGAGCGATCCGCCTTTTAGGGCCTTATGCAAGAAATATGGGGCCGATGTAGTCTATACAGAGTTTATTAGTTCAGAAGGATTAATCCGTGATGCTATTAAAAGTAGAGAAAAGCTTGACATTTTCCCCGAAGAACGACCTGTTGGCATTCAAATTTTTGGTGGAGATGAAGAAGCTATGATACTCTCTGCGCAGATTTGTGAAGCCACGGGACCTGATATTGTGGACATAAACTTCGGTTGCCCTGTAAAAAAAGTAGTTTGCAAAGGAGCTGGAGCCGGTATTTTAAAGGATATACCTAAAATGGTCTCCATGACAAAGGCAATAGTTGATGCGGTTAAAATTCCTGTCACGGTTAAAACAAGGCTTGGTTGGGATAACGATACCAAAAATATTGAGGAAGTTGCGGAGCGTCTTCAGGATATTGGGATACAAGCTCTGTCCATTCATGGTCGCACACGTGTGCAGATGTACAAAGGCGAGGCCGACTGGTCATTAATCGGAAAAATTAAAAATAATCCACGTATTAAAATTCCAATTTTTGGTAATGGTGATATCGACACTCCTCAAAAAGCCGTAGAATACAAAAATCGATACGGCGTAGATGGTGTAATGATAGGCAGAGCCACTATTGGCTCTCCTTGGTTTTTTAAAGAAGTGAAACATTACATCCAAACGGGTGAAATTCTTCCACCACCTAGCGTAGAAGAGCGTGTAGAAGTTTGTAAGACACACCTACATACCTCCATAGAATGGAAAGGAGAAAAGTTAGGTATCGTAGAAATGCGGAGACATTATGCTAATTATTTAAAAGGATTATCGCATGGCAAGCAGTTTAGAAATAGATTAGTAAACACTCTGGACGTGGCTGAAATTGATCAAATCCTCGTGGAGGTAATTGAGTATTACCAGCAGCAAGAAACGATTGTTAGTAGTTAAAATATGCCAGGCATCCTTTAATTCATCCTATTTATTCTGCGATTACTGAGAGAGATTTGCTGAATAAAATAAAAGTATAATGAATCAAAAAAATAATATTACAAACGGCTTAATTGTACTGCTCTTAATTTTAGCGAGCAGCTGTACAAAAAGAAATTACCCCACCGAAACGAAATCTACTTTTCCCTTGGCAGTAGGTAATAATTGGACTTATGAAGAAACCTATTTCTTTAATAACATCTGGGATAGTCTGCGTAGCAGACGAACCGTTGTCCAAATCATTACAAAGGATACTCTATTAGCCGATAATCAATTAGCTTTTATAATAGAAGAAAGGAGCGGAAATTATACCCATAGGTATATGCGGTACGAGAAAGACGAAGAATTAGTTGAATCTTATTTTAATTCTGAACATGTAAATATTTTAATCACTAAAAATTTAAAAAAAGGATTGGCTTGGGACACTTATCCTAGCGTGAATCGCAATGTCGAAAATGATGAAAAAAGGGTAACAGAGGAATTCACATCCTATCCTTTTCGTAATGAGTCGGTAAGAGCTTTTCGATTACAAACTGGAATTCCTGACCTCCTTAGATCTAATCAAACTGGCTCGTTAACTGAGGAATTATATGCACCTCAAATTGGGGTAATAGAGGCAACCTACTACTCTAATTTCTATGGTCCGACCCGTACTTATAGAGTTTTAACGGACTATTTCCTTAAATAAAACGATTAATAACATTCTTTAATTTCTGTCGTTCTTATTTTCGCGCCCATGAAAGTAAAAAGCGGAGATAAAATCAAAGTACATTATAAAGGAACACTTACTGAGGGTGGCGAAATGTTCGATAGCTCAGAAGGGCGCGATCCATTAGAATTCACTGTAGGAGCCGGCATGGTAATCCCTGGTTTTGATAATGGTGTGGTGGATATGGAAATAGGTGAAAAAAGAACCATCAACATTCCTGTAGATCAAGCTTATGGACCGAAAAATGAGCAGAATGTAATTGACGTAGATCGTGCGCAGCTTCCACCTGAAATGAAAGAATTAGAAGCGGGCATGATGTTACAGATGATGACACCGGATGGTCAGCCCATTCCTGTAACTATCGTTTCTTATACTGATGACAAAGTAAAACTAGATGCGAACCACGCACTAGCTGGTAAAGATTTGACGTTTGACCTAGAATTGGTTTCTATCAATTAGGGATTAGGCAATAAGCATCAGGGAGTCCGTCCTCAACAATGTTGGGGACGGATTTTTTTATTCTAAAAATTTAAAGCTTCTGGTTCTCGAAACCTTCCAGGTTTATCATATCGTAAAAAGAATTGCTCAAGAATATTTCTGAGTAGTTCCTTTGGGGAAAGTAAAAATCTGGAAGGTTATAAAGCTGATATTTTTTCGTAAATCGAAATTGAAGCATTCGTAATTAATTTTAAACTACCTTTATTTCTTTTTTAAACCTGCGTCGTCATGCTTTTGTGTGAAGGAGCAGGTTTTTTTAATTCTTAAATTCACAATAGTCAAGAATGATGTCCTCACCTTTTTTCAGAATCTACTTTCTATTCGAAACATCTTGCGGCCTAAACATTTTTCTCATCCAGGGAATCAAAAATTCTGCTATAATGCCAAGAGTAATCCACAATAGCAAAATATAAAAAATACTGGGCGAGTTGCGAAAAGGTGTACTTGACAAAAAAGGCCTCACCCCTTCAATTAAAAAAAATAATAAAAACCCTATACTAGCTCCACGAAAGACTCTAGGACTCGACTTGTACTTATTTCTATTTTTTGAATTCATGGCAACAGAGATTATTGCAGACAAGATACAATTCTAATCTACAAATTCATATTTTCCCCGCCACGAATTCTACCCCGCTCATCCTTTATCAATTTACAACATTCATTGTTCAAATCATGCTCAAAAAATAACCACCAATTATTATCGAAGGCCTCGGGAAGAATTCTTTCTTTCTCATTCAATGTTTCTAGCGGTTGCATATCGTAGGCCATAACCCAAGGCATAGATATGTGACTTTTGGCAGGAATCAAGTCCGCACAGAATAAAATAGTTTGCCCATTAAAGTTGATTACGGGAAGCATCATAGCTTCGGTATGTCCATGCACGAACTTTACTGTTATATTTTCTGAGAATTGAACATCCTCTTTTTCTTCAATAAATTTTAACTGACCACTTTTTTGGATTGGTAAAATGTTTTCTTTTAGGAAGGAAGCTTTCTCTCGTGCATTAGGTTGAGTAGCAGTTTGCCAATGGCTTTCACAACTCCAGTAAGTTGCGTTTGGGAATTGAACTTTTAATTCTTCACCATCTTTTATTACCGCACCACCGCAATGATCAAAATGTAAATGTGTAAGAAATACATCAGTGATATCTTCAGCCTGAAACCCTTTTTCATCTAACGACTGCATTAGGTTCTTTCCTGATGGAAAATAATAACCAAAGAATTTTTCACTTTGCTTGTCTCCCATACCTGTGTCGATTAAAATTTTTCTATTTCCGTCTTCTATGAGTAACGAACGCATTGTCCATGTCACCATATTCGACTCATCAGCTGGATTTTGTTTGTGCCACATGCTCTTAGGAATTACACCGTGCAT
>CAZTCQ010000055.1:7703-9519 GCA_964612525.1 uncultured Chitinophagaceae bacterium | reverse complement strand
AATAGAGAAAATTTAGAACAGCAATCCTGTACAATGCCAACTTCCATTTTTTCTTTATGAAAAACAAACAGTACAAATCATAAAGCACAAAAAGCAAAGGAACACCTGCCAAGAGATAAAGTGTTTTTTGAGGCATGCCAATTATTGAATGCCAGTGCATCAAGACAACACCCAATAAAAATGCAGACAAAAGAGCTCCTACCAAATCGACTAAGAATATCGAGTGTGGATTCATTTTTAATTTAGATCGCTCAATCATTTTGTTTTCCTTCTTTTCTGAGTAAGCTTGTGAGCAATAGCAAGCCTAAGATAAAGTACACCATCAGCGCCAAAGTAGATTGACGCATGCCACCCATTATTTGACTAACCAAGCCGAACGTCAAAGTACCAATCACGATCCCTACTTTTTCACAGACATCATAAAAGCTAAAATAAGAAGCCGTGTCTTTTGTATGGTTCGGCAACATTTTGGAGTAGGTACTGCGCGATAGTGATTGTACTCCGCCCATTACTACACCAACTACTGCTGCCAACAGGTAAAATTCATTAGCCGTTTGTACAAAATAGGCACCACAGCAAATGCCGATCCAAACAATGAGAATAAGCGACAAGGTTTTAATATTTCCTATTTTTTTAGACAACTGTGCAGAGAAATAAGCCCCACCAATAGCCAATAGTTGAATAAGTAAAATCGTAATTATTAATTGGGACGTTTCTAAATGCAACTCATCTGTGCCAAAATAAGTAGCCATATACATTACCGTTTGCACCCCCATATTATAAAAGAAAAAGGCAGATAGAAACCACTTCAACTTAGCGAACTGTTTTAGTTGAATCCAAACTTTTTTTAGTTCTTTAAAACCATCAGATAAGGTTACATCACTTGCCATTGTTTTTACATCAGGCAAGCCTCTGAAAGTAATTTGGGCAAAGCCTAACCACCAAACACCTACAGCCACAAAAGACCAACGTGCCGGCAAATCACTACCCTCAAAACTCAAAACAAAAATCAAACACAACACCAAAAGAAGTACACTACCCACATAACCCATGGCAAAACCACGTGCGCTTATTTTATCCTGAGTGTCTCTAGTGGCAATTTCTGGCAGGTAGGCATTATAAAAAACTAAGCTCCCACAAAAACCAACCGACGCCAAAACAGAAAATCCCAAACCATAATATAAACCAGTTTCTTTAGTAAAAAAGAAAAGAGCAATACAAGAAACCGAGCCGAGATAACAGAAAAATTTAAGAAACAATTTTTTATTCCCTCGGCTATCTGCTATGCCCGAAAGCATAGGAGACAAAAAAGCAATAATTAAAAACGAAAGTGAAATAGCATAGGCGGCTACATCGCCACGCTTGAACATAGAACCAAATACTTCAACTCGCTCTGGCAAAACTGAAGCATAATAAATAGGAAAAATAGCCGAGGTGATGACCAGGGAATAAGCGCTATTGGCCCAGTCATAAAACGTCCATGCTCTTATTTGTTTTTTGTTGTTCATTATTTATAATCCCTAAGATACAGCTGCTTATTGCAGGTGGTATACTCCTTCGAATCGTTTGAAGCTAGTATTACAATTCTATTTTCTGAATATTTGTTTAATAGCTCATTATATAATGCAAAACCTTTTTCGTCCATATTAGAGCATGGCTCGTCCAATAAAAGGATGGGCGTATCGGCAAAAAAAGCTTGGGCTAAACTTACTCGTTGCTTCATGCCGCTGCTAAAATTTTCGATAAACTCGTTTTCTTTTCCTGTTAGACCAATGGTCTCTATCATTTCGGCAATAGAAGTTAATTTCTTTTTAAA
>CAZTCQ010000055.1:3864-7603 GCA_964612525.1 uncultured Chitinophagaceae bacterium | reverse complement strand
GAGAGTTGCATCTAGGCATCCTCTTTTCTTGGTACGATCTGTGCCATTAAATCTGCCTCGCATACTAGTTTATCTGCCACATAAGCAGAACCACGCATTTCACAAATGCCCCGTCGTATCGGACCGCGTAGCTCTAGCTTCATCACCAAGGTATCACCTGGCACTACCATTCTTTTAAATTTGGCATTATCTATTTTCAGGAAATAGGTATCAAATTTTTTCTCAGGGCCGCCTTGCGAATTAAGAACCATCACTCCGCCGCACTGCGCCATAGCTTCTAGCTGCAACACACCTGGGAAGATAGGATTATCAGGAAAATGACCAGTAAATTCTGGCTCATTAAACGTAATGTTTTTTACTCCCACAATGTGCTCATCGCTGAGATCAATAATTTTATCTACGAGTAAAAACGGATAACGATGAGGCAGTAATTTAGAAATATACTTTACATCATATATCGCTGGTTGGCTTGGGTCATACGTGGGCACGCCAAGCATTTTTTGATTCTTACGAGCGTAGGCTTTTATTTTTTTAGCAAACTCAACATTCGTTTTATGACCGGGACGATAGGCAATGATATTGGCCCGAATTGGATAACCCGCAAGGGAAATATCACCCAGCACATCCAGTAATTTGTGACGCGCTGGTTCGTTCGGGAAATGCAATTTTATATTATTTAAAATACCTGTCTCTCCTACTTTGATATCTTTTTTATCAAACAATTTTGACAATCGATCAATTTCACCGTCTTCTAATACACGGTCTACTACGACAATTGCGTTGTCTAAATCGCCACCTTTAATCAAACCATTTGCTTGCAAAGCTTCTAACTCATGCAAAAAACAAAACGTTCGGCAAGGAGCTATTTCTTTTTTGAAATCTTGGATATTTTTTAAAGTGGCATTCTGCGTACCTAACACATTACTATTAAAATCAATCATAGTAGTAATGCGTAAATCTTTAGAGGGCGTTGCTACAATTTCTACATCCTTTTCGTCGTCGATAATTTCGATATTATCTTCTATGCTCACGTAAACTCTTTTAGCGTCCAATTCTTCTAAGCCTACTTTTTCAATAGCCTCAATAAATTGAAAGGCGCTACCATCTAAAATTGGAACTTCATTACCGTCGAGTTCTACCAAAGCATTATCAACACCCAAACCATAAAAACTTGCCAAGAGATGTTCTATCGTTGAGGCTCTGGCTCCGTTATGCTCAATAGTAGTTCCTCGAGACGTGTCCGTAACATAGCTCACATCTGCTTTTAATTCTGGCTGCCCCTCAAGGTCTACTCTTTTAAACTTGATTCCGAAACCTGCTGGCGCAGGTTTTAAAGTCATATTTACATGCTCACCCGTATGCAGTCCTACTCCACTGATAGCGACATCTCCTTTTAACGTATGCTGGTTTTCTTGATGCATTTATTTCCTTTTCAATCGTGAATTTAAGCTTGATTATCCAAATCTTTCAATTTCTGTTCTAAAGCTTCTATTTTTTTTGCCATTTCTGGCAACTTTCTAAAAATGACCTGGCTTTTTAAGGTAGCACGATATTCATCCGCGGGTGTTCCACTCACGCTAACATTCGCCTCACTAATCTTTTTTCCTACTCCACTTTGCGCCTGAATTTTTACACCAGCCGCCGTGCTAATATGACCAACAATGCCGGCCTGACCACCGATCATATTATTTTTCCCAATCTTAGTCGTACCGCTAATGCCAGCCTGCGCAGCTATCACAGTATTCTCTCCTATAATGGCGTTATGTCCTACCTGTATTAGATTGTCAAGCTTAGCTCCTTCTTTAATTACGGTGCTACCTAGGGTGGCTCGATCAATGGTGCAATTCGCTCCCAACTCTACATTATCTTCTAAAATCACATTACCGAGCTGTGGTATTTTCTGAAACGAGCCATCCGCTTGCGGAGCATGACCAAAACCATCGGAACCAATTACCGAACCAGAATGAACGATACAATTTTTACCGATTACACATCTCGTGTAAACATTCACATTGGCATAAAGTAACGAACCTTCGCCCACTCTAGCATGTTGGCCCACATAGGTGTTTGGAAAAATTTGCGCTCCATTTTCAATTCGAGCATGCTCGTCAATTACAGCATAATCACCTATATAAACGTCATTACCAATTCGCGCTGTTTTAGCAACAGAAGCTTTTTCACTGATACCCGATTTTACCACTTTCGTCATGGCCTCATAGGTAGAAAGCAAAGTAGCAAAAGCAGTATACGGGTCTTTTACCCTAATGAGTGTTGGCTTGACAGCTTCTTTTAGTTCTAAGTCTTTGGCTACAATTACGATGGAAGCTTCGGTAGTATATAAATAAGATTCATACTTCTCGTTCGATAAAAAACACAAGGCACCCGCTTTGCCTTCTTCAATTTTGGCTAAGTCGGAAATGACTGTATTTTCGTCTCCCTCTATTTTTCCCTGCAAAACAGCAGCTACTTGTGTGGCAGTAAATTTCATTCTGTTTCTATTTTTCGTTTCGTTCTTCCCCAAAAAATGCTCGTACTATTGAGCGTAGCAAATGTAATATTTTTTAACCTGCTCCGTTACACTCGAATTGATAAGCGGATGATCCACTTCAGACACATCAATCAGCTCACCTGTTTTTTTCAGGATTTTTATATTCTCAAATTCTTTACTGTAAAGCATATTGCTTGTTTCGTCTTTCATGAAAAAGTATGCCATAGCCTCATCACTCAATTTTAAATTGGCTTGTACCGCTGCTCTCATATCCTCGATATCTAAACCATCTTTTGGATTAAAATATTTTACTTTAAACAATTTTCTATTGAGTAAACGCAGCGAAAGCTCTTTTAGTATCCCATCCTCACTTCGCGACCATACTTTAATGGCACTAGCAATATCATTATCATCCAGTAATATAAAAGAGTCAATAAAATTATCAGGGAGATTTTTTTCGCTAATTTCTGCGTCTAAAAACACACTCAACGCAGGCGTCGAAAATAATTGGTGACCACCACGAGTTAGTTCTTTGGCTCGTTTTAAAATATTTACTAAGAGTAATTCGCTGCTTAAAACCGTTTTGTGCAAATACACCTGCCAATACATCAGTCGGCGAGCTATTAAAAACTTCTCTACCGAGTGAATACCTTTTTCTTCTACAACCAATTCATCCTTATGAACGGAGAACATTTTTATAATTCGATCATAGCCAACCACGCCTTCACTCACACCTGTAAAAAAACTATCTCTTGCTAGATAATCTAAACGATCCACGTCCAATTGACTAGAAATCAATTGATGCAAAAACTTTTTGTGATACGTCCCTTTAAAAACCTCTAGTGCCAAACTAAGCTGACCGTCAAATTCTTTATTCAAATACTCAATCAGCATTTTAGAAATCGTTTCATGATGAATATTCACCAAGGTATTTTCCAAAGCATGAGAAAACGGACCGTGACCAATATCGTGTAACAAAATAGCGAGCTTTGCGGCTTGCTCTTCTTCGTGTGTAATTTCGATATTCTTAGCCCGAAGCTCATCAATCGCCATACCCATAAGGTGATAAGCACCCAAGGCATGATGCAAACGAGTGTGTACCGCGCCTGGATAGACAAGATAAGCTAAAGCCATTTGCTTGATGCGACGCAGACGCTGAAATGCAGGGTGCGATAGCACATCATAAATAAGTTCATCATCGATGGTAATAAAACCATGAACTGGGTCGTTGATTATTTTTCTGATGGGCAT
>CAZTCQ010000055.1:2148-3764 GCA_964612525.1 uncultured Chitinophagaceae bacterium | reverse complement strand
AAAGCCGAAATTCTTGTTAAAACACAATGTTAATCAATAATCACAGTTAAATAAAACAACAGACTATTAAATTTACACTTAACTATGGCAGCAAAAATTCTTTGGGTAGACGACGAGATTGAGGTATTAAAAGCACAGATAATTTTCCTAGAAGGAAAAGGATATGAGGTGGAAAAAGTAACCAACGGTTACGACGCTTTGGAGCATATAAAAGAACACCCTGTCGACGTAGTGTTGCTTGATGAAAGTATGCCAGGTATGACAGGACTCGAGACCTTGGCCGCTATTCGTGAGGTCAATCAGCACTTACCCGTGGTGATGGTGACCAAAAACGAAGAAGAAAATATAATGGAAGAAGCCATTGGCTCTCAGATAGCAGATTATTTAATCAAGCCGGTCAATCCGAACCAGGTATTGCTTTCGCTTAAAAAAATAATTAATAAAAAAGACCTCGTCAGTGAGCAAACCACTCGTGGCTATATGACCGACCTGCGCAATCTGATGATGACTATGCAGAGTAGTCCGAATTATACCGAGTGGGTTGAGCTTTATAAAAAACTCGTTTATTGGGAGCTGGAAATTCAAAACAGTGGCAACCAAGAGATGATGGAAATTTTTCAAAGTCAAAAAGATGAAGCCAATAATGACTGGTGCAAATACGTAGAAAAAAACTATCGAGATTGGATGGACGGTGGCGAAGACACTCCGCTTTTTTCAAATCAAATGTTTGAAAAATTAGTGCAGCCTCATCTAGAAGATGACAAAGCTGTTTTCTTTTTACTGATAGATAATTTACGCTATGACCAATGGAAAATTATTGAACCTGCTTTTGCTGAAAGTTTTAGAGTAAAAGAGGAAACCATGCTTTCTTCTATTTTACCGACTACAACACAGTATAGCCGTAATGCTATTTTTTCTGGCTTAATGCCTAAGGATATAAAAAAAGAATTCCCCAACGAATGGAAAGACGATGCCGAGCGTGGTGGAAAAAATATGTTTGAGCATAAATTTTTGAGTTATCAGTTAGGGCAAATGGGTTATAGCGATATGAAACACAGCTATACCAAAGTGACCAATCATGAAAAAGGCGAAGAGCTTGTAAACAACATTCATAATTTGCTTCAGAATAAGCTCAACGTCATCGTTTATAATTTTGTAGATATGCTGAGTCATGCACGTACAGAGCTAGAAGTTTTGAAAGAATTAGCCAATGATGAAGTGAGTTATCGCTCGCTGACCAAAAGTTGGTTTGAGCATTCCCCTTTGCACCAAGCCATTAAAAAAATTGCTGATAAAGACATAACGGTTATCGTAACGACGGACCACGGTACCATACGCGTAAAAAATGCACATAAAGTAAAAGGTGACCGTGATGCGACAACTAACATTCGTTACAAGCACGGTAAAAACTTAGACTACGACCAAAAAGAAGTTTGTTATTTAGGTTCACCTGAGAGCATTGGATTACCCAAACCTAACTTAAACTCTTCGTATATTTTTGCTAAGTATGACGGCTACCTTTGCTATCCTAATAATTACAATCACTATGTAAAGTACTTTAAAAATACCTTCCAACATGGCGGGGTAAGCTTAGAGGAAATGTTGATTCCGTTTGT
>CAZTCQ010000055.1:0-2048 GCA_964612525.1 uncultured Chitinophagaceae bacterium | reverse complement strand
GGCAAATCAAACGTGAACGGAATATTTACCATCAGTGGCATCCCTCCAAAAACTTATAATATAGCTTGTACATCCATTGGCTTTGAAAACGAAACACGTTTTGGTGTGGTAATTCGTTCAGAAGGAAATGCCGATGTAAATTTTGAACTTGCGGAAAAAAAGAAACAATTGGGCAAAGTGGTGATTAGAAAAAATCCTTTTAAAAAATCAGAGGAGACTCCCCTTTCTATCCAGAAACTAAGCAAGGAAGAAATCGTGGCCTACCCAGGAGGAAACAATGATGTGGCCAAAGTGGTACAAACCTTGCCGGGTGTTTCGGGAAGCGTGGGTGGATTTAGAAATGATATCATAATTCGAGGTGGTGCGCCTAATGAAAACGTTTATTACTTAGACGGAATTGAGATCCCAAACATCAATCACTTTAGCACGCAAGGAAGTGCCGGCGGACCCGTTGGCCTGCTCAACGTTTCTTTTTTTAAAGGCGTGACCTTAACTACCAGTGCCTTTGGCGCTCAATATGACAATGCTCTTTCGGGCGTATTACAATTTGATCAGCGTAATGGAAACAACAAAAAATTTCAAGGGAATTTTCGATTGAGCTCTAGTGAGGCAGCACTCACTGCAGAGGGACCTTTGTTTAGAAGCAAGGCAGAAATAGATTCTAATAAAGCAGCCAGAACTACTTTTATTGCTTCGGCACGTCGTTCGTATTTGCAACTTTTGTTCAAAGCCATTGGCCTTCCTTTTTTACCCGATTATTATGACTACCAGTTTAAAGTCAATCATATGATAGATGACTACAATGATATTTATTTTACAGGCGTCGGTGCGATTGATGACTTTTCTATCAATGAACTCGACGACTTTGACCCCGAGCAAAAATCATTGCAAGAGCGCGTTCCGGTGATCAAACAATATTCTAATACGACGGGCATAGGCTGGAAACGAAGGTTAAAAGATAACTCTGGCTTTATGACCACGACCTTGAGTAATAATTTGTTGCTTAATAATTTTAGCCGTTATCGTGATAATATTAATCAGACCGGCTTGTTTTTACAAAATGATTCTCGCGAACGCGAAAGTCGTTTGCGCTATAGCTTAAAAAAATATTATAAAGACTGGTCGGTTCAGTATGGTGCGGTAGTAATTAATGCAAATTATTCTAACAATACAAAAGACCTGGTGGACAACCGTGAGTTTGAATCTAATCTCAATTTTTTCCGTTACGGATTAAACGCGCAAGCGTCTCGTCGCTTATTAAATGATCGATTGGGAATCGCTTTTGGACTGCGTGCGGATGGGAATTCTTTTACAAACAATGGTAATGAAATTTATCGCACGCTCAGTCCTCGGGCTTCAGCTTCGTATCAACTTACTAAAAATGGTAAGTGGACAGCAACCGCTTCGGTGGGTCGCTATTTTAAAATATTGCCTTACACTGTTTTAGGATTTCAAAATAATCAAGGAGACTTTATTAATAAAAACACGGACTACATTCGAAGCGACCACTACGTGGCCGGCCTTGAGTATTTAGTGACGAAAAAAGCACGTTTTTCGGTAGAAGGATTTTGGAAGCAATATGCCAACTATCCAGTTTCTGTGACGGATCAAATTTCATTGGCGAACAAAGGGGGAGGCTTTGAAGTACTAGGAAACGAACCAGTGACCAGCAACGGAAAAGGCAGAGCTTATGGTTTGGAGCTTTTGTTTCAACAAAAATTTACAGGACGCTTTTATGCTATTGCAGCGCTTACGCTTTACAAAAGTGAATTCACTGCCGCCAACTCCGATGTTTATCTACCCGCTGTTTGGGATAATGGCGTATTAGTTTCTCTAGTAGGTGGCTATAAGTTTGGAAAGAATAAAAGTTGGGAAATTAGTAGTCGCTTGCGTTACCTTGGAGAGACGCCTTATGCTCCTCTTGACTTAGATGCCTCTTTGGCAAACTACCCTGCCAACATTCTAGATTACTCACGTTTAGGAACCGTTCAACTAAGTCCCTTTAGTCAACTAGATGTGCGACTCGATAAAAAATGGAGCTTTAAAAA
>CAZTCQ010000054.1:0-19155 GCA_964612525.1 uncultured Chitinophagaceae bacterium | reverse complement strand
GAGAATATTTTTACGATACCTTGCTCATCCACTTCTTCAATGCTAATGTTTGTACCTGTCTCACGTTGTAATTCTTGAATTACTTTACCACCTGGTCCGATAATGGCACCAATAAACTCACGATCAATATTAATAGATAACATACGAGGTGTTTGTGGTTTCATTTCAGCACGGTGCTCAGGCATTGCCTCATACATTGCGTCTAGAATGTGTAAACGACCTTTATTAGCTTGTGCTAATGCTTGACGCATAACGTCCATGCTAAGTCCATCAACTTTAATATCCATTTGTACAGCTGTGATACCATCACGTGTACCGGTTACTTTAAAATCCATATCACCTAAGTGATCTTCATCTCCAAGGATATCAGTTAGTACACAGAACTTACCATCCTCAGCACGAGAAATCATTCCCATGGCTACACCACTTACATGCTTGCTAATTGGAACACCCGCATCCATCATCGCTAATGAACCAGCACAAACTGTAGCCATAGAAGACGAACCATTACTTTCTAAAATATCAGAAATGATACGGATGGTATAAGGATAATCAGCAGGTAATACTTTTTCCAACGAACGTTGCGCTAAGTTACCATGACCAACTTCTCTACGTCCAGGACCTCTGTTTGGTCTTGGCTCACCTGTACTAAAGCCAGGGAAGTTATAGTGAAGGTAGAATTTTTGGAATTCTTTTGTTTGTGCTGTTTCCAACATTTTTTCATCTTCAGGCGTTCCTAAAGTTGCAGTACTCAAACTCTGCGTTTCACCACGAGTAAACAATGCGCTACCGTGAGGAGATGCTAGGTAATCCGTTTCCATGTTCAAAGGACGAACTTCATCCCATTTACGCCCATCAATACGAGTTTCCTCGTCTAGCATAATATTACGGGTTGTTTGCTTTTGAACTTCGCCTACATATTTTCCTACTAAGCCTGCATCTTCTTCAGACAATTCGCCCAAAGCCTCTACTACTTCGTCATGAACTTTTCCGTAAGCTGCGCTACGCTCACCTTTTGCCAAGTGACCACGAACAATTGCCGCTACTTTTTCTTCAGCTAAGCCAAAGATTTTCGTTCTTAATTCTTCGTTTACATAACCACGAGTATATTCTCTTGGTCCTTCTACACCAACTGCCTCACGCAACGCAACGATAGCTGCTACTTGCTCTTTTACTGCTGCATGTCCTGCTTCAATTGCTTCGATTAATTCTTCTTCGCTACACTCATTACTTTCACCCTCTACCATCATGATATTATCAGCTGTACCAGCAATAATAAATTCAAGGCTACAAGCTTCTATCTGAGAACGAGTTGGGTTAATAACAAATTTGCCATCTACTTTAGCTACACGCACTGCAGAAGTAATTTCAGTTATTGGAATATCAGAAACCGCCAATGCTGCAGAAGCTGCTAAACCAGCTAAGCTATCTGGTGTTACTTCTTCATCAGAAGATTGTAATTGCACCATTACCTGTACTTCGCACAAATAGTCTTTAGGAAATAAAGGACGAAGTGCTCTATCGATTAAACGAGAAATTAATATCTCATAATCGTTTAAACGGCCTTCTCTCTTAAAGAAAGAGCCTGGAATACGACCAGCGGCCGCAAATTTTTCTTGATAATCAACCGTCAAAGGAAAAAATCCTTGTCCTGGTCTTGGTTCTCTAGCCGCAACGGTTGTGGCTAAAAGGGCACAGTTGCCCGAAGTTACTAAAACAGCACCATGCGCCTGACGCGCTAGTTTGCCTGTCTCTAATTTGATAGATCTGCCATCTCCTAGATCTATGGTTTGTGAGTGTACGTTAAACATAATTGTTTTTTGTTTTTATAAATGATTAAATGATCTGCCCAGTTTGGGCTATAAAACCACAAAAATGCTGACCAATATTGGAAAGCATTTTAGGGTTAAAAAAGTAACCCCCACGCAAGGCGTGGGGGTGTAAATTAAAATTATTTTCTAAGACCTAACTTAGCTATTAAGGCACGGTAGCCTTCTAAGTCAGTTTTAGCAAGATACTGCAAGTATCTTTTACGACGACCTACCATTGTCATAAGGCCTGTCTTACTGCTATGATCTTTCTTGTTGTTTTTCAAGTGACCTGCAATGTGGTTAATACGTTCAGTCATTAAAGCTACTTGTGCTTCAATGCTTCCAGTGTTAGTCTCACTTCCGCCATATTCAGCGAAGATTTCTTTTCTGCGTTCTTTTGTTATTGCTACCATGATTTACGGCTTTTGTTTTCGTCTTAAGGAGTGCAAATGTAACTGATTTTTTAGGAAAAAGGTACTTTTTCAACAATTATTGCAGAAGTGGGGAAAGGGCTCTTATCGTCTGATAATTTTAGTCTTATACGAATCTCCACTTGTCTCTATTTCCAGTATATATAGGCCAGGAACAACATTGGTAATATTTATTTGTTTCTCCTTAAAAGTTAAGCCTTTCTGATAATAGACAACTTCTCCTAAAACGTTAGTTAGCTTAATATTACAATTCGATAATATATTTTCAGTTTGTATTTGAAAGTAGGCGTTGGCCGGATTTGGAAATATTTGAATGAAAGGAATATCCGTTAGTTGTTTTGCGCTTACATTCATTATAGGTGTACAGGTTGAGGTGTCGGAACAACTATTTTTCGTTACAACAACGGCATAATTACCATTACTAGTTGCTGTGAAATTTTGATTCGTTTCTCCTGGAATAATAGTATTATTTTCACACTTTATCCATTGATAAAATGCTCCAGATTGATTCGCAGTTAAAGTAGTTCCATTTTGACTAATAGTTATATCTAAGGTATCAATAGTTAGGTTAAGGGTTATGACACTATCACATCCCATTGAATTTGCAATCACGACATTATAAAGGCCAGTGCTTGAGAAAATCTGATTGCCAATGATTAAGGAATCACAAGCTGATTGGGTAAGGTTAGAGTATGTTGGATTACCACAGTCTTTTAATTTCAAAATAAAAGCTGTCGCGTCGGCCTGATTAGTAATTATAGAGTTGGAAAGGATAGTAGTTGCAATACTGGGATCAAAATCTACACTATGCGTAAAAAATCCGGTAGTATAAAGATATCCGCCAGAATCAACTGTAATATCTTCTCCCAGAACAGCACCACCAAGTGTTTGTTTTGCCCATATAAAATTTCCATTTGTATTTAATTTTGAAATAAAAAGATCGAAGTTGCCACTAGCCATCAATACATTTTGTCCGATGTTTGGATCAAAATCAACACTATCTCTAAAGAACCCAGTAACAAAAATATTGCCCAATGCATCGCCTGTAATGGCACTACTGCTATTAAAACTTTGACTAAATTGATTTGCCCAATTAAAATTCCCGTTCGAATCTATTTTTGAAATAAATGTATTTCTGCCACCAATTGCGGTTAAATTTAATGTTCCAATTCCCGGGTTAAAATCATGAGTTCCTTCAAAATACCCAGTAGTATAAACATTGTTTGATAAGTCGCAATAAATATCTTTAACTCTTATAGTTGTACTGTCTCCTATGCGTTTAGCCCATTTGAAATTTCCAGAAGAATTAAGTTTTAATATAAAAGTATTAAATGTGCTTTGTGCAGTTAAATTCTCTATTCCAGCGTTGGGGTCAAAATCACATTGGCCCCAGAATAGGCCTGTAATTAGAATATTATTGTCGGCATCCAGATCTAGTCCGTTTAGATCTTCAGCCCCAGGACCACCTATACTTTTGGCCCAAATGAAATTACCATTCGAGTCTAATTTGGAAATGAAAACATCATAACCACCATTGCTGACTAAATTGTAAACTCCAGCTCCTGGGTCAAAATCCACCGTATCACCAAATTTCCCTGCGGTCAATACATTGCCAAAATCATCAATTCGTATTCCAAAGGAGTAAGAAATGCTGTTTGTACTTCCCATATCTTTTGCCCAAATAAAATTGCCATTAGCGTCAAGCTTAAGAATAAAATTTCGTTGGTAATAGTTATTAGCAGGCACATTTAAATTGTAAACTCCAACACCCGGGTCAAAGTCTACAACACCAGAATAACTCCCGGTAACATATACGTTACCATTTGGACCAATAGTGATATCATATCCTGTATTAATAAGGCCTGATGGTATCTGAGTTGGGTTTCCCATACTTTTGGCCCAAACAAAGTTTCCGTTAGAATCTAATTTAGAAATGAAAATTGCATGATGAAGCAAAGGCGCTAAATTATATACGTTGGGTCCTGGGTCAAAATCTGTGGTATCCTGAATGGATCCAGTAGAGTATACATTACCACTTGCGTCCGTCGTAATACTGTAGGGGTAACACCCCGTAGAAATAGGAGAACCAACGCATTCGAATTTCTTGGCCCATTGAAATGTTTGAGCGCTAGTTGTGCCATAAAAGAGAATAGCCATGACAATTGTTAAAAAGGGGATTTTCATAATTTAACAGTTTGTTTTATCAACGTAAAGTTAAAGTTTTTTGTTAGTACAATTTGTAACAATAGTGTCATATTAGTTTAAAGTTTGAGTTTATTATCAGTGGATAACGACAATTTTCTGCGCCACCTAAACCATGCGGCAACTGCCACACTAAACAATATAAATGTTAGCACGGCCGTAAGGTACAATCCTTTACTCCATTGCAGCGGCATGGCTATTACATTTGAAAGGTTCAATATTACCCAGGTTTCTATATTTCTTTTTAGTAATAAGAACGTGCCGCCAAATGCAAATGAAGCAACAAGGGCATCTAAATAATTAGATGTCCCCAGTTCGGCATTCTTAAAATAATAGATGCTCAAAAATGCTATAAAACTTGAACTAATAATCAAGGCTGTAATCAACCAGTTTTTAGAATTCGCTCTTCGTATCCTTGATTCCACAGCTTGCTTATTATTCCACAAGACAAGGCCATAAATACTTACTATGAAGTAATAGGCATTTAAAATACTCTCAGCCAGTAAGGAGTACTCGAAAAATATAAAGGTATAAAGGCAAACGCTAACCGCTCCAAACAGGAAATTAATAGGCTGATTGAAATATGCAAAAATTACTTGCAAAATAGCAAAAGAAAACGCAACCCATTCTTCGGGTTGCGTTGCTTTAAATTGTTGGAGTAAGTCCTCTAACATATGCTAGAATTTAATTTCCTCACCAGTTTCTTTTACAAAAAACTTATAATCAAGAAAACCAAAATTAGTATCGCTCTCGCATAAAAATTTTCCGTAGGCTTTCTTCCACTTCTGAAAAATAGAGGCTTTGAATAGGCCTGCTTTTTTAGTCAAGTGACTGAAAACAATCGGATGAACTTTTAGTTCAATTGTATCACTACTTTGACGAGTCAGATATTTAATATGTTTTTCTAAATCTTCAACCAGTACATGTGTTGAGCGTGCTTTTCCTGTTCCATCGCAGCTAGGGCATTGCTCACCAGTCGCTATTTTTATGGCAGGGCGCAATCGCTGTCTTGTGATTTGAAGCAATCCAAAGCGAGAAATTCCTAGGATAGTGTGTCTTGCTCTGTCGTTCTTCATGGCATCTTGCATCGCCTTAGAAACCGCTCTTCGGTTTTCTGCCGATCGCATATCAATAAAGTCAACAATTATGATACCACCAATATCGCGCAACCGCAATTGACGCGCAAGTTCTTTCACTGCGCTCAGGTTTGTATTGAGTGCCGTTTGCTCTTGATTATCTGCCGAAAATTTATGTCCACTGTTTACGTCCACTACATGAAGAGCCTCAGTATGCTCTATCACCAGATAGCCGCCGCCTTCCATCATTACAGTTTTCCCAAAGCTAGATTTTACCTGATGGTTAATCCCAAAATGATCAAAAATCGGCTTCCCGTTTTGATGTAATGTCACCATACTTTCTTTACCAGGCGCTATTTTTTGGATATACTCAACGGTTTGAGAATGTACGGTTTCATCATTGGTTACAATTTTATTAAAATCGTCGTTCAATAAATCACGAAGGAGCGAAGTTGTTTTGTTCTGCTCACTCAAAATTTTCTTAGGCGCATCCGCTTTATACAAATTTTGCTGAATGCTTTTCCAAGAATTGGCCAGAGCTGTAAGGTCCTGGTGCAACTCCGCCGTACTGCGTCCTTTAGAAGCCGTGCGCACAATGACGCCATAGTGTGCTTCTTTAATATTAGTAATAATACTTTTTAAACGGTGGCGCTCTTCGCGACTCTCAATTTTTTTAGAAACATTGACTTGATCAATAAATGGCACCAACACCAAGAAGCGGCCAGGCAAAGAAACTTCACAGCTAATGCGCGGCCCTTTGGTAGAGATTGGCTCTTTTAGAACTTGCACCAGTATTTTCTGTTTGGTAGAAATTACCTCATTGATTTTACCAGCTTTTTGTATTTCAGATTCCGCCTTAAATTTATCCCAGCTAAAATTTTCATACTTACGAGCATGATCAGTAAATTTTTGTAGGCTCTTATAATTTGGGCTTAAATCAGTGTAATGCAAAAAAGCATCTTTTTTATGACCAATGTTTACAAATACAGCATTGAGGCCAGCGGCTACTTTGCGCACTTGTCCCAGGTATAAGTCTCCTACGTTGAACTCACCTCCCGAATTATCGTAGTGGAGTTCAACAAGTTTTTTGTTTTCGGTAAGGGCAATTTCAATGCCTTCTTTACCAGATTGTATGATTAATTCTTTATCCATACGAATGTGTTTGTTTGCATGTGCTCAAACATAAGTATCAGAATACACTAGCACGTAAATACATGATGGTGTACACCGTGTTCTACCACGCTGAAACGCGGAGAGCACAAAAGTTAATAAAATAAAGTATGGAAAGAATTACTTCTTCTTCTTATGACGATTTTTGCGCAAACGCTTTTTACGTTTGTGTGTTGCAATCTTGTGTCTTTTACGTTTTTTTCCGCAAGGCATAATGTTTTGTTTTTACTTGTTTAAAATATATATATCTATTTAAACGTATTGATATAGTTATCAATCTCTGCCGAAAAATCAGGGTTGTTTACAATCTTTTTGCATTGCTCAAAGAGATCAATGGCTTTTTCCTTGTCGCCCATATTCTTATACGTTTCCGCTAAGAAGTACATGGCTTCCGAATTTTTCGAATCTTGAGAAAGAACTACATTCAAACGTTTAATTGCTTTTTCATGTTGTCCTGACTGTACTGATAATTTTCCGAGAAGGAGGTTAGCAGGAAGGTTGTCGCTATCCGCAGCGGTTACTTCTTTTAAAGCACCTACTCCTTTCATTATTTCACCAGTGCCGTCAATATAACAACTTGCAAGAGCAATTTTTGTGTCCAGGTTTTCAGGGTTTTTTTCGAGTGCTTTTGTAAAACATTCAATCGCCGCGTTCGCCTGCCACTCTTTTATTTCAGCCTCAGGGGTGTTTGCCATCTGTAGCGTTAATAAATTCCCCGCAAAGGTGAGACTTTTTTCAGTATTTTCCAATAAAGCACCCTCTTTGTAAAAATGAGCAGCCACGTTTAAATCTTTTTTCTCCCAAAATTCTGCTTGGTCTCTAAAAAGTTCAGGACTAGGACCATTGGCTTGGGAGCTGATTTCTTTTTCTTTTGCTATTTCATCAGTACTCAACTTGCCAAGCGCTGCCTGA
This sequence comes from uncultured Chitinophagaceae bacterium, assembly GCA_964612525.1. Lineage (GTDB taxonomy): Bacteria > Bacteroidota > Bacteroidia > Chitinophagales > Chitinophagaceae > JAGNRR01. Next base: position 11,553 of record CAZTCQ010000054.1, on the reverse strand, counting down.
TAAATATCCGAAAACTCTGCGGCTTCAACATCATTTTGCGGCATCATAGGTCCAGAAGCCCCTTTCTTATTGGCTCCTTTTTCTGTAGTTTCTTCATGCTTATGGTCGTGACCTTCTTGATTACGAATACCAAAAAAATAAAGCAAGGCTAGAACTGCTAGTCCTATGCCGATTAGAGTGAATTGTTGTTTACCCAAAAAAAATATTTTATCTTCTTCTATATTCTTTACTATACAATCCTTCTCTAAGCGTCTTTACTCAGCTTGGAAGTTTCATCCTCTTCCACTGGCAATTCTTTCACTTGTTCTACAAACTCTTTAGCTGGCTTGAACGTAGGAATTTTGTGTGCTGGAATAAATACCGAAGTATTTTTCTTGATGTTCCGACCAACTTTTGCAGCTCGTTGTTTCACAACAAAACTACCGAAGCCTCGGATATAAATATTTTCGCCTTTCGACATGGTTTCTTTTACATTTGCAAAGAAACTTTCAAGAGAGACGAGAACATCTACCTTGGGGACCCCGGTTTTTTCCGAGATCAAATTAATTAAGTCTGCCTTTTTCATAATACATTGCCAAAGATAGACAAAAGAATAGAAACCTATAACTGAGCGCATAGATTAACAACGAATTATAGCTTGCAAAACATTAATACACAGTACTTTAAATATAAATTATTGGCTTGGCACAGGAAGATCAACCAAAGAGAGATGCCTTGGAAGGGAGAAAAAGACCCTTACAAAATTTGGTTAAGTGAAATTATCCTTCAACAAACTCGTGTGGCACAGGGTATTAAATATTATAATAATTATATACGTAAATATAAGACCATTACTGAATTAGCCAATGCTAAGGATGATGAAGTGTTTAAAGATTGGGAAGGCTTGGGTTATTATAACCGATGCAGAAATATGCTTTTCTCGGCGCGTTATCTCCGAGATCATGCCAATGGTGAATTTCCAACTACCTATGATGAGATAATTAAGTTAAAAGGAATCGGAGAGTATACCGCCTCGGCCATAGCTTCTTTTGCTTATAATTTACCCTACGCCGTGGTTGACGGAAATGTGGTCCGCGTATTCAGTCGTTGGTTAGGTATAGATAGGGCCATGGTAACGGCTCAAGACAAAAAGTTCTACCAATCTATTGCAGACGCCCACTTAGCCAAAAGGAGCGCAAGAGAGTACAATCAAGCCATTATGGATTTTGGAGCTACCGTCTGCACTCCAATGAGTCCAACATGTAAAGATTGTCCGTTTCAAAGAAAATGCGTTGCCTATCAAACAAATTCCATCGAACGATTTCCTCCAAAAAAGAAAAAAATTGCCTTGAAGAAAAGAACGTTTCATTATGTTTTATTGCAGGAAGGAGGTCAGATTTATTTACGTCAGCGAAAAGAAAAAGGAATTTGGCAAAGCTTGTATGAACCAGTGCTCGTAGAAAGTAAGGCTAAACCGAATTGGTTAGGAAAGAAAAAAGCAGATTCGATAAAGACGCAGAAGCTTAGCCACCAGTCATTAAAAATTCATTTTTACATACTCAAGGAACTTCCGAAGATTGATTTAGACCTTTCGGGCTATGAAAAAATAAACCTCAAGAAGCTCAAGACAAAAGCCTTCCCCAGAAGCATCCATGAATTTCTTAAAGAATTTAACTATATTTAGTTCCTAATAAGAAAAAATACTTACCCTCCTTTGAGGAATAAACTACAAAACTATGCGTGGAGTCAATCGAGTTTTTCTAATCGGCAACCTAGGGAAAACACCAGAAATTCAATACTTAGAAGGGAATATTCCTGTGGCTACTTTTCCTTTGGCCACTACCGAATCCTTTAAGGACAAGCATGGGAAATTAAACTCGCAAACGGAGTGGCATACCGTCGTGCTTTGGAGAGGTCTCGCCGAGCTAGCTTCAAAATATTTGCACAAGGGAAGCCTTGTTCATATCGAAGGACGCCTGCGCACTCGATCTTGGGAAGATAAAGAAAAGCAACGCAGACAGTCCACGGAAATTGTAGCGACTAATTTAGTCATGCTGGACAAGCGGAGTGATGCAGAAGAAATTAGCAACGAGTCAGGAGTGACCCAAACCGATGAATCCAACGAAAAGGACTAGATGATTCTTTTTCCTATCTTTGCTTTTCAAATTAATCATATTGGATTCAGATCCCTTTAGTCTAGGCTACCATTTATTTCATTCTATATTGTTTACTATTCCGTTTAGTGTGGCAGGCGCTATGCTTCTGGTCATACTGCTTCTCTGCTTGCTATTTCTTGTCATGCTGTGCGGTCTTGAAAAGTTTTTATTGACGGCAGATAAAGACCAATTAGAGGATATGGAGCAGGAGTCGCCCGAGTCTTTTTCTTCCCTGCGACGCTTGTATCAATCGGCCAATAGTCTTTCTTTGACCTTTTTGCTGGGTAAAGTTTTGAGTGCCTTAGTGATTTCGTTTCTCTCCGTCATTTTTTTTGAGTCTATCCAAGATTCTGCTTGGGTGACCGCAACGCTAACTTTTGTTTTATTACTCTTCGCCATCGGTTTGCTGCCATTACTTTTTTATTCAAAAATGGAAGCCCGATTACCGCAGTTACTGAGGCTGACCAATCCATTACTAGTTTTTTTCATTAATCTTACCAATGGCTTTGTGGCCAAAAAAGAAGTGCGAGCCACCGAGAATCTCAGTGTGGCTGAAATTCAAAAAGCCTTACCGGATGAAGAGGTTCAACCACTTTCTGCGGCCGATGTTAATTTGTATCGTCAAATTGCTCGCTTTGATCGACTAAAAATTAGGCAAGTCATGCGCCCAAAAAGCGAGCTGCAAGGAATCAAATCAAATTATAATTTTAAAGAAGTCTTACAAAAAATTAAGACTAGTCAGTTTTCGCGTTTGCCAGTTTATGAAGGCAATTGGAACAAAACACTAGGCATTATTCATTGTAAAGATTTATTACCCTACACTGAGGATGAAACCATGAATTGGAAGGATAAAATTCGGCCGATTTTATATGTTCAAGAACGCGATAATGCACAGCAGATTCTCAAAAAATTCCAGAAAAGCAAGAATCACATGGCCTTGGTATTAAGCAGCAGTAAGCGCTTAGTAGGCCTAGTCACCTTGGAAGATATTACCGAAGAAATCATTGGTGAAATTGAGGACGAGTAAGTTTTACTGCTACTACTGATTTCAATTTTTTCGATAGATGACTCCTTGAACACAGTCAGGGTCGTGTAAAAATTGACTATGACTTGCAATAAAAGGATAACTTTTACGTCAATTGAAAGTAATATTTTTGATTTAAAGGAAAGTGATAACGCTTTATATCCTTGCTTCAACCTAAATTTGATAGCCTATGCCATTTAGAATTTTTTTGATATTCTGCCTACTTTTCGCTCTTACAAAAGGACAGGCGCAATTGCGTGAAATTAAGGTGGGAGACATAGGCGTAAGTGTGCCAACAAACCTTCAAACAAGGGCTGTCGAAAAAGTTGAAAAGCATAAGCTATTTAAAGTAGAAAAAATAAAGATTCAGTATTTGGCTCAGCCTACGATTCGCCTAAAAAACGTGCGCTATAAAAATGTTGTTTTAGAAGATAAAAAAATTAAAGTACCTACTTCGCTCCAGGTGAAAACTTACGTGAGTATGGAGCGCAAACAAGCCATTGCTTTCGCGTTTGTGCCTCAATACATCAAAGAGGCGAGTGGCCAAATAAAAAAAATAGAGTCTTACGAACTAGACGTGCAGCAACAAAGTGCACCGAGCCGAAAAAAAACAGGGAATCGGGTTTATGCGGCAAACTCAGTTTTGGCTAGTGGAACTTGGCATAAAATCGCTATAAAAAAACAAGGACTTTATAAAATTGACTTTAATTTTTTAAGAGATAATTTGGGCTTAAACATGAGTTCTTTGAATCCCGCCACCATTAGAATTTTTGGTAATGGAGGTGAAATGTTACCGGAAGATAATAACATAATTCCCCATGATGACTTAGTTGAAAATCATGTTATAGTGCAAGGAGGAGGCGATGGAAAATTTGATGCTAGTGATTTTGTTTTGTTCTATGCAAATGGTCCGCACACTATTTTATCGGATAGTGTAAATAAGCGATTCACTCATCGGTACAATAATTATAATAACCAATCTTATTATTATATAAACGTCGGTACTACTAGTGGCAAGCGAGTACAAAACCAAGTAAGCCTTGGTTCGGCAAATCAGACGGTAAGAACGGGTAATTTCTTCACCTATTATGACGAGGATCTTATCAACGTAGGACGCGTGGGAACTACATGGTGGAGCGATGTGTATGGAAATTTGCCCGGAAAATCATTGAGCAAAACAGTTAGCTTATCAGCGCCGAATATTGATAATGCCACCCCAGTTCACGTGAGAACACGAGCAGGAGGTGTAGCGTTTGCCGGCACTAGTACTTTTAGGGTCTCGGTGAATGGTCAGTTGGCACATACGGTACCCTTAGAAAAAATTGGGTATGAATTTTTTGATCCATACGTACGCATCAAAGAAGGAACGGGAACGCTTACCACAAGTGGAAATAATTTATCCGTCAATACTCAATTTACCCCTTCCAATGGATCGGCTGCGGGTTATATTGATTTCGTGGAGCTGAATGGCAGAATGCGTTTGGATTATTTCTCGGGCATGAAAATAATGGATTGGAATAGTGTGGGTAATGGTAACATTGCAGAGTTTGAACTAGGAGGTGCGAATGCGCAAGCAAAGGTTTGGGATGTGACCGACCCGTTGAAACCCATTGCGATGAATACAACTAACTCTGGAGGAACTCTACGTTTTAGGCAAGGTGCCAGCAAGCTTCACAAATTTGTTGCCTTTCATGGTTCTAGTTTTTCTGAACCTACTTATGTTGGCAAAGTGGCTAACCAAGATTTACATTCGAATGCTCAAGTCGATTATTTAATTATTGCCTATCCAAATTTTGTGAGTCAGGCCAATGCATTAGCTGCTTTTCACGCTGAGAGGCGTGGTTATAAATCATTGGTAGTTACGCCTGCCAAAATTTATAATGAATTTTCTAGTGGCTCGCAAGATGTCAGTGCGATTCGAAACTTTATTAAAATGTTTTATGACAAAGCGAACGGTGCGGCCGATGCTCCTCGGAACGTTTTATTTTTTGGTGATGGTTCTTACGATTTTAAGAACAGAATTCCAAATAACACCAATTTTGTGCCCGCTTATCAAACGCAAGAAAGTGATGATAAATCTACTAGTTATTGTTCGGATGATTTTTATGGATTTCTTGATGATAATGAGGATCCTAACAAGTTTGGAGATCCCATTTTTGTCAACACGTTGGATATTGGAGTGGGAAGAATTCCTGCTAGCACAACTGCCGAGGCGAATAATGCTGTGGCAAAAATAAAAAATTATGATAGCCCCAATTCTTTTGGACCTTGGAAAAATACAATGGTGTTTAACGCAGATGACGAAGATGGCAATGCACATTTAGATGATGCTGAAATCATGTCGGACTATGTTACTGATAACTATCCTCAATACAATAATTATAAAATTTATGTAGATGCGTTTCAGCAAAATTCTACACCGGCCGGTCCACGTACCTTAGAGGCCAACCGTACGATTAAGGAACACTTGTTTAACGGAACTTTTGTGGTGAACTACAACGGACATGGTGGTCCGCTAGGTTGGTGTGAAGAGCGTATTTTGAATATGGAAGATATTCGGGGCTTAGAAAATAAAAATAAATTACCCATTTTTATCACTGCTACTTGTGATTTTACCCAGTTTGATAATCCCGATCAAAAGTCTGCCGGGGAAGTTTTATTTGCTAACCCGAATGGGGGAGCGATCGCGCTAATGACTACCACGCGCTTGGTATATCAATTCCAAAACCGTCAAATGAATTTGAATTATTTTAATCAAGGGTTCAAAGAAATGGACAATGGTGAGTTACCCACCTTGGGAGATGCCTATCGACTCTCTAAAAATATTCGTTATGTGAGCTCTATCAGCGAGTTTGATGCAGCCAATTTCAGAAAATTTGCCTTAATAGGCGATCCCGGTTTACCCTTGGCATTTCCTAAGCATCAGGTTAAAACGGATAGTGTTCGTGACCTGAATGGGAATGCCATTACCGATACCTTAAAGGCATTGGGTAAATACACGGTTAGTGGTCGTGTAACAGACAAAAACAATAATTTGCTAACTGGTTTTAACGGAACTGTTTTTCCTACCATTTTTGATAAGCCAAAGTCATTAACCACCCTAGCGAATGACCCCGGTAGTTATCAAACAGATTTTGAGATTCAGAACAACGTATTGTATAAGGGACAAGCCACGGTAAAAAATGGATTGTTTAGTTACACATTTGTTGTTCCTAAAGATATTAACTACAGCGTGGCCAAAGGAAAAATTTCATACTACGCGAATGATGCTACCAGTGATGCCACCGGATTTGATAGAGATGTTTTCATAGGTGGAAGTAGCTCGACAGGAATCTCGGATAATAAAGGTCCGGATATTGATCCGTTCATTAATGATAGAAAGTTTGTGAATGGCGGAATTACTCAGTCGGAAGGAACGTTGCTCATTGATTTATTCGATGAAAACGGAATAAATTACTCAGGAAATTCGGTGGGTCATGACATTACCGCTGTGTTGGATGGTGACGCGCAAAAAACGTTTGTGTTGAATAATTTTTATGAGTCTGCACTAGATGACTATCAAAAAGGGGTTGTTCGTTTTCCTTTGGAAGGAATAGCCGAAGGGAAGCATAGCCTGAGGATTAAAGCTTGGGATGTGTTAAATAATTCTTCTGAAGTTGTACTTGATTTTATTGTGGTAAGCAGCACCGAGGGTAAATTAGCTAGGGTATACAATTACCCAAATCCTTTTAGTACCAGCACTCGCTTTATGTTTGAGCATAACATGCCGAACCAAACGTTGCAAGTGAGCTTAAAAATATTCAGTATGACGGGCAAAGTTGTTAAAAGATTTAGAGAGACAATAAACACGCCGGGAACCCGTTATGATGGTATCATGTGGGATGGGAATGACCAATACTCCGAAAAACTGGCAAATGGTGTGTATTTATACAAATTGTCAATAAAAAGTGAAAATGGCTTTTCTGATGACAAAATTCAGAAGTTAATCATTTTGAGATAGTTATATTTGCCTCCCGGTCAGGATTTCTCCTAAGCAGTGATCGTTTTAAAAAATTGCCTATTGATATAGAATATTACTTTCTTTAATTTAGAATTAAATAAAATAAGAATGAAGTTAAAAAAAATGATGTTGCTTGCAGCTACGGTTTTACTTTCCGGACCTGCAAGTGTGATGGCGCAGGTGAATGGAGCTGGTCAAGAAGACGGTTTAGATTATAATACAATTACTACGGCGGTGCCCTTTATGAGAATTAGCCCTGACGCAAGAAGCGGAGCAATGGGTGATGTGGGTTTAGCATTAAGTCCCGATGCCAATTCACAATATTGGAATGTAGCTAAGATTGCTATGAGTAAAAAAGAAGCAGGCGTTTCTATTTCATACACACCTTGGTTAAAAGACTTGGTAAATGACATTAATTTATCTTACCTCGCCGGTTACTTCAAATTTGGAGAGGAAGATAACAAAAACCAAGCGATTAGTTTGGGAATGCGTTATTTCTCATTAGGTAGTATTAGTTACACAGATATAAATGCTCAAAGCATCGGTACGGGTCAGCCGAGAGAGTTTGCGCTAGACGCAGGTTATTCTAGAAAACTATCGGAAAAGGTTTCGATTGGTTTGAGCGGTAAATACATAAGTTCAAATATTATAAATGGTGCAGCTACGGCAGGTTCTAATTACAGTCCGGGTAGTTCTTTCGCTGTTGATTTTGGAGCGTTTTATACTACACCTATCGGACAGGATTTGGGCGAGGGCTTAGGTCAGCGTTTAAACCTTGGATTCGCTGTTACGAATTTGGGTCAAAAAGTTTCTTACTCGACAAATCGAAGCGACTTCCTTCCCACCAACCTAGGGATAGGTGCAGCGTATGAATATAATATTGATGAGTATAACAAACTAACCTTTGCTTTAGATTTAAATAAGTTATTAGTGCCTTCACCTCAGTATGTGCGAGATAGTACAGGAGCGATTACTGGTCGTTCGTATCCAACGGATAAAACAGTTATTGATGGAGTCTTCTCATCATTTGGCGATGCGCCAGAAGGAGGTTCAGAAGAGTTAAAAGAAGTTATGGTAAGTTTTGGTGCGGAGTACGGGTATCAAGATCAGTTTTTTGCCCGCGCAGGATATTTTCGCGAGAGTGAATTAAAAGGAGACCGCCAGTATTTCACACTAGGTCTTGGCGTAAAGTATAATATTTTCGGTTTGAACTTTGCCTATCTTGTTCCTTCCGGTAATGGTCAAAACAGAAATCCATTGTCTAACACATTGCGATTCTCGCTCATGTTTGATTTTGATGATTTTTCTTCTATTGTAAAAGGAAAACCAAAGAAAGAAGACAAGAACAGTCGCGACAGTCGTGACGACTAAATCAATTTCTCTTGTCAAAAATAGATTTACGAATAGGCCAAGGCATTGATTTTCATCAACTAGCAGCTGGTTATGACCTAATGATTGGCGGAATAAAAATTCCTCATGACAAAGGATCGTTAGGGCATAGTGATGCAGATGTTTTGTTGCATGTTATTTGTGACGCTATGTTAGGAGCGCTAAGCTTAGGAGATATCGGCAAGCATTTTCCAGATACCGATTCTACTTTTAAAGGAATTGACAGTAAAATTTTACTCAAAAAAACATACGACCTAATAAAGGAGGCAGGCTATGAATTGGTAAATGTAGATACCACAGTTTGCTTGCAGCAACCTAAGCTACGACCACACATTGATCAGATGAGATTAGTAATTGCTGAAGTTTTGAAGCTACAATTGAATCAGGTTTCTATCAAGGCCACCACGACCGAAAAGATGGGCTATGTCGGACGTGAAGAGGGAATAGAAGCCCATGCTGTCGTATTACTTGGGAAAAGTTAATTTTTTCAGTGGTAAAGGTCAACAAAGTCTTTATTCACCAACAATTTATACCCAAAAATTAGGTTTGAATACAAGATATTTATTATCATTGTAGTATCAATATTAGAACGATAAATATGAAAAAAGGAATTTTAGGCCTCGTGATGTTAGCTTCTTTGTTCTTCATCAATGGTAAAGAAGCGTTGGCTCAGTATGATAATGATATGGTTAAGGTATATCGCTGGTATAGCTCTGTAGATAGGAACTATGTAACACTTGCTGAAGGTGAAATCCAGGAAGGACAATTGTTGCAATGGAAATATAAAGACAAAACATTATTGTTTTATGCTTATAAAACTCCAGGACCGAATCGTGTGGCGGTCTATCGTTGGACAAATCCTGTTACCAAAGATCAGGTGAGTGTAGCTGGTGATTTTATTCCTGATGCTGACATGCAGCAGCAAGGGTATACATTGAAAACACTACAGTTTTATGCGCCGATTCGTCGTGATGCTAATCACGTAGCTGTTTACAATTGGTATAAGACTAAAGCTAAGGACTGGGTAACTGTTCCTGAATTTGGTGATACGGATAAGTACATCAAGAAAGGTTGGAGACTAAAAACATTTCAATATTACGGTGTAATGCGCAAAGACGTAGCTAACCGATAATTAGTAAAAAAATACTTACTAACGCCCTCTTAATTTTATATTAAGAGGGTTTTCTTTTTTCGACAAACTATATAATAACTTTACCTTCTATTAAAAATAAAAAATGCAAAAAATTAATGCAGCTATAACCGCTGTTAGTGGTTATGTTCCGGACGAAATAGTGACCAACGATGACTTGGCTAAGTTGGTGGATACCAATGATGAGTGGATCACGACCCGAACTGGAATTAAGGAAAGACGAATTTTAAGAGGGGAAGGATTAGGTTCTTCATTCATGGCGAGTAAAGCTGTAAAAAGTCTCCTAGAGAAGAGTGGTACCAAAGCCGAGGATATTGATATGCTCATTTGTGCAACCACCACACCCGACCATGTTTTTCCAGCTACGGGTAATATAATAAGTAATGAATGTGGGTTGACCAATGCATTTAGTTACGATATAAGTGCTGCTTGCAGTGGTTTTCTGTATGCTCTTACAACAGGAAGTCAGTTTATTGAAACGGGGAAGTACAAAAAGGTAATCATTGTAGGCGTGGATAAAATGAGTTCTATTTTAAATTATGAGGACCGCGCAACCTGCATCATTTTTGGAGACGGTGGTGGTGCTGTTTTGCTGGAGCCAACTACCGAAGACGTTGGCATCGTAGATAGCGTTTTAAAATCAGACGGAAGTGGGAAGCAATATCTTTACCAACAATCTGGTGGAAGTGTTAGTCCTGCCACTGAGGCGACCGTGAAAAATCGGGAACATTTTGTCTATCAAGAAGGAAAAACCGTTTTCAAATTTGCTGTCACAAACATGGCCGATGTAGCCTATGAAATTATGCAGCGCAATGAATTGACGGCTGATGATGTGGCTTGGTTAGTGCCCCATCAGGCTAACAAAAGAATTATAGATGCAACTAGAGAAAGAATGGGGGTTGATGAAGATAAAGTTATGATCAATATTCACAGGTATGGCAATACTACCAATGGTACGATTCCGTTATGTCTTTGGGAATGGGAGAAAAAACTAAAGAAAGGGGACAACATCGTGTTGGCTGCCTTCGGAGGTGGCTTCACTTGGGGCGCTACTTATATTAAGTGGGCTTATGATAGTTAAATAAGCTTATACTCATTCTTACTACAAAAAAAGCGACCCGCCATTGGCAGGTCGCTTTTGAATTTTAGTCTACTGTCTGGATTATTATCTACGAGAATCCTTAGCGGCCTTACTTAAAGTAGCGTGAGGCACTGCTAATAATCTTTTCTTAGAAATAAGATTTCCAGTTTCACGACAAACACCGTAGGTTTTATTCTTGATACGAATAACAGCTTTTTCTAAGTTATTTATAAACTTAATTTGTCTTCCCGCCATTTGGTTCAGTTGCTCTCGCTGATTTGCTAAGCTGCCATCTTCCATACTAGCGTACCTACTTTCAGTATCTTCAGTGCCCGAACTATCTTTTCTTGTAATAAGGCCTTGTAAGTAATTTAATTCGGTACGAGCTTTCTCAAGCTTCTCAACGATTACTTTCTTAAAGCGCTCTAGCTCTTTATCGCTATAGCGTTTAAAAGTACCGGACCCTTTATTGCCCCCTAAGATGGACTTACGTTTCGTAGTTTTTCCTGCGACTACTTTTTTCTTTTTAGTTAACTTATTTAGTTCATGAGTAGCTCTGTGACCTAATATTTTACCACTTGTGTTTTTAATCGTCTTCACATTCGTAGGTGCCGACGGCTTAAACTTCTTGGAGTTTTCTCTAATGGAAGTTGGTGGTTTTTTTACCTTCTTTTTTTGCTCAAGGACCACAGCTCTTCTTGAGACTGTTTTTTCAGGAGCCTTGTTCAGGGGTTTTTTAGCTGCCGCTTTCTTTTTTGGCGCTGCTTTTTTCTT
>CAZTCQ010000053.1:0-19508 GCA_964612525.1 uncultured Chitinophagaceae bacterium | reverse complement strand
ATCTACCAAGTGATAGGTCAGCATATCAAAACGAAAATTAAAGCCATTGTCCCAATCTTGCCAGGCAGTATCGCTCATTGTAGTGGTGAAAACATAGTATTTCTCATTGCCAACTGGTAGTATAATTGAGTTTTGTGTCCAGCGACTAGCTCCCCAATCAGCATACTTTATGCTATCTGGGTTGAGTCCAGTTCCTCCTCCTCCTTCAATAGAATCACCATCACCATTCATGATTGAGTAGCCAGTACATGCAATGGACAGATTTCCTAATGTATCGGCAATAGATGAATAACCTAAATTGAAAATATAAAGATCTATTGCTGGAATAGCAAAAGTAGGTATACTCTTTTTACAAAAAGTCATTTTTCTTCCAGAATAGCCTATTATACATTCCCCATCATACGCACATGAATTACTTTGAGCTTCCGTATCAGAGAAGTAAAGTAAGAAAATGAATATAATCCATAATTGTTTCAATTATTTTTCTATTAAAAGTTTATCTCTTTGTAAAATGTTACTTCCATTACTAATGGTATAGGTATAAACTCCTGTAGCCATAGGAGGAATTGATATGATCGCATGTCCAACACCAAATTGATCAGTTAAGATCAACTTACCTGTCAAGTCGTAAAGTTTAAAGGTCGCTTGATTCATATCCGGTTCTCCTAAATATTGAATATTAATAAGTTCAGTTGCAGGATTAGGGAATACATCAAAATTTCCTTTCTTCTTTGCAATGGACTTTTCTTTTCTGCCTTCAACAGCATTTAACTCATCCATAAATCGAGTGTTCCCATTTTTATATACACCCATATTATTACAAATCCATAAGTCATCATAATGTCTTAGAGGTGCATAAGCAGTAGCTAATATGTGAGCATTTAACATCATTCCTTCACCACCTTCTCCTTCCAAACTTGTCCATCACTTTCAATTCGCAATAGATAAATACCCTTAGCTAGACTGCTCATATCAAAGCTATACTCTTGTCGATAATTTAAGTTGCTATTGAAAGACATAAGCCGCTGACCAGATATTGTATAAAGTGCTGTTGATACCTCACTATTATAATCCAGTGGTAAATAAACTTTTAACTCACTACTTACAGGATTAGGGTACAATTTAATATTCTCAAATTGTAACTTCCCAATCGTATCACAAGCACTACCTCTTAAAGCTCCTAAATGATAATAGGGCATATTGGGCAAGCCTTTAGCATTCCCGTTACCCACTGCTAAACACTGATTGCAAAAATCACAGTTCTGTCCTCTTTTATTTGGTTGGTTAATATAGCTTATGGTGTTACGCACGCCATTCAAATTCCCAATATATAACCTATCATCCGGCCCTAAATTAATATTGGCATACTCGGCGAAAGCATTAGTAGTATCATCTGGTCCGTGAATTAATTGAATACTACTTTGACTTGTATCTGATAACTCCATTTGATATATCTGATAGGATGTATTTGCATACAATAATTTTCCGTCTGGTGAAAAACACGTACCAATCATATAATCATAACTATAGCTGGTATCACGCGCAATGGGATAGAAATGATATGGCCTGAAATCACCATTACAACGATCAAAATTCAATACATAAACACCATAGGAAGTACCACTACAATAAGCATATTTATCGCCAGTTCTATTAAAGGTAGATTGACCGTATAGACCAGAAATTTCAGGAAGCTCTGGAAAATTTAAAGTTTGTTCAAAAGGTCCTTCTATTCCATTTGAGGTAACAAGGAATTTGTAGAATAACGCTTTTGTTTGATGAGGTTTTATTAACCACCAGTCTCTGCCATTGGCATGTTTAACAGCCGTCATTCTGTTATGACTCAGATATGCATCTTGCATGAGTATTTGATTGCGTTTTACTACTTTGCCCAAGCCATTATTCTCTTTCATATCTACTATATGATAGGTAAGCATGTCAAACCGAAAGTTAAATCCATTGTCCCAATCTTGCCATGCACCATCACTCATCGTTGTAGTAAATACATAGTATTCTTCGTTATCTTTCGGTAGAATGATAGAATTTTCTGTCCATCGGCTACTGCCTTGGTCTCTATACCTTATTCGGGAATAGTTCAACTGACGACCGTTCCAAATGGTATCGCCTATTCCATTATAAATTAAGTAGCCACCGCATGAAACAGCAAGTTTACCTTGTTTATCAGCGATTGACGAATAACCTAAATTAAATCCAAAATAAGAAATACCAGGGTCAATAATTTGCGGTAGATCATTATTGCAAAAGGATATTATACGACCAGAAAATCCCGTAACACATTCACCGTCATAAGCACATGAACTATTTTGTGCCTCTAAACGAAAGAAGCAAAGCAGTAAAATAAGTATTGTCCATAATCGCTTCAATTATTTTTCTATTAAAAGTTTATCTCTTTGTAAAATGTTACTTCCATTACTAATGGTATAGGTATAAACTCCTGTAGCCATAGGAGGAATTGATATGATCGCATGTCCAACACCAAATTGATCAGTTAAGATCAACTTACCTGTCAAGTCGTAAAGTTTAAAGGTCGCTTGATTCATATCCGGTTCTCCTAAATATTGAATATTAATAAGTTCAGTTGCAGGATTAGGGAATACATCAAAATTTCCTTTCTTCTTTGCAATGGACTTTTCTTTTCTGCCTTCAACAGCATTTAACTCATCCATAAATCGAGTGTTCCCATTTTTATATACACCCATATTATTACAAATCCATAAGTCATCATAATGTCTTAGAGGTGCATAAGCAGTAGCTAATATGTGAGCATTTAACATCATTCCTTCACCACCTTCTCCTTCCAAACTTGTCCATCACTTTCAATTCGCAATAGATAAATACCCTTAGCTAGACTGCTCATATCAAAGCTATACTCTTGTCGATAATTTAAGTTGCTATTGAAAGACATAAGCCGCTGACCAGATATTGTATAAAGTGCTGTTGATACCTCACTATTATAATCCAGTGGTAAATAAACTTTTAACTCACTACTTACAGGATTAGGGTACAATTTAATATTCTCAAATTGTAACTTCCCAATCGTATCACAAGCACTACCTCTTAAAGCTCCTAAATGATAATAGGGCATATTGGGCAAGCCTTTAGCATTCCCGTTACCCACTGCTAAACACTGATTGCAAAAATCACAGTTCTGTCCTCTTTTATTTGGTTGGTTAATATAGCTTATGGTGTTACGCACGCCATTCAAATTCCCAATATATAACCTATCATCCGGCCCTAAATTAATATTGGCATACTCGGCGAAAGCATTAGTAGTATCATCTGGTCCGTGAATTAATTGAATACTACTTTGACTTGTATCTGATAACTCCATTTGATATATCTGATAGGATGTATTTGCATACAATAATTTTCCGTCTGGTGAAAAACACGTACCAATCATATAATCATAACTATAGCTGGTATCACGCGCAATGGGATAGAAATGATATGGCCTGAAATCACCATTACAACGATCAAAATTCAATACATAAACACCATAGGAAGTACCACTACAATAAGCATATTTATCGCCAGTTCTATTAAAGGTAGATTGACCGTATAGACCAGAAATTTCAGGAAGCTCTGGAAAATTTAAAGTTTGTTCAAAAGGTCCTTCTATTCCATTTGAGGTAACAAGGAATTTGTAGAATAACGCTTTGGTTTGATGAGGTTTTATTAGCCACCAATCTTCACCATTCGCATGTTTTACCGCGGTCATGCGGTTGTGACTTAGCCTTTTCCCCTTTAAAAGAGGCCTATCCAATACAGTCACTTGACCTTTCCCATTATTTTTCTTCATGTCTACTTCTTGATAATTAAGAATATCATAATGAAAGCTCCATGGTACGTTATTCTGCCATAGGTCATAAACACTATCGCTCATTGTAGAAGTAAATACATAATACTCACTGTTTCCTTTAGGTAGGATGATAGAATTTTGAGTCCATGTCCGCCACCCTGATGACCAACTTTGCATTTTTTTCGTTCCTTCATTGCCGTTTAGAGCCCCACCTCCTGAAATTGAATCCCCATTCCTGTCAGCTATCATATAGTTTGATGTAGCCAATAAAAGCTGTCCATTACTATCCGCTATTGAGGCTGCCCCAAGGTTGTAAATATAAAAATCACGATTAGGAACTATAAAAGTGGGCTGATTGCCTTCATTAAATTTCATTATTCTACCTGAATAACCCATTATACATTCCCCGTCAAATGGACTTTGCGCATAAGTACTAGTGAAAATCAAAATGAACAATAAAACGAATCCATATCGCATTACCTATCTAATTGTATTTTACCTCTTTGCAGAGTCTCATTTTTATCGCTTATTGTATAAGTATATATTCCATTCGTTAGTGGTGGTAGAGTAATACTAGTATGCCCTATGTCAATGGATTTTGTCACTACTACTTTGCCCAATATATCATACATAACAAACTCAGCATTCTTAATTTCCAAGTCACCTTTATAATCTATATGAAGTAGTCCATTATTAGGGTTCGGGTATAATTTAAATTGACCATCTTTTACAAGAGTATTTATACTTCTTCTGTCCTCAACAGCCTTTAACTCATCCATAAATCTCGTATTCCCATTTTTGTACACACCCATATTGTTACAAATCCATAAGTCATCATAATGTCTCAATGGTGCATAAGCCGTAGCAAGTGTACGAGCCTTAAATACTCCAAAACCACCCAGATAGGGACAATCTGCTGCCAATTGCAGAATATTATCTACTTCAGTTTGAGTAAATCCACTCCAATCAGGCGTGAGCATATCTAAATATAAGGTATTTACCCAACGCTCATTAATCTCAAAGGGTTCTTGCGTAATAATTTGACTATTCAATGACTTAGCACTCGCTAGTATATTGTCATAGGTAACAGACGTTCTATCCAGCGTAGAATCCGATAATTGAGCTATGAGTTCATTCACTTCGTATAAATAAGCCATCGGCTCCTGCTGATTTGCTAGGTAAAAACTATTTAAGATAGGACGTGTAGCACGTACACCATTATCATGGTCTAACATATAGTATAGGTCTCGTTCATCCATGTATTCGCCACCCTCAGGATATTCAGTGTAATTCACATTATCCTGTGCTACGTCCTCAGCATAGTCTACATCATGAACACCATCAGGATTGGGTTTACTGCCTGGAGCATTGCTAACACCGCAATCAAAAGTACTATTGAATGAAGATGCCAAGTTTATATCTAATTTACAAAGAGTCTGCGTTGAAGGAACAACATTAGATTCCGTTTGTATTATTTCAGGATTACTCTGAGGAGTAGCTAATTGATCAGAAGCAGGGTTCGTACAATTTACAGTTACCCGAAGCGATTTATCTGGTGTACTTAATAACTTGGTAAACTTATTATTAGCATTATACTGTGTAAAGGGTGCGATTGTTTGATGCAATCCAATATCTCCAACAGTCGCTTCATTTGCTAAGTGAAAATACATAAGTCCCGCTCTACTAGCGGCAAAACGATTGTTTCGCACAGCTCTATAATCACCTGTATTATTATCACCCAGTACATACATGCCGTACTGTAAGTAATCCATTATATTACACTCAAAAGTATTCTTAGGGCTACGGTGCAGTATAAAACCACTGGTTTTACTATCACTAAGCATACTACCAGAGTTTACCGCTTTTACTTTATTACCCTTATAAAGATTCCCCCATGTTTTAGTGGCCTTAAATCCTATCAGGTGAGGCAAGGTTAAGCCACTACTATTATTCGGGCTAGTAGCATCAAACGATACTACATTACTTTCTATCAAAGAGCCTCCGCCTTGCCCTCTATTATATAAATTTACCCCTATTACTCGCTCGTCTGCAGCTGTGCTTATAGTATGGTGTCTTACATCTAACCAAGTATTTACTTGGTTAGAGAAGTAAGCATTTTCTATACCACGGCAGGTATAACTTATATAAGGCAAAGTAGGCGAAGTTGTAATATGTGGCGGTTGATTAATCTTAATCGTATTCGTGCTAATATCACCAATGGTTAGATTACCCGAGGTCAAAATCCCCAAATAGGTATTCTCTATGGTATTATAAATTAAGTGCAGGTCTTTACCATCCGTTCTATAAGCTAGTATTCCACCATCCACATTTTGCATCCAGTTATCTAGTACCACACCACTCATATGATTTAGTAAAACAGCCTTTTCACAGTTTTCAAAATCTTTAATCGTTGCATTAACATTCTTATGTCCACGGTGCATAAGTTCCATATAATTTGCCGTGCTGTTCTTGGCATAAATAGCACAGCTCCTAGCCGTCTCATAAATAGGTAGCCCTACACCATAGCCCCAGAGCGTATGGTTAGCTCCAATATTCTTAAATATGTTTCGAGAAGTCGTTATTTGATTCGGGCTAGGAATACTAGCATCATCCTGAATTATCGTTACACCATTCATTAAGTTATCAAAGGTATTTTTCTGATTGGTAAACGCACTTCCACCTAATGTAAAGTTTCTGCAATTTTTAATCAGTACCCCTCGCTCTCCACGTGTAAGATTCTGGTAAGGTGAAAGCAAATTAGCTGCCAACGTTCTAAATACGCATCCCTCCACAAATGAGGTATTTGCACTTGGTAAACCATCTAGGTCAATAGATACGTAGTTATCCTCTAGCTTCGCACCATTGGCTTCTATCCTATTATTACCCAGTACACGTATACCATACTGCATATGTTTAACCGTAGTTCCGCCTAATTTTACCTGTCCGCTTTGTACATCAATTCCACGCCACATTTCTCCACAGGCAGCCTGTATGATAGAGTTATCAGTATCCTCAAACGTTCTTCCTGAGTTTACTATAATCTCAGCATCGGGTGCCATATACAAAGAGCAAGCTAGTAAAGTCATATCTTGATCTACAGTTAATATCCCATCTACACCAAAGGTAAAATTGTTACTCATTACTTGTCCTGGTACCAATGCGGTACTAAACAAATTATTGTACAAATTATAAACATCTTGGGTGTTAGGGTTGTTAAGAATCTGATTAGTGGGCAACAAACTTGGCATACAGCATGCGATAGTATTGGCAAAATTTACTGTCGTACTAGCTGTGCAGCTATTTGCGTCAGTGACGGTTACTGTGTATAACCCATTATTAGGCCCAGGTGTGTAGGGGTTTCCAGTTCCGCTAGAAGGTCCGGACCATTGATAGTTTGTATAAGGCGGTGTACCTCCAGTTGGAGTTGCCAGCAAATCACAACCTATTTGAGATGCTGTTAAGCTAGGATTAGGATTTACATTTACTGTGACTGTCGCCGTATTGGAGCAGTTATTCGCATCTAATACAGTAACCATATAGATAGTTGAGTTAGCGGGGCTTGCGGTAGGGTTAGAACTATTAAAATTGGTAAGGCCTGCTACCGGAGTCCAACCATAAAATGGGAAGCCCAGTGTTGAACTTAGCTGTGCATTATCTCCAAGACAAATATCTATAGTATTTTGACTTGTAATTGTTCCGATCCATGCGTTTACAACGGGCAATGGATTAACAACAACAGCTATGGTCGAAGTAGCAGTACATCCATTTGCATCGGTACCCGTGACTGTATAAAGTCCATTTGCTGTAGGAAAAAATGCTGTTCCATTACTTATGTTCATTGGACCAGACCAAGTATAGGTGGTCGGATTGGTAGCGGTAGCAGTGTTGGTTCCATTTAATATAAGCGGATCGCCTAAACATACAATGGCATTTAAAGGATTTGCCTGTGTGCCAATATTCGGTGGCGTAAAATTAAATGAGGAAGTTCCCGTACAACCATTACCGTCTGTTACGGTAACTGTATATGTACCACCTAAGGTAGGTGTAAAAGGATTGCCCGTAACATTTACCGTTCCCGGTCCATTCCAAACATAATTAGCCGCAGGAAAACCCATAGGAGAAGTTACTAAACCACATCCAACCTGCGTAATCGAAACATTTGGAGCACCAACGCTTATACTGGCAGAACCCTGACAGCCATTGGTTGAAATTCCTGTAAGTGTATAAGTACCCGATAAACTGGCATTCAACGTTGGGCCAGTTCCAGATACAGGTCCGTTCCATATATAATTAGTTATACCCGTCGTAGGTAATGCCGATAAAGTTACAGGTGGTGCACAAAGGTTACCTGAAGCGCTTATACTCATTATAGGGCTGGGTTGAACGACCACAGGGTAAGAACCATTTAGCACACAACCACCTTGGGTTATGGTTACATTAACGGTAGCTGCTCCAGTCGCTGTCCATTGAATGTCACATAAATGGTTAGAACTATTAATTATATTACCAGCCGTGGACGGTGTAATAGTCCAATTATAAGTGGCTCCACTTATTACGGGTGCAGCAGCATACTGAATAGGCAAAGAGGTATTTGCACAGGCTGAAGTATTACCCATTATAGTTGCCGGATTTGCATATATATTAATGGTCTGAGTTGACTGTATAGGCGAAGTAGGCAATGTAACCGGATTTTGAGGGAACAACGGATCAATAGTCCCCGGCTCTAATAAAGTAAGAGTTATAGTATAACCTGCTGTACTGCTATATGTATGTGGTAAATTAGTCGGGAAATTTATTGAATTAGTACTATTACCATCTCCCCAGTCAATATGATATTCGTAGCCACCCCAGCATTGAGGGACGCTCAATTCAATATTTGTGCACGAAATATAGTTAATGGAAAAACTTAAAGGAGTATAAGGTGGCATTAAACCATCAATGTGATTTGGCATTGAGATAACTCCATCCGCCCCGCCTGGACCACTTGGATAACTTAATACGTTATTCGTATAAACCGCACTATTCTGAATATGTGGATTAGAAATTCTATGAATTGTGTTCGTATTGGTACGCCTGCCTAAATAAATATTATCATCGGGTCCAAGTTGCATATATCTGGTGTTAAACCCAGAAGGGGTAGGAATCTGCGTGAGAGCATTGGCTGATGATAGGTCAACTTGCCAAATTTCACCAGCAGGGGAGGCATTGTAAAAATAAAGTAAATCTGGGTTAAGATTACTAGCAAACGAAGTGCCAACCGTATGAAATGAACTAGGAACGTCTATTATTACCTCATTGCTAACAACGCCTGTACTATTGTCAAAATCGTATATAACAACATCCATAGGTGTAGTTCCTGACCACCATTGATTCGTTGGTGCATATGCAAGGCGATCATTAGTGCTATTAATCTTAAAACTTTCTGCTACTCCATTAAGCTTATAGGCACCAAAATGTTGTGATACTACTGGGTTGTCAATAAGCCCATAGGGACTTATTAAATAACTAATAAAATATCCTTCGGCTTGATTACCAGGTAAAAAATGAGTTCGATGTCCTACTAACCAATAATCTTGGCCGTTACAATGAGGAACAATACAAAGTCCTTCTCCATTAATAGCAATATTAGTAGGTGTTGTGCTCAAACTAATGGGCAACGAAACCGAAGGAGTCACAGTAGACATATCAAGGATAACATAACGAATATTATTAGGGGCACTGCCACCAGTATTAGTGCGTATGACAATGAATACATCTGGTCTTCCGGGAAAAGGAACAGCAACAATACCTGGTACCGATGTAACATTCCGAGGAGATGGGGAAGACCAGTTAGGAAAAGTTGCTTGAGGGTTACTTGGCATAAATGGAGAAGTAGCATTTAATTGATTATGACTTGCGTCCCAAATATCTATTCCATCTGTATAAAATACTAAATTCCCAAAATCATCTGAGTATGTAAAAGTACCCTCAGTACTGAACACGGTTTGGTTATTTAATGCATCAGCGTTAAATGTCGGACTTCCACTGCTAAAGTCCAACCCAAGAAAAAAACCATAAAACCAATTGGAAGAATTAATATAATTTGGATTTAAGCTACAGTTAGTTATTGTAATACTCTGTGAAGAAGTTTGAGTATTACTACTAGCATCTTGAGCAGTACTAGTAATAGTGTAATTACCCAATATATTAAAGTTCATTGTAGGAGTCGCAGTATTTCCTCCAGTTATGGTTACACCTGTAGAAGGAGTTACAACCCATGACCAACCCGTGCTTAATGCAGTATTGTTTGGGTTTGCAACCGTCGGCTGAAAGTTAATGATTGTGTTCAAACAGGGTGGATCTAAAATATCAAACTCAGCAAACAATTGTGGTTGAATACAAGAAGAAGTCCCACTTCCTATTAACCCCCATTTGTTCAAATTTGGTACTGTATACAAATTTGATCGAAACTGCAATAGGAAAGAAAGCATGCGATTATACTGATCTGTGCTAAAAGTATTCCAACTTAAGTCATCAGCATAATACATAAAGTTGTTTACATCGTCCGGGCCATTAGAACATGTGGCGGGTACAGGACTCCCAAATACGAATGTGTTGGATGGCGGTTGCACAGGGTCAGTATCACAGCAAAAGTCTCCATCCCAATTACAGGCATTAGATGTATTTGTAGCATTGAAAGGTCCAGAACCTACACATGAGTTATTCGAACTCAAATTATTCTGAAATGTGTGCCATAAGTGTAAATAGTGCCCTACTTCATGTACCAATACTTTACCCCTGTCTCGTGTCAATGTACTGTTACAACCCGAACTAGGATAATTAGGTACTAGCGGAAAATTATTAGCAGTAGGTGTATTATCTCCAAACACACGGGCTTGAATAACAACACCATCTAAAGTAATTCCGCTGTACAATCCTGCCAGAGGGGCTAAAGGCAAAGGACTATACCCTCGTGTGCCGGAGCAGTTCCCATCAATGGAATTTACTACCCAAATATTAAGCACCTCGTTATAAGGTGCTGCATATGTTGCAGTAGCCAAAGCATTGGCATTTGTTGCGTCTAAAATTGTATTAAAATGGGTGGGCAGATTATAGCGCACAATTCCTAACTCATTCATATTCCAATCTGCACTTGGTACATTCGAAGGTTTTGTTTTTTTAAACAAAATTGTATCGGATTACTACTGACATTATAATGTGTATTAAGTGCATCTATTTGTGATTCTACTTGAGCATAACTAACACTTGGATTGGTACTACTAGGATCCTCAATGATATGAACCATTACTGGGATAACATATTGAGTATTAGCTATAGGATTGGTGGACTCAACATAGCCACTACTCCCTAAATTATTATTAATATAATTGCTAATAACTCCTTCACGATGCAACACACTTTGCACAAAATTGGGGTCGAGGCTTTTATAGTAATTAGTAAAATAATCATGACCGCAAGGAGCTTGGGCAGTTAGTTCACTTGTACTGAAGGAGAATAATGTTACGAATAGAATAGAGAGTAGATAAAAGGACTTTTTCATAATTGGGGTTTTAAGGTGAATTACTAAATTAAGAATTAATTAGCATATAAACAAAATTTTAACTTATTCAACTGAGTGTAGTTTGCAACAACACTCTAACATCCGCACTAATTATTATCTTATTCATCTCCGCCCTAAGAAACATTCACTAGTAATTCAAGGCAAGCGAAGTGCAAAAAGAATTTACCATAGATAAAAGATGAGCAAAGAGAAAAAACCAAACCGTCCTACAAAAGCCACATCAAAGAGACCCAAGCTCATACTTAAATTCATTTCATGCAGCGCGCCGTAGCAATTCAATGAATGATTCTTCAGGCTTGATTTTTTTCTTTCTTTTTTTATCAAGAAAAAAAGGAAACAGAAGTCTCAAAAAACTACCCATATTATATCTCCCTTAACAAATATTCAGTACCTCCAAAATAATTACTATTTCCAAATCAATTTCAACTGATTTCTTAGGAAACTAGGTTTGTTAACAGGTAATGCCCAAATAAGGATATAAGACAACAAAGAAATAATTTGCAATCAACAGCAAATGAAATTTAATAGTTAGCGCTAGTGCAAAATATAGAAAATTACAAGCAACTTTAAAGAAATATTAGAATAGGATAACCTGATCTTTCATAAAAAAATGCCGCCACGCTTTACGCGGCGGCATTTTGACTCTTTTTTAAAAGAAATCTATTTTAAAGAAGATAAAAAACTAGGACTAGCATTCTTACCTACAAAACCAGCTACATCTTTCAATGTCTTAAGCTTACCATAACCAGCATCTACCTTATCAGAAGAAATTCCGTAATTACCAGAAAGCATACTCTTAAAAGAATTTACCATAGTCGCTCCTTTGATCACAGAATTGAGTTTCGTACCCATATTCAGTTTACTCATCAAACCAGCTGCTCCGGCTCCTTGTGGCAAAACTGACTTACCTAAATCTTGAATTAAAATCGGTCCAATTTTACCAAGTAAAGATGAACCAACACCTCGGGTAGCAGAATTGCTATCACGAGCACTTTTGTAGGTACCGCAACTTGTAAAACTTAGCGTAGTGATTGCTATCAAAGCAACGAAAAATAATTTGTTCATAATAGTGTTTTTTTTATTTATTAAAGTAAGATAAATATAGATGAAAGAATTCATTTACAGTCACAAGTGATTCTAGTTAACGGTAATTTTTAGAATCCTAAACCAATCGATAACAAGCCTACAATATAGCGTGACAATTGCGCTGCGCATAAATCTAATTTTTTGGTAATACATTTAGCAATGGATAGTTGATAGAAGAGAATGGCCAATTGTAAATTAAATTATCTATTGTAAATCGTCCCTGGTCAATTAAAAACTAAAAGAGTGGCTTTACATTTTTAAATCGCTGACTTTTTCATAAAAAAAGCTCGCTTTTAGTAAAGCAAAAAAATGGACCACTTAAAAGTGATCCATTATCAATTGTCAATTTTTAATTATCATAAAGACTTACTCTTCCTCATCAAACTCAAGAAGCTCCTGAGCATTTTTAAGGATTTCGTATTCGTCTTTACTACCTACTATGTACTCTTGGTAGGTTGGCATTCCTGTACCCGCTGGTATTTTACGACCTGTGATTACATTCTCTTTCAAGCCTTCCAAGGTATCACGCTTACCATTGATGGCAGCTGAAGAAAGTACTTTGGTAGTTTCCTGGAACGAGGCCGCACTAATCCAAGAACGAGTTCCTAAACTAGCCTTTGTAATTCCTAATAATAAAGGACTACTGGTAGCCGGCTCAGCATCACGATACTGCACCAATGTTTTGTCAGAACGTTTCATTAAAGAATTCTCTTCTCTGATTTCACGAAGCGTAACAATTTGACCCGCATGCAATCTTTCGCTTTCACCTTTATCAGTAACTACGACTTTGTCATACACCCAATCATTTTCATCAGCAAAGCGTACTTTGTCCACTGTCTCACGCTGCAAGAATCGAGTATCTCCTGGATTTTCGATCGTTACTTTACGCATCATTTGACGTACGATTACTTCAATATGCTTATCGTTGATTTTCACCCCTTGCAAACGATATACCTCTTGTATTTCATTTACTAAGTACGACTGTACTGCGAATGGTCCTTTGATGGCCAAAATATCACGCGGAGTAATTCTACCATCACTCATTGCGATTCCTGCTTTCACAAAATCTCCTTCTTGTACAATAATGTGCTTACTAAGATTTACAAGATACTTCTTGATGACGCCATCCTTACTTTCTACTTGAATCTCACGATTACCACGCTTGATTCCTCCGAAAGAAACCACACCATCAATAGCCGCCACTACTGCCGGGTTAGAAGGATTTCGAGCCTCGAATAACTCAGTAACTCGTGGTAGACCACCCGTAATATCACGAGAACGACCCATCACACGAGGTATTTTTACTAAAGTTTGACCCGCACTTACTTTCGCACCGTCTTTGATGCTCAAGTGAGCTCCCACAGGAATATTGTACGTCTTTTCTTTTTTACCTTCAATAATCATGGCAGGAATCACTTTCTTATCCTTAGTCTCAATGATTACCTTTTCTTTCACACCCGACTGCTCGTCAGATTCTTCACGGAAACTTACGCCGTCAATAATGTTATCAAATCGAACTTTACCTTCTACCTCAGATACAATCACGGCGTTAAACGGATCCCAAGAACAAATCTCATCTCCTTTTTTCAACTTTTGACCATGACGCACTTTTAAGATAGAACCATAGGGAATATCAGCATTCGATAACACACGCTCTTCCGCATTTATAATTCTGATTTCGCCCATTCGGCTTATGACAACCTCTTCGGTTCCTTCTTTAGATTCACGCTTCACCGTTTTGATACCGTCAAATTCGATTTTACCATCAAATTTCGATTTCAAATTACTTTCCACCGCAGAAGAACCAGCCACACCACCTACGTGGAACGTACGAAGTGTCAACTGCGTACCTGGCTCACCAATACTTTGCGCTGCAATAATACCTACGGCATCACCTTTTTGAGCCGAAGCGCCGACTGCTAGGTTTTTACCATAGCATTTTGCACAACAACCCCGCTTACTTTCGCAAGTCAGTACCGATCTAATTTCTATTTCTTCAACACCTGCTTTTTCAATAGCTATGGCATGATCTTCAGTAATTTCGACACCCGCCTCAAGCAATACTTCATCAGTTTGAAAATCAATTACATCATGTAATGAATTTCTTCCGATAATACGCTCACTTAAAGATTCAACGATTTCATCATTTTCTTTCAATGCTTTGGTATTGATACCTCTTAATGTACCACAATCTTCTTCGTTGATTACAACATCCTGTGCCACATCCACCAAACGACGAGTTAGGTAACCCGCATCTGCTGTTTTTAATGCCGTATCGGCCAAACCTTTACGTGCACCGTGCGTAGAGATAAAGTACTCTAGTACGTTTAGTCCGTCTTTAAAGTTAGAAAGAATTGGATTCTCAATAATCTCAGATCCACTACTACCCGATTTTCTGGGCTTCGCCATCAATCCACGGATACCGCTCAACTGTTTTACCTGTTGCTTACTACCACGAGCTCCAGAATCAAGCATCATGTAAACAGAGTTAAATCCTTGTTTATCGGTAGCCATTTCCTGTATCAAAGTTTCAGTAACTTTAGTATCTACACGTGACCAAACATCAATAATCTGATTGTAACGCTCATTGTTTGTAATTAGACCCATGTTGTAGTTATCCCAGATTTCATCTACCTCATCAGAAGCGCCTTCAATCATGTTTGCTTTAACATCAGGAATAATTAAATCAGTTGGGTTAAATGATAAACCACCTTCAAATGCCATACGGAAACCTAAGCCCTTGATATTATCCAAGAAGCTTACCGTAGTAGGCACATCAGTTTGTTTAATAATATCACCAATGATGGTACGCAATGCTTTTTTAGTCAAAAGCGCATCAATAAAGCCTACTTCTTTTGGTACATGCTGGTTAAATATAATACGACCTACGGTTGATTCTTGAATATAAGAATTGGTTACAACTTCTTCTCCCTCCTCATTTTCTTCTGTAGTTTGAATACGGCACTTCACTGAAGCGTGCAAATCAACCTGACCTTCATCATAAGCAATACGAACTTCTTCAGGGCTATAAAAGGTCATACCTTCTCCTTTAACAGGATCACCTTCCATATTCATTTTCTTCTTCGTCATATAGTACAGACCCAATACCATATCCTGCGAAGGAAGTGTAATTGGTGTCCCATTCTGAGGATTTAGAATATTATGAGAAGCTAGCATCAAAACTTGCGCCTCTAATATTGCCGCATTGCTCAACGGTACGTGTACCGCCATTTGATCTCCATCAAAATCGGCATTAAACGAAGAACAAACTAATGGGTGTAATTGAATCGCCTTTCCTTCAATCAATTTAGGCTGGAAGGCCTGAATAGATAAACGGTGTAAGGTAGGGGCACGATTTAATAACACTGGGTGCCCTTTCAATATATTTTCTAGGATATCCCAAATAACAGCGTCTTTCTTTTCAACTAATTTCTTAGCTGATTTTACTGTTTTTACAATTCCTCTTTCAATCAATTTACGAATAACAAATGGCTTGAATAACTCAGCACACATGTCTTTTGGCAAACCACATTCATGTAGTTTAAGTGTAGGACCTACTACAATAACCGAACGACCTGAATAGTCAACACGCTTACCCAATAAGTTCTGACGGAAACGACCTTGCTTTCCTTTGAGTACATCACTCAATGATTTTAACTGACGTCCACCTTCTGCTTTTACTGCATTTGATTTACGCGAGTTATCCATCAATGAATCAACCGCCTCTTGCAACATACGCTTCTCATTACGTAGAATTACATCCGGTGCTTTAATTTCCATCAATCGCTTCAAACGATTGTTACGGATAATTACACGACGATATAAATCATTTAAATCAGAAGAAGCAAAACGACCACCATCTAAGGGTACCAAAGGACGAAGCTCTGGTGGTATTACCGGTAAGTATTGCATAATCATCCACTCCGGACGATTTTCAATATGTGAGTTTGCATCACGGAATGCTTCTACAACTGTCAAACGCTTTAAGGCATCTGTCTTCCGTTGTTGCGAAGTTTCAAATTCTGCCGCGTGACGAAGGTCATACGATAGTTTATCTAAGTCTAAACGACCTAACAACATGTGTACTGCTTCAGCACCCATCTTGGCGATAAATTTATTTGGATCCTCATCCGGTAGCATTTGATTCTCCTTAGGCAGTTTCTCCAACATATCTAAGTAATCATCTTCAGAAATCAACTCCATATAAGTAGGAGCATCTTCTTTCAGCTGCTGCGCCGTACGAATCATTTCATCAGCTGCACCACCTTGTACTACACAATACTTTTCGTAGTAAACAATAGATTCTAATTTCTTAGAACTTGTTCCTAATAAGTAACCAATTTTATTCGGCAACGAACGGAAGTACCAAATGTGCACCACAGGAACTACCAAACGGATATGTCCCATACGCTCACGACGTACTTTCTTTTCTGTTACTTCCACCCCGCAACGATCACAAACGATACCCTTATAACGGATACGCTTATACTTACCGCAGTAACATTCAAAATCCTTCATGGGCCCAAAAATCTTTTCACAGAAAAGACCGTCGCGCTCGGGTTTATAGGTACGATAGTTTATCGTTTCAGGTTTTAATACCTCACCATAGCTTCTGTCAAGAATATCATCAGGACTAGCAAGTGTAATCGTTATCTGATCAAAATTTGGATTTGGTTTTATATCTTTTTTTAAATTCATTCTATAATCAATTTATTTTTTTTCAATAGCTATTGAAAATTATTAGTTTAATTTTTCAGTTTCGTCAAAGTGCAAATCAAGTCCAAGACCTCTCAGTTCATGCACTAATACATTGAACGACTCCGGTATTCCAGATGAAGGGATATTATCACCTTTTACAATAGACTCATAGGTCTTGGCTCTACCGGCAATATCATCCGACTTAATTGTCAAAATTTCTTGTAAGATATTACTAGCTCCATAAGCCTCAACAGCCCATACCTCCATCTCACCAAAACGCTGACCACCAAACTGAGCTTTACCACCCAATGGTTGTTGTGTAATCAGACTATATGGTCCAATAGAACGAGCGTGCATCTTATTATCAACCAAGTGATGCAGTTTCATCATATAGATAACACCCACCGTAGTTTTCTGGTGAAACTTCTCACCCGTCTCTCCATCAAATAAATGTGTATGACACATGCTTGGCAAGTTTGCATTTTTCACATGCTCTTGAATTTGGTGTACGTCTGCTCCATCAAAGATTGGCGTTGCAAATTTTACACCTAATTTCAAACCAGCGAAACCTAAAATGGTTTCATAAATCTGACCAATGTTCATACGAGAAGGTACCCCTAGCGGATTCAAAACGATATCAACTGGTTGGCCATCTTCAGTAAATGGCATATCCTCGCGACGTACAATACGTGCTACGATTCCCTTATTACCATGACGACCCGCCATCTTATCTCCCACTTTCAGCTTACTCTTCTTCGCTAAATAAATTTTAGCTAGTTTCAATACACCGGTTGGTAACTCATCACCTACCGTAATATTAAATTCTTGACGCTTGTAACGACCTAGCTCTTCATTATAACGCATGTTATAATTATGAAGCAGTGTATTTACATAATCGTTCATGTCTTCTTGGTCTGTCCAGTTTAATGGATTTACCAAAGTGAAGTCAATCGCTCTTAAGTTTTTCGCTGTAAATTTCAATCCTTTGTTTAATACAATCTCACCATAGTGATTTGTAACACCCGCAGATTTAGTTTCTTTTAAAAGCTCTTCTAATTTAGAAAGTAATGTTTCATTAATACCCTCTACATTTTCTTGGTGTGCTTTTGCTATATTCTCTAATTCAGATTTCTCTTGTGCTTTACGAGATTTATCTTTCTTATTACGAGCAAATAATTTCTTGTTGATTACAACACCCTTAGTAGACGGTGGCGTTTTCAAAGAGGCATCTTTTGCATCACCTGCTTTATCACCAAAGATCGCACGTAGTAATTTTTCCTCAGGAGTAGGATCACTTTCACCCTTCGGTGTAATCTTTCCAATTAAAATATCTCCTTCTTTTACGTGAGCTCCTACTCGGATTACACCATGTTCGTCTAAATCCTTCGTAGCTTCTTCACTTACATTAGGAATGTCAGGCGTTAACTCCTCCTCTCCTAATTTTGTATCACGAACTTGTAAATCAAACTCGTCAATATGAACTGACGTAAACCAATCCTCACGAACCACATTTTCAGAAATTACGATTGCATCCTCAAAATTATACCCTTTCCAAGGCATAAAGGCTACCACAAGGTTTCTACCTAATGCTAACTCTCCGCCTTCCGTAGCGTAACCTTCCGTTAAAAAGTCTCCTTTTTTCACTTTTTGGCCTTTCTTCACGCAAGGGTTTAAGTTCATACAAGTTCCTTGGTTCGTTCTTTCGAACTTCACCAATTTGTATATTTTCAAATCATCATCAAAAGAAATGATACGCTCTGTCTCACTTCTTTGGTAACGCACATGAATTTCTTCTGCATCTACATACTCAACCGTTCCTTTTCCTTCTGCCGTTACTAAAATTCTAGCATCACGAGCAGCGATTGCCTCAATACCTGTTCCTACAATAGGAGTCTGTGGTAATAATAAAGGAACACCTTGACGTTGCATATTCGATCCCATCAAGGCCCGATTCGCATCATCATGCTCTAGGAAAGGAATCATTGAAGCACTCAAACCAACAATTTGGTTAGGCGCAACATCCATATATTCTATTTCTTCTTTTTCTAAAATTGGGAAATCACCAGTCTGACGAGATTTTACTTTTGCTTCAGCAAAAAATCCTTTATCGTCTAAATCGGCATTCGCCTGTGCAATTTTCTTTTTATCTTCCTCTTCCGCACTTAGGTAAACTTGCTTGCGCAAATCCACTTTTCCTTCTTTTACTTTACGATAGGGTGTTTCAATGAAGCCCATTTCGTTGATCTTCGCATGAACGCACAAAGTAGAAATCAAACCAATATTAGGCCCCTCCGGTGTCTCAATTGTACAAAGACGACCGTAATGAGAATAGTGTACATCACG